>JAJYVY010000010.1 GCA_021791775.1 Microcaldota archaeon | reverse complement strand
CATAATTTTATAATGTCCTTGAGCCTCTCCCATTACTGGACCATGTTTAAAATTCCAAGTTGCGTCCCTATATAACATATTTTGTTTGGGTTTCCACTTCAACCCTAAAAAACTTAATGCCCCCATTTATTCATCCAATTTATTTACTATTTTATCATAGATTTTAACTTTCTTTCCTTCTTTTATGTGTTTCTGCATATACCATAAAGTTGACTTGTTTATGCCTAACCTCTTGCGGTCTTGAGGCGTCAGGCTAAGCACCTTACTGCGAACACCTGTGCTATCATCCCGTTTTATCTTGAACTCTGGCACATTGAATTGAAGCTTGCTTGTCTTATCAATTTGCGCTGCATAATGAAGTCCACCAGTTGCGTACAAACAAGACGTTTGCAGGCACGCTGTTGTTTTCGTTGCCGTTGAGCGGCCACCATTCTATAAGGTTCTTTAGGTATATGGACGCGCCACCTATGCCCTATTGGTAGAGGGCTTGAATGTCATTGGCAGAAAGAGAAGAGTTGTAGATTTGGAAATCTGCCAACTAAACATTTGAAAATCCGTCTTCTCCAGAGCCAAGTATAAGATCTCGTCATCCGCGTGCCTCTGCCTATTTAAGCTTTTTCATTGAAACAAATATCGGAGCGGGTTAGGTGCTTTGCGTTGGCGGATGACAAAAATCCCGGCACAAGACTAAAGAGGTCTCTCACACTAAGAGACGCAGCGCTTATAGGAATAGGAGGGGCAATAGGCTCTGGAATACTTTTTGCAGCGGCAGGCGGAACCGCTTATGCAGGCCCCGCCGTAATTATATCATGGCTAGTAGCCGCCATAATGATTGCAATAATAACGATACCATACGCTGAAATAGCGTCTATGGTGCCAAAAGGAGGAATAAGCGCAAGAATAGGCTATTACACATACGGCAGCTATGGGGGATTTATATCTGGCTGGGCGCTCTTTCTCTGGTCTGCAATTATACCAGCGATAGAGGGAGTTGCTGTTGCGCAGTATGCGTCGTACTGGGTTCCAGGGCTTTATCACGTTGTGTCAGGTACGGGCCTTCTCACACCCCCGGGGATACTCGTCGCAATACTCATAACAATATTTTTCGGAATACTCAACTTCATGGGGATATCTAAGTTCGGCAAGTTCAATTCAGGGCTTACCTACCTAAAGATCGCTACTGTAGCGGTACTCATACTGCTTGTGCCATTATTCCTTTTCCATGCAAGCAACTTTACAGCCACCGGATTCCTTCCGTACGGATGGGCGGGTGTGCTCATAGCAATCCCGGCAACAGGCATACTATTCTCTTTCGGAGGATACAGGCAGGTAGCCGACATGGCCGGAGAGATGAAGGATCCAAAGAAGAACGTGCCTAAGGCGATAGGCACAACACTGGCCGTACAGAGCGTATTCTACGTGCTCATGGCCATAGTGATAGTCGGCGCTGTAAGTTGGACCGCACTCGGCGTTGCGCAGGGCACATGGAGTAGCGTAGCCTCGTTGAGCTCACCCCTTGCAGACCTTATGCACCTGGGAGCAAACACCGTACCGGCATTTGCAGGATCTGTTCTCGGCATACTTGTAATTCTTGCACTGCTGTTTGCGATTTTCTCGCCATTTGGTACATTTGGAGTATACCTTACGGGCGCGGCCAGGATAATATTCGGATTCTCGAAAGAAAATGCGCTTCCAAAGGCATTCAGCAAAATCAACCGAAACGGCGTCCCGGTATGGTCCCTCGCGCTCGCGGCCATCCTTGCGGTTGTCTTCATAATACCACTGCCATCATGGTACTCCCTTGTAGACTTCGTTGTAGTGGCAGCGGTTGTGAATTTTGCTCTTGTTTCCGCCTCGCTCCCTGCTCTCAGGAAGCTCTATCCAAACGTAAAGAGGCCATTTAAGATCCCTTATGTAAATGTGTGGTCTTTGGTTGCATTTGTGATGTCGGCACTGCTAATATATTGGGCTACATATCCCACAACTTTGTATGCGCTTGGCGCTACCCTACTTGGAAGCATCTTTTTCATTTACCAAGCAAGCAAATCCAAATGGAGGCTGCTAAACCTTAAACACTCGATATGGATACCAATATTCATAGCAGGCATGATCTTGCTCTCTTATATCGGAGGGACACAAACAGGAGGCACAAACTTTATCCCCTTCCCATACGACATGTTTGTGGCGGTAATATATGCAGTGATATTCTGGTGGATTGCGCAGCTTATGGCCCCAAAGAAACAGCTTTATAGCGTAGAGCACCTGCTCGCTTCCGAGAGCGCAGAGGCATAATTTTCATACGCGCTCCGAGCGTTGGCACCGTGTGATTTGATTGGGCATTGTAAACAGGATAAATTTGGGCATCAAGAGGCATGCGCTTGCTTCGGCAAGGAAAAAGGTCCAATCAGAGATAAAAAGGGCGATGGGGGAGATCTCTGAAGTAGAGAAAGAGATGAGCCTCATTGCGCCCGGCTCAGAAGTCAAGCCAGATGATGCATCATATTTCAGGGTTCTCGGCATAAAGCCCACCAAAGACAAAGCGTTGATAAAGCAGGCATACAGGAGCAAGGCGATGCAGTACCATCCAGACGTCAAAAAAATAAACAATTCAGAGGAGATGATGAAGAAGCTGAACATGGCATATTTGACGCTTTCGAAGGGTGGCGGCGGGGCCGATGCCCCTGCATCTGAAGGCATGAGGGCGATGGAGATCGAGAAAAGGTTCATAAGCATTTATATGAAGTTGAGAGAGTCCGACTATTCCGCGTTCATCTGGGCAGCAAGGTCGTCAGGAAGCAGGAACGAGGTTGTAGGGCTGGCGCACTCCGTAACAAACTGGAAAGAAAGAGCGGACAGAGCTGAGAGGCTGCTGAAAGGGAGATTGGATTCTAGGATAAATGCGCTTGAGAAAAGGAGCAAAAAGATCAAGAGGCTAATGCGGGAGGAGCACGCAGAAGACCCTCTATACATACATGCAAAGCAGGCCATTTCAGAGATTGCAGACTGCCTCGACGAGTCAAAAGCATTCCAGCATGCAGCTAGAAAGGCGATAGACTCTGCAAATGCCAGGATAATGCCGCTGGAAGAGGAGCAGAAAAAAAGGCTATTCTCTTCGCTGTACTAACGCAGAAATAATCTCTGCTAGTACGAATAAAACAAGGTTATTAAAAATTGAATAATATGTTATATGTGATTAAGTGGGGAGAATATCAAAAAAGCTGCAGGAAAATGAACTTGTAATTCCTGAGTTCAAAAAAAGCAACTTTCAGGTGATGAGTGACATTGCAAACGGCAAGAACTCAGAGCTCACTGGCGATAGAGAGAATAAAATCCTGATGCTGATAGACGGATTTGGCTTCAACTTGCTCAGAGAACTTCAATCAAGGAGCATGAAGGCAAAAGGAATCCTCGCCAATGCATCTTTGGATATGATTACTACGGTTTTCCCATCTGTGACGTTGTGTGTGATGTCTTCTTTGTTCAGCGGCATGCTGCCTTCGGAACATGGCGTAATAGGAGATATACAACCGGTAGGCCGATTCGGTTTGATGAACATAATGAATTTCTCCGAGCTATTCGGAGATAAGAAAGTTACTGGCGTTGACTATGATATGATTTACCCAACGAACTACAATCTGCATAAAATTCAGGCTGCAAAAGGAATAGGCATATTCCCCCAAAGCATACAGCAGTTCCCAATCGGCAAGCGGATCATGAGTGATTTGCACGGCGTAGAATACTCAACAATCAAAGACCTACACAATGTTATGGATGGCATTATTAGAGAAGGCGACCATGGAAACATACTGGTATATTATGGTGACTTGGACCACACAGAGCACATGCACGGCTATATGTCTGAAGAGAGCATCTCTGTAGCGGCGGAGGTGATGGAACTCTTAGGTAATCTTTACGCTTCAGCGCGGAATAACGGATACAATATAGTGGTCACAGCGGATCACGGCCACGTTATTGTAAAGGATTCTGAATTCAAGGAGTTTGGCAGTTCAGACAAGCTGGCAATGCTGCTGAAACGGCCTCCGTGGGGCAATGCCAGGACGATGTTCTTCGAGTCCAAAGAAGGCGAAGAAGAAAAAGTGGAAGAGGTGTTTAACGAGGAATTCGGCGATTATGGCACAATATTCAAATCGGAGGAAATGCTGGCAGAAGGGATATTTGGGAGGGCAAATCCACAGAAAGAGAAGAGGGAAAATTTCGGTACTCATATAGTTATCAGTAAGGGAAATTACTCGATAAATTACGCCGAGGGAGGCCAATACGAACCATGGTTCGACAGACTTAAAGGCCAGGTAGGCACACATGGAGGCATGAGTGCCGATGAGATGCAGATTCCGCTGATCATATTTTAATGATATATTGCGAGGATGAAATGCAATAGGCCAAATCTCGGCGGAGTAAATTAAAGGATTACATATACGCGCTCCAAAGCCTGCAAGCACTGCCAGATATAAATATCTGTAAAAACCAGATAATAACATGCTTTCGGAAAGAACCTCGGAAAAGCCAAAAGGCATAGCGATATCGGGTTTACCTGTTTCAGGTAAATCAACGCTTGCAAGAATGCTTGCCGATCAATTCCACCTGCCTGTCAGGTCTCTGGGGGGCCTCTGGAGGGAGCGGTGGGCAAAACAGTACCCGAATGGCGAAGTAAGCTTCGAAGAATATTGGCGCGGCACCACAGTTGAAGACAATCTTCGAATAAATCAGGAGGCGAAGGCGGAATTTGAAAGTGGGAATGTGATAGCAGATTCTCGTTTTGTATCTTACCTCGACATAAACAGGGTGGTGCGCATCTTTGTCGATGCTGACCTTGAAATAAGGGCGCAGCGTGCCTCAACAAGGGCCGATTATTCTGGAAAACCTATAGAAGAGATAAGAAGAATCCTAAGAGATAGGGAGCAGGACGAGCTCAAGATGGGCCGTACCCTTTTCAAAGTTGATTACAGGGACAGGAAACTGTACCATCTTGTGCTTAATTCTGGCAGAATGACACCAGAGCAGGAGATGATATCTGTAATGGCCCTTCTGGAAATGAGAAGGGATTGATGCATCATCTGCGGCGTCTGCCGTTCCCCCTGCCTGCAAAGTTTATTATTGCAAGTATTATCAGTGCAACAATGAACCATATAACTATGTCGGCTAAGAAGCCCAATATCCCATATGGCCCTAGGGTGTATGGATTGTATTGCGGCGCAACCACCATCTTGACCAGCCACGCTACAGGGAAACCCCACCACGTTGCCCCAACAAAGCCCCCACCCGGAGTAGCAGGAACAAAAGAACTGAGAACCGTTATCAGCACCCCTGTCGATATTGCAATCCAGAACATTGCTGCCATTCTCATACAATCATAAATAATAGCGATGCACCATAATAAAAAGGTTGTGCGGCATAAAAATATGTTTAAAAACTCTTTTCGTGTTTGAATGGTTGAGAATACAATAATAATAGGATCAGGGCCGGCCGGTTTGAGCGCTGCGATATACCTTTCGAGAGAAGGCTTCAACCCCCTGCTTATATGCGGCAGCGCTCAAGGGGGCCAACTAATGCTTACCACAGCAGTGGAAAATATGCCGGGCTTCCCTGATGGCATAGATGGACCTGAACTCATAGAGAGAATGAGAAAGCAGGCCGAGAAGTTCGGTACCAGATTTGTCAATGAAGACGTGGTAGATGTCGATTTCAGCTTGAGGCCGTTCAAGGTGCGCACAGCATCAAATGAATACGAGGCAAACGCCGTGATAGTTGCCACTGGCGCCAACTCCAGAATGCTCGGGATAGAATCGGAGCAACGATTACTGGGCCACGGAGTAAGCACATGCGCTACATGCGACTCGCCTTTCTATAAGAATAAGGATATAGCGGTCATAGGCGGAGGAGACACGGCAATGGAAGATTCTCTCTTTTCAACGAGGTTCTGCAGAAGTGTTACCATAATACACAGACGAGATTCCTTCCGTGCCAGCAAAGTAATGCAGGAAAAGGTCCTCTCAAACCCCAAGATAAAGGTGATATGGAATACCGAAGTCGTAGAGATACTTGGGGAGAAAAGCGTAACAGGAATCAGGCTTAAGGACAATTCAGGCAAGCTTACGGATATGCCGATAGAGGGCGTATTCCTTGCAATTGGCCATGTTCCAGCTA
The DNA here is from genome assembly GCA_021791775.1 of Microcaldota archaeon. Taxonomy (GTDB): domain Archaea; phylum Micrarchaeota; class Micrarchaeia; order Micrarchaeales; family Micrarchaeaceae; genus JAJZAB01. The sequence goes on along the minus strand of JAJYVY010000010.1, from coordinate 13,992 downwards.
CTGGTTTTCTAAAAGGCAAGCTGAAGCTTGACGACCAAGGCTACATAGTAACAAAGGAAGAGGTTTTAACTGAGATAGAAGGCGTTTATGTGGCAGGCGACAATGCAGACAAGTTCTACAGGCAAGCTGGCACAGCCTCCTCTTCAGGCATAAAGGCGGCGCTAAGGGTGAGGGAGTACTTCCAGAATATGCAGAAATGATTAGACTAAGCGCCTCTGGCCGCGCGTGCTTATCAGCGAGGACACCCTGACCCCTATTTTTCTTACCGGCTTATCCCCAAAAAGCTCCTTGAAAAGCGATTTTGCATTGGAAAGAATTACCTCTTTCGAATCAGAGTACCCGGTCAGGCTCCTGCTTTTCACCCTATCCGTGAAATCGAAATAGCGCGCCTTAACGCCGACATTCTTGAAGCGAAGGTCCTGCCTCTTCACCTCTGCTATAACCTCGCCCGCGAGCGCATCCAGCGTTTCCTCTATATCCACGACCTCTTTCGCGTTTTTGTCGAGCGTCCTTTCCCTGCCTATCGACATCGCGCCAGAGCTTTCTTCCACGCCGCTCTCATCTGTACCATTTGCAATCAGAAAAAGCTCCTTTCCGAACGAGCCCACCGCGTTTATCAGCGCCATAGGGCCTGTGTTTGAAAGATCACCTATGGTCTTTATGCCCATGGCAGCCAGTTTTTCCTCGGTCTTCCTCCCTACGCCCGGGATTTTCCCAATGCCTTTGTCTTTCAGGAAGGCACCCACGTCTTTTTTTCCCACTATCATGATCCCATCAGGTTTGGCGCTATCGCATGCCATCTTCGCATAGATCTTGCCAGAGCTTACCCCGACAGTGCAGGGAAGGTTGAATTGCCTTTTTATCTTTTCTTTAATCTCCTTCGCAAGTTTTTCCGCCGCCGCACAGTCTTCCACATCTATCTCGAGTGCCGCCTCATCTACACTGTCCACCTCCATCCTGTACCCATAATTCGACAGAGCCTTCATGATGTGCCGCGACACATTCTCATAATACTGTTCATCCGAATGCATGTATATTATGTCAGGCTTGAGCTTGTACGCCATGGACGTCGGCATTGCGCTATGTATCCCGAACTTGCGGGCCTCGTAATTAGCCGACTCCACCACCCCCCTCAATTTCGTCTCTTCTGGAGAGGTGCCTGTTATGAGCGGCTTTCCTCTCAACTCGGGATGCCTCGCCTCCTCGCACGCGGCGAAGAAGCAGTCCATGTCTACGTAGAGAATCAGCTTCAATTTACCACCGTGTTCTCAGGGTTGGAGTCTCTTCTTTATAGCAGCCATTATCTCTTTTATTGCGTCGTCAGTCATCCTAATGTTAACCTGGTTTTCCTCGGGGTCGGAGATAAGAAGGCCACGCTCTCCCATCCATGCGCGCCCTCCCCCGCCGGTTACCATTCTGTTGAGTGCCCCGTTCCTCACCTGTATGCTGCTTCCTCCTTCTAGATAGCAGAAATCCTCATCGGTGTCCACTCCGTACTTGTGTACGATATACTCGGAGGGTGTGCTCACGAGATATCCCAGCGACCCATACTTTACCTTAAGCAGCTTCTCGAAATCATCGAGGAGTAGCTTCAGCACCTCCTTCTGGGATTCGGTTGTTTCCTTCTGCCGTGAGAAGCCGTCTGGAAGCCTGGCCTCCAGCTCCTTTATTTTCCATATCAGCGGCTCATCCTCTATATTCTTGTAGATCTTTGCATGCTCTTCGCTGGGGGGATATGTAACCCCGCCTACGAGGTAGGCATCTGCGCTTCCGGCCATACCCTATCATTATTTTTGAGAAATATAAAGTTTTTGATTGATATATATGGGATTGGATGAGGGAACCTGCGGTATCTGGTACGTTTTACCCTTCTGATAAGGATAGGCTTGCAGATATGATAGACGGCTATATAAAAGAGGCCAGGCTATCCCACGACATCGAGAGCGCTGTCTCGTATATTGCCCCCCACGCCGGATACGCATACTCGGGAAGGACTGCAGCTTATGCCTTCGCGGCGATATTGGGCAAGAAGGACATCGAAGAAATAGAAACGTTTATAGTCATAGGGCCGAATCACACTGGCGCCGGCAGGCCAATTGCGGTGTCGATGCAGGATTGGAAGACCCCTTTGGGGGTGGTGCAAAACGACAAGGAGCTTTCAAACACCATTGCAAAGGCGCAAGGGATAGACAAGGACGAAGCGGCGCATAGGGACGAGCATTCTATAGAGGTGCAGCTCCCTTTCATCAAACAGCTCTTCCCAGATGTAAGATGCTGCTTCATCTGCATGGGCGACCAGAGAGCAGGAGCTGCAGGCCTTCTTTCCAATGCAGCCATAAACGCAATAGAGGCTACAGGCAGAAACGCCATTGTGATAGCCAGCTCTGATTTCAACCATTATGAATCGAGAGAAGTGGCGGCAAGAAAGGACAAGCCACTCTTCGAGCAGCTAGAGAAGATGGATCTGGATAGGTTTTACGAACTGAAGGAAAACTCTCATGAAAGCGCGTGCGGCTATGGTCCGATAGCAACGTCACTGTTGTATGCAAAGGAGATGTATAGCGCCAGCAAAGGCATTCTACTCCACAACTCCGATTCCGGAGACGCTACAGAAGACACATCAAGCGTGGTCAACTACGCATCGTTCGCGTTCTGCTGAATCAGATAGCATTCTTGAAGCTCCTGCCGAAATAAAGCAGGAGAATCCCTGCGAGCAGCGATGCGATTGCTGCATAAGCATAAGAATAGAACGGGCTCAGGTAATAAAGGGCGCCCATTATAATGTTGCCGAAAAATAAACCCGCGCTCCTCCATCCGGTCAGCGCGCCCATGCCCCTGCCTGTCTCAGACTTTGGCTTTATCTTTGTTATCAGGCTCGGCTCGAGCGTGTCAATGGTCCCTATCCCCATGCCTATCAATACCACTGATATGTACATGCCCACGATGCCCAGGCTCCAAACGTAGGACAGGCCGAGCAGCATGGTGCCAGCCGCAGATAGTATATACCCTAAAAGCCCCAGGGAGCGGATCAGCCTGAGCTTCCTGCTCCCTATATAATAGCCGAACAGTGCCGACGCCAAAAGGAATATCGCATACGCGGCGAAACCCGCGGTGCTGCTGCCCTGGCTTTGCGCTATGGTGAGTATGGGGAAGCCAAGGCTGTAAAAGCTGAACCCGAACAACGCCGTGGCAATCAATAGGCCAATATATGCTTTGCTCGATGCATTGCCTATGGAAGTCCTCTGCATCTCCCTGGCGGCACGGGCGGGAGGGATCTTGCGTTCTTTTACAAGCAGCAGGAGCACAGTAGCGAACGTTATGGGCAATGCGCTGAGCAGTATTATCTCTCCTAGGTTGACCTTTAGATAAAGAAGCAGGAGCATCACAGATACGGAGAGCACGCCGCCTCCCACGTCCAACGCGTTGAGAAAGCCGAATATCCTGCTGCTTGTCTCCTTGGTCGCCTCGCCGCTTAGCAGCGCCCTCCTTGCTGGAGACCTGAAATTCCTGAAGAGCCACCCGGATGAGAAGAACGCCGCAGCCTCATAAAATGCAGAAGATATGCCTGTAAGCGACAAAAGCGGGATAAGGGCGTTACCCAGTATGGCTATCTTTTTCCTTCCATACCTGTCTGAAAGGCGCCCTCCGATATACGCGAGTATGGAGCCCCCTCCATAGGAGACGCCGACCACTATCCCGAAAACGTAGACTGGGGCATGGAGCGTTATCACTATGAACACAGGCAACGCAGCAAGAACCGCCTGGTAGCCGAAATCAGAGAAGAATGCAGAAAAGGATATCAGCAATACATTGCGGGTCATCCAGTTTGGCATAAGCTACACTATGTCCATTCGTGTTTAAAGCACCGTCCCTATCCCAGCGAACTCCTTTCCTGAATAGAGGACGAACCTGCCGAGCTCCGGAGTGTCCTCGAACCTCTCGGCCGGTATGCGCTTTGACAGCTTGACCTCCGCGTCTATCACCGAAAGCCCAGCCATCCTGCCCGTCTTGCTCGTCTCCCCGGTAGTAGGGTCTATATAACCTATCGGCTTTATCGACTTGCAGCTGATCTCCACGCCATTGAACCTTATCGACAGGCTCTTGCCTATAGGTCTGGTCAGGAATACGCGCGCCTTTATGAGGTCTTTCGGAATCGGGCAATAGAGCTCGCCGCACATTATCGAGCCGCGGACTTCGTCTGCTATCTCCTCCTCCAGCTCGAGCGCTACGTTTTCGCCTACCTTCGCGCCTTTCACCCTCCTCCCCTTGACTATGATGCCCTTTACAGATACATTTACGTCAAGCGGCACTATGCATGTACCTTTCTCTTTTATCTTTATATGGCCCCTGACAATCCTTCCAGTCACAAGGTTCCTTCTCCCATCCAGGAATCCCTGTAGCACTATCCTGAGGGCGCCGTCATTCTTTGCGCCGCTGTGCCCAGATTTCTCATAGATGAGATCGAGCAGTGGCTTGCCCCTGTACCATTTCATGTTCTTGCTCTTCTTTACCAGGTTGTCGCCTTTATACGCTGATACCGGTACAAAAACGACATTCTTGCCCTGGAATCCCATCTTGCCGATGAATCCTGATATCCTATTTTTTATATCTTCAACGCTTCCCTCCCCAAAACCTACGGAATCCATCTTGTTGACCGCCACGACGAGGTGGTTTATCCCAATCATCTTTGCTATGAAGAGGTGCCTCTTCGTCTGATCCCTTATGCCTTCATCTTTCTGCGCAGACACGAGAAGAAGCGCAGTTGACGCATATGAGGCCCCGCTTATCATGTTTTTTATCAGCTCCTCATGGCCCGGCACGTCTATAAAGGAAAACGCAACGTCCTTGTAGGCGATCTCCGCCCTGGTTATATCCATCGTCAGGCCGTGTTCCCTCTCTTCATGGAAGCTGTCTAGTATGAATGCCGGCTCGAAATCCTTGTGCAGTCTCTTGCTGTACTTCTGCGCTTCTTTTATCCTGATTTGCGTGACAGAATTTGTCAGCATAAGCAGATTCCCGATCAGGGTGGACTTACCGTGATCCTTGTGGCCCAATAGTGTGATGTTCCTAACTATCACTTTACCTCCTCCTCTTGTATTCCTCTATATTTGCAAGCCTGCGTCTTAGTTTTATGATGTTCGTTATCCGCCTGCGCAGTTCAGGATTATAGAACGCCAGGATTTCGACAATTGCGAGCGTGTTTATCCCTATGGCTTCGTTCAGTGTGGTATCAAGAGTGTGCGAACGCACAGCCACGTTTTTGTATCTGAATTCCTTTGTCATCTCCCTGCCGATTCCTTCTGTAGTGTAGCGTTTCTTGTAGTAAGCCGCGTAGTAATCCAGAATCGCATTTGTAATCTGCTTCTGCCTTAATCCGAACCAGTAGTGGAGAATAAACCATATGATTGTTGGCAATCTTACATCGTGGCAGAACACTGTCACTTTGTCGGTTTTCTTAAATTTTGTTAATCTTTTTGCAAACTCTATGTTCTGGAGTGTTGTCGTAGACCTGTCTGATAATATTATTCTGACTGGCCTTTTGAGCATTGGTTCTATGTAATCGGCCATGGAGGCGGCTTCCGATTCGCCGGATTTTTTAATATTAGTGCTCCCGCCGCACAACACTATCGCGTCTGCATTGCCGCCGTTCGCGAAGGTTGCGACATCTCTCAGATACCCCTTGTAGCTATTCCTGGCCGTCTTTGGATCAAACAGGCCGTAGCCCATAACTATTGCATATCTCACCGAATCACCTCTACATGTAACCAAGGGACCTGAGCCTCTGCATCACATACTCGTTCTCCTTGTCCATGCTCCTGCCAGATCTTTCTTCGATTCTGGTTGTTTCGAGCTCCTTCACTATGTCGGCCACATTTTTTGCATTGGATTTTACCGGCACCGTGCAATGTGTGCAGCCCAAACTTCTGTACCTGAAACCATTTCTGGAAAAATACAAGGGGTTTACTGGAATCTTTTCCTGCTTTATGTAGCTCCATACGTCGATTTCATTCCAGTCCAATAATGGGTGCACTCTAACGTGACTTCCAGGGTCGAGCTTGCTTGCATAGTCATCCCACAGCTCAGCAGGCTGATTCTTATAGTCCCACTTAAACTTCTGGTTCCTCGGGCTCATATATCTCTCTTTGCTTCTTATCCCGTGCTCATCCCTTCGTATCGATACGATAAGCGCGTCGAAGCCGTGCTCCTTCATAATCTTCTTCAGCGTTTCAGGCTTGTTCCTGCCGCAGCATGCAGATCCGATGGAGTCGGGCTTCACCTCGCTGTACGCCACTATGAGATTCAGTTTCCACTTCTTAGTTAGATATTCTCTGAAAGAATATGTTTCTGGAAAATCAATTCGGTTATCTATGTGAATAACCGGGAAGGGCACCTTGCCCAGGAATGCTTTCCTTGCCAATGCGAGCATGGTTGTAGAATCTTTTCCCATCGACCAAAGCGCAGCCACATTCTTGAACTTCATGTTCGCCTCTCTGATTATATAAATGCTCCTCTCCTCCAGCTCCTTCAGGTTTTGTTGTATCATGATATCCACTCCTTGTAATCCTTGTTGGTGTTAAGCAGCTCTTTGAAGTATATGGTTGCTCCCTGCATTCCAGTCTTCGTCTTCATTATGACAGGTATTCTAAACATGGGCAGGTACTTCGAGTCGTATATGATTACATACGCGGCAAGCAGGTCGTTCTTGGTCTTCAGCTTCTTGGGGTAAAACACCTTATAGTACTTCGCCTTGCTCCCGAGCAGATACTTCCTGAATGCCTCCCAGTGCTTCTCGTCGGGGTTTTTTGCGAGCTCGGCCACGACCAGCGGTTCTGTGCTTCTAGTTTTCATAAGCGTCACTTAATTTTGTTTAGTAATTATGTATAGTTTTAACTATGTATAATTAAATATAAAAGGCTTTCGGCCCAATATATAATCTGTATGAGAGTCAAGCGAGACAACAGGGTCACCTTCACCTCGGTTTCCATACCAACCGCGCTATTCAAGAAAACCGAGAAGCATATCGAGAACACCGGCTTCCCCTCGGTATCCAGCTACGTCGCATTTCTATTAAGAATGATACTCAGCGACAAAAAGAGTGCGGACAAGTCAAACTATGAGACCGAGATGATAAAGAAAAGGCTGAGGGATCTCGGCTACCTCTGAGCTTTTATGAATTCTATGGCGTTAGCTGGGTCCTTGTAAGGGTCTACCTTCCTCGCCATCCTAACTACCCTCCCCCTGCTTATGATGTAGGTGTTTCTCAGAGTTCCCATCCCGAATATTCCCCTGTCGCCATAGGCTCCATACGCCTTTATCGTCTTGCTCGAGGGATCGGAAAGTAGCAGGAACTTTATCCTGCACTTGCTCTTGAACTTTTTGTGCAGTTCTATGTCATCTTTGCTCACTCCTACAACAGTGGCGCCAAGCTTCTTAAGCGCGCCCAGTTTCCTGCTGTATGTCATCGCCTGTATGGTGCATCCCGGAGTGAGGTCTTTCGGATAGAAGTAAAGCACCAGGTACTTCGACTTAAAATCCCCGAGGCTGTGCATCCTCCCGTCTTCTCCAACAAGCCTGAAATCTGGAGCCTTAGATCCCTCTTTTAGCATAGGATTACCCGCATGTAGAAAATCGCTAAGAAAGCCTTTAAGCTTTGCCATGTTCAATACATCAACGGTGTACTTGTTGAGATTTAGCATAAGCAACCTATTCAAGAAAAAACGCGACGCAAGCGTAGTGGTTACCTCCATCAACCTTAGATGGAAAGGGCAGATGCACGCGCTGGGAGGGATGCAGATAAACGAGAAGAGGTTCACAATAGCCATCCCATTCCAGAACAAGACCCAGCAGGATGCGCTGCAGCAATATGCCGCATTAAAGGAAAAGTTCAAGGCGCAGGAAGTCCCCCCAATACTTATAAGCTCCATACAGCTGTCTGATCCATTCAAATTCGTTTCAGTAGAACCGGCATTGCCCATAACCGTCAAAAGCGGTGAGAAGGTGGAGATGAAAGTGACTGGAGAGGCGCCGGCATATGGCTACTCCGGGCCCATAACAGTGACGCTCAGTTCGAGCGAGGCGAGGATGGTTAAAATACAGATAAATAAAGTTATACTCACCACAGAACGTAAAAGCGTGGAGATAGAGAATTCAGGGGTAATACTCAACATGCCGCCCAACGGGATATTCAAGAACAGCATACAGATGTATAAGGCGCTGAGCTACGGCGATGTTGTTACGAATGTTATTGCAAGCCCTCCATTCGAGTTCGAAGGAGCTGAGCCTAAGCTGCCCTTTACCATAAGCGAGCCAAGCAGCTACATTGTGACGTTCTTCATAAAGGCCCCGGATGTGGATTATGCTGGGCCGATGGAGATAAAGGTGGAGTGAGGGATGGCGAACCTTGAATATGGGCTGCTCTTCGCCATAATCTCTATGCTGGCATTCGGGGTTTTCGATTATCTTTTTGCAGTGGCTGCGAGGAGAGTAGGGGTCTTCAAGGTCCCATTGTACTTCTTGATGTTCAGCCTGCCCCTTTTTGCCCTCTTCCTTATCGGAGTGCCAATAGGCCCGCTTCTATACGGCTCCATACCAATAATAATCGCGATAGCTGCATTTGCAGCTATAGGCACTCTTTCCATTTCGAAGGGCATGAGCATTGGTCAGGTCTCGATAGTTATCCCAATAGCCGCAACGTGGGTGGTAGTTACTGTAGTACTCAGCTTGCTGTTTCTGCACGAGCCCCTGACGCTGCTTGAAAGCATCGCGATCGTGATAATAATCACGGGCACCATGCTCGCATCATTAAAATTGCACGATTTCAAGAAAGCCAAACTGAAGAAAGTATCCAAAGGGGTTTCGTATGCATTGCTTACCGCGGTGAGTTGGGGTATCTATTACTTCCTTTTGGGCAGTTTCACATCGAAAGTGGGATGGTATCAGGCGGCGTTCCTCTACAACATACCGGCGGTCATTTTCATCCTGATAACAGGCCTTGCGACCGGCAAAGACGTATCATTCCCAAAAGGCAATGCTCTTTTCCTTGTGGCCGTTTTGGCCGTGATAAACGTCATCGGGATCTCAGCAATAAGCCTGAGCTTCTCCTACGGTTATGTCGCGATCACAGCGCCTATAACCTCATCGGCAATTGTCATCACTGTGTTCCTGGCGCTTATTCTCCTAAAGGAAAAACCGGAAATGAACCAACTGCTAGGAATGGCGCTGGTCATAGCAGGAATCCTCCTCGTTTCCATCTAACCGAATCAGGATTCTGCATTTGCAGATTCTGCAAGCCTGTCCGGAGGCGACATCAATGCCTTTGCAACCACGGCTCTCCTTTCCAGTCCTCTCTTTCTAACTGCAAAAACCGCATCGGATATCATGTCCTGCTCTTCCACAGAGAGGTTCTCCATAAGATTGGAGAACAATTGGCTGGCATCAACCTGCGTAATCTTATTCGCATCAAGGCGCTCTGCAATCTTCATAAGCGTAGACCCGGTGGCGCGGGCGAATTTCACGTTTCTTATCCCCCTAGTGTGATACTCCCTAAGGAATACATCCACCTCATTCAGCGCAGCAACAGCGTTGTACGTTTTTATGCTGCCGTTCTCGATGCCCTCCTGTATCTTTTTCAAGACCTTGTTCGATCTTCGCCTGGCTTCCCGCTTCACAAGGCGCTCGCCGGAAAAGACCAGCACAAGGCCGACAACTACCATGGCTGGCCCTAATCTTGACGAATCCGGCACTGCGCTCCGCACATCCATCTCTGATAGCGCAGCGCCCGCAATTGCAATCACAGGGCCTGCAGTGTTGAGAACAAGGGCGGGAATCTTCCGCATTTTAGCTATCGATTTTTTAATGTAATTATAGTCGATCAGCTTCGGTTTCTTCGCTTTCTTTGTTTCGCCGTTGACCAGTTCGCCGAGCCATTTTGTACTGGCGCCTCCAGTCGCCTCATCTGCGCCGCGAAGTAACACGCCTATGGCAGATCTTGTTGCGCCCTCCAGATGCTCGTATACATCGGTTCTCAGTCTGCCCGCAAGCTGCCATGCCGATGTATCGCGCTCGGATTTGCGTTCCGTTTGCGCCATAGCTCACCACCCACGAGCTATCAATCCCAGGTCAGATATTAATATGTTTTGAGAGGGTGCGTCATTTCTCTTTTGGTATGAGGGCAATGGCAGCCAACATCGCCTCCAACTGTATCCGCTCGTTGGCACCCTCAACTATCCTGAAATTGCACTCTCCCATCTCGACAACCATCCTGAGCTTTGCGCGCTCGTCAACATTAAGCGATTGCACCTCCCTGTAGCACTGCGAAAGTATGTCCTCGGCGCTCATCCCATGGTTGAGCATGAGGCTGTCAAGCTCCTTCCTCGCATTTTCAAAACCGCCTTCAAGCGCGTATCTCAGCATGGATGAGATCTCTTTGGGCCTCGCCCGAGAGGCTATCTCATATACGTTCGTTTCGGTTATCCTGGCGCCCTGCATAGCTGCACTCTGCATTATATTGCTTATCCTCCTTAGGTCGCCATCGCCCACGTATATCAGCGCCGATATGGCCTTCTCGTCTATCTGCAGCTCCTCTCCCTTGGCTATTCTCTCTATGTACTCTCGCATCTCGGGTTCGCCGAGCTGCTTGAAGCGGAAGACAACGCACCTGCTCTGTATGGGCTCTATTATCTTGCTCGCATAATTTGCGCTCAATATGAAGCGCGTCTCTCCGGAGTACTTCTCCATTGTCCTCCTGAGCGCGTGCTGCGCATCGGCAGTGAGCGAATCCGCCTCGTCCAGGAATATTATCTTTATTGGGACGTTAGCTATGGATATCGTCTTGGCGAATTCCTTTACCTCGCCCCTGATGACATCTATCCCTCTGGTATCGCTCGCATTAAGCTCTTTGAACGCGCTTGCCGCATTTTCACCATAAAGGTCGTTCGCCATCGCAAGCGCGCAGGAAGTTTTCCCTATGCCGGCACTGCCGGCGAAGATCATGCTGGGGAAATTGCCCTTCTTGACGAAGGAGCGCAACCTGTCCACTATCATCTTCTGCCCTATGACATCGGATAGGCTTTTCGGCCTGTACTTCTCCTGCCAAGGCAGGTCTAGATTCCTCATAATTGCACCGGAAAAGAAAGCAGCAGAGATATTTGACTCTAAAGGTATTTATTAGCTTTTCTGAACAAAGTAGTATCTCAATCTAAGGGGAGTTACGCTAACCTGGCAGACTTCCAGCCTTGGGCGCTGGATATCCGAGTTCAAATCTCGGACTCCCCACATGATAGCAGGGGTTATATATAGAAGCCTCAAATGTCCCCCTTTTCTAACATAGTTTTAGCATGGAGAGGGGCTGGGAAAGAGAGGATTATAAGGCTTCTATCTTGTTTAGTCTCCATTGACATTATCGTTGCTAGCTAAAAAGATATGTAATTTACCACTGCCTAATTTTTTCTATTCTTTCGACTATTTTGTATACAAAATTAAGGTTTTAAAAACTAAGGTCTTATATAAATTAAGTGCTCAGAGGCTATTTGCAAGCACCTGCCAATCTTCTGTACTATTATGCATTTTCCCTGCCGCCATTATGTATCTATATCCACTCACACTTCTCGTACCTAAGATTTTTGCAAGCCTTGCGGGATCATCTTCTCTATTAAGCTCTCTTATATACACAAATCCAACTACCTCACAAGGTACAGGCTCAAAATTTGATAATTTATTTTTATAAGTACTGAAATGTCTTTCATTGACAAGTAACTTTTCTAATTCGGGCTTAGAAATCCGCAATAAATGATCGTCTGGCAAATTTATTCTTGTTAGAATGTATGCGTCAGATTTCCTGTTTTCTGGTTCTACATCTGCGGCGCTGAGTATTAGGAAACTATTTTTAAATTTGGTAGCTTTTATACCTATCTTAATTCTAGGTTGCTTCATAACTCCTCTTTCCCTTACTCCTATTATATCCTGTGGAACTATCTCGTCGTGCAAATCAAAATCAAGTTCTACCTCTTTTCTAAAATCACGCTGTAGAAACTTTTGTACGGCTATCTCTCCAAGTTGCCCTCTTACCCAGTTAGTTATACTTTGACCTGCCTCTCTTTTCCTTGAAGTTCCCCAATCAACAGCAGTATAACCTCTGTAATACATTGCAAGAGCAAAATCAAAGCATTTTGCATAATCTTCCTTGCCTAAGTCGATAGTCCTGCGTTTGCGTGTTTCAATCCATTCGTCTAGAGCAACTTTTGAGTAGTATCTTCTTCTTCCTCTAACTTGTTGTGATACTTCCTCGCCATTTTCGAGGAGAGTTTTAGGCACATTTGCGTATTCTGCCGCTCTGCTTACACTTAATAATTCATCATCAGGCATATAGTTTAAATTTTAAACATCATAGTATATATTGGTTGTGTAAAATGACTGATAACTTAACAAAAACGCAAAGAAGCAAAACAATGTCACATATCAAGAGTAAATGGACTAATCAAGAAAAGAAGGTGCATGCTTGGCTCTCATCAAAACAGATAAAACATAAGATGCATCCAAAGATTAAAGGAAATCCTGACATACTACTTACAAAAAGTAAGTGTACAATATTCATTAATGGCTGTTTCTGGCATGGTTGCCCTAAATGCTATAAAGAGCCGCAGACGAACAGGGATTATTGGATCCCTAAAATTCGTGCAAATAAAAAAAGAGATAGAGAAACATATAGGATACTTAGAAATGCCGGATGGGGTGTTAAAATATTATGGGAGCATCAGCTTAAAGATGACTTTGATTCGGCATGTTCAAAACTTCTTTGAGCTTTTGAGGCTCTAAATCACCATTCACCATCTTTAACAACTGTTCGGCTATGGGCTTTATTCCTAAAGGTGGTACAGCATTTCCTATCTGCCTGCGCACCTCTGTAGTCGAACCTATAAATTCAAAGTCGTCAGGGAATGTTTGTATTCTTGCCCTTTCTCTGTTCGTAAGAGGTCTTGGCTCTTTGTAATGATATCCCCACGTACCTCCGCCACCAGCCGCTACAAGTGTTGGGGAGGGTTCATCTGGATGCAGTCTCTTGTATATCAAACTCATCCAATTCTTCTTTGCGCCTGGCAAGCTACTGTAATTTCCGCCTGGAGGGATTTTTGAAAGTTTTTCTGCTGTTGAAGGTTTTATGTGTAATTTTTCATTATTTAGTGTTACACTCTCAACTCCTTCAAAAGCGGTTTTAACAGACACGTGTCTGCCGATATGAGTAGGTTCAGGATAATTAAATTTAAGCTTCAAATCGTTCCTTACACCTACTATAATTACTCTTTCCCGTTTCTGAGGTACGCCGTAATCTGCAAAATTTATGAGCTTGTACTGAACATCATAACCAACATGGTCAACTTTTGAAAAATCATCTTTTATCTTCTGTATCGCGCTACCATTTGCTATCGAAAGAAGCCCCTTTACATTCTCTGCAACAAAAAAGAGCGGTTGTTTAAGCGAAACTGCTTCAACAAATTTAGTATATAATAGACCTCGCTTTGCACCGAAACCCCGCCTTGTGTCCCCTCGCACTATAGAAAAATCTTCGCACGGAAAACCGCCTATTATTACATCGACATCTGGAGTTTTGCTTAAATCAACATCCCATATATCTCCTTCTGATATATCAACCCCAAAATTCTTTCTGTATGTGGTGCAGGCATCTTTATCAAAGTCATTGGCCCATACTATCTGGTATCTGAACCTTGGATGTTCTGCCATAAGAAAACCTAAATCCATGCCGCCACATCCAGCAAATAAAGACATAATTTTAAGTATTTTTTTATCTCTCCTATTTGTCATTATCTCACCACGATATATAATCAAAATTATTTAAAGCATACGCTAACAAACACGTTCTTGCCTTACTACCATCGCCCAGAAACAGTCGGCTATTTGTATAGCGTTGCCATAACGCAATTTTTGTAGTTATTTTATGTAAATAAAAGTTTATATACTTTAGTATCATCCTAATCA
>JAJYVY010000042.1 GCA_021791775.1 Microcaldota archaeon | reverse complement strand
ACTCTTACAAGATATGCTGATGCAGTCTACTTCATGTCCCTGCTTAACGCAAGAAATCCATACTGGATAACGCAGGCTCAGATGCTCTCTGCGCCGTTGATAAGCAAATTTGGCATTGAACCCATGCCTGTTGGATATATTGTGGTGGCACCCGGCGGCACGGTAGGATGGGTTGGCGATGTAAACCTGGTGCCGAGAGAGAAACCAGAGATAGCTGCATCGCTCGCTATGGCGGGAGAGTACCTCGGCAACCGCTTCATAATAACTGATGTTGGGTCAAACCCGCAACTGCAAGGCCAGTCTGCCGTTCCAAGCGAAATAATAGCCATGGTAAAAAAATCCATACATGTCCCATATATAGTAGCGGGCGGCATACGTGACGAAAAAACGATACGTACGGTTATAAAGAGCGGCGCAGACATAGTGCAGATAGGCACAGCCATAGAGAAATCAAATGATGCATACTCACAGGCCAGGTTCTTTTCCGAAATAATAAAAGATGAAGCGAAGAAAAAGAAGTGATACTTGGTGCTTATGAGTGAGAGATCTTTCTTCTTTGGAGTTATTTAGGGTAATTAGCGAGGCAGGGGGTAGTATAACTGGAAGCAGGATAAGGAAGTTCTATGAAGTTGGAGAGGATTCTTTCAGATTTTCATTATACAAGGAGGGCAAAAATACAGACATATACTGCAAACTTGCAAAAACCTTTAATACAACCGTCTTTGCTGAGCAGGCGGAAGCCGCAACAAGCTTTGCCATGGCAATCAGAAAGAGGATATCCAATTCGTTTGTTGACGGCTTGGAACAGCCAAACATGGAGCGCATATTGGTGTTTGACCTTGAGCACGGCTCGCATAAACTTATTATAGAGATGTTCGGAAAAGGAAACATGGTGCTGGTTAATGCGGAAGGCACCATAGAAGCGTGCTACAAGGTTTTTACCTACAGGGACAGGGTCATAAAGAATGGGAGAAAATATGAACCGCCCATGCAGGCAGGCATGCGAAATTTTAATACATTGAGCAGGGAAGAGCTTGAGACTTTTCTGGAAAGCTCAGGAAGCGAGAGGCTGATAATAGCGCTCTCGAAGTACATCAACATAGGCCCGCTTTATCTGGACGATATGCTGCGCCGCGTTGGACTGGACCCTTCAGGCACAGCCAGCGGCAAAGAAGCAGGAAAAATCTTCGATGCACTTGTCGAACTCAAGGAGAAGGCGTTACATTCTAAACCCATAGCATATATTGCGGATGGCGCTGTGATAGATTACTCGCTCTTTGAGATAGGGAAGTACATGGGCGCCGAGAAAAAGGAGTATGCCACAATGAATGAACTTCTTGATAGCATATACCGGGAGGGGAGAGCTGCGGCAGGGAGAAATGAGCAGGAAGAGATGGAAGGTAGGCTCAGCGAGATCAAGTCAAGCATAGAAAAACAGGAGAGGCTTCTCGAGGAGGCAAGGAAGGAGGTGTCTTATTTTGCTGAGTGCGGAAACATGATATTCGAGAATATGGACGAGATAAACAAGCTTATAGAGTATTTCAGGAGGAACAAGAGGGCAACAAGGGAGGAGCTGAATATGCTGAGCAGCAGAATAATAGTAAAGGAGATAGACTTTAAGAAGAATATAATAAAGATAGAGATGGTGAAGGAGAATGTTTGAGATAACGGTGCTGGGCACATCCGGCTCGACGCCCACCAGGGAGCGGGGCATGCCCTCAGTAGCAGTTGTGCGCGATGGATCGCTCTATCTCTTTGATTGCGGGGAAGGCACGCAGATGCAGATGCTCAGATATGGCATAAACATGTCAAGGCTCAAGGCCATCTTCATAAGCCATGTGCATGGAGACCACGTGATAGGAATAGCAGGCCTTGTCCGAAGCCTCGCCCTGAACAACAGGAGGGAAGACCTTGAGATCTTTGTGCCAGCGGGAAGCGAGAAAACAGTGCGCAGCCTGGTAAAATTTGACAATGCAATAATAGACTACAGGATAATCATAAAAGGCGTAGAGGCCGGGAGGATTTTCTCAGGCAGGGATTTCTCAGTCAGTGCTTTCAGGCTGGACCACACAGTAAAAACATACGGCTACGTGATAAGCGAAAACAACAAGATAAAGTTCAACAAAGTGAAATGCCGGAAACTTGGCATCAGAGGCATGATGTTTCCTGAATTACTGGAGAAAAAAAGGATAAATGTAAACGGCAAAACTGTAGGAATAAGAAGCGTTAGCCGGATAGAGAAAGGGAAGAGGGTGGTATATGCAACTGATACAAGACCTGTGCGCAATACCGTAAATGCCGCCAGAGGCGCAGATCTCCTGATCCATGAGTGCGCGTATGAGGAGAGCGAGATTGCTCTTGCGAAAGAAAGAAAGCACTCTGCATCCGTTGAAGTTGCAAGGCTGGCAAAAAGCTCGCGTGTCAAGATGCTCGTGCTCACGCACTTCAGCGCAAGATATAAGACGACAGCGAAGATACTTAAAGAAGCAAGGAGCATATTTATGCGTACGTTTGCTGCAAGCGACGGATACAGAATTAGGATTTAACATGCAGCAAAATGGAGGTATAGTCTAATGGTAGGACGACAGATTGACATTCTGTAAACAGGAGTTCGATTCTCCTTACCTCCATCCAGTTATTCTATGCGAAGCTGTTATTGGGGTTCTGCCCACTAAGACGAAGAGAAGATAAGTGCACGAGAGCATATGCGCTTCTGGAACACATGTTTTTATGCACCGGAAGGCATTCTTTAGCCTGCAGGCACTGGCTATACATACTTTACACATGCTGCTGCTAGGATAGACGAGGGAAAAGCAATTGAAGATTTAATGAGTAAGAGTCAGGATGTTTTCCTTACCGCTTTTGACAAGAATGCGCCTCTGCTTGTTGCGGAATCCACGCTCTCATTTACCTTGCGGGCAGCATCATATAGATTTATCCTGCTTGAATTGGTTTCTGCATCTACTCTGGTGGTTATGGGCACTAAGCCCTGTTTGCCTTCCACGCTCCAGACTCTGGGTATTATGTCACTGTCCACAACCCTCTCGAACTGGAATACGTGTGACCTGACCGCACCTTTGACCTGCTTTGGGGATGATATGCCACTGGTAAGGTGATCTGACACCTTTCTAATGAATGCATCTTGGAATGAACCCAGTAAACCAGATACTATCGGATCCCCTGCGCTTAGACCCATGCTTGTCGCCTTGCTCTGGATTGCGAACTCGGCCCTGCTTACAGCGCCGATGAATCTGGGATTAAGTTTGAATTTTATATCTGCTTCGCGCTGCGCATATGCCTTCCTAAGCGCAGCCTGCTTTGTATCGCCGAATACAACGCCTCTTACGATTTCAGCTGCATGCTCGAAACGTTCCCGAAAAGTCGGAATTGACTTTCTCTCAGGGCTTGCCATAGTTTGCATAGACACTATATCACCGGATTTTGTGGATAATTGGGGATTATCCGATAATTCTGTAACTCTTTAAGATATATAAATAATATACATTTTTAGCAAATTATTTGATTGATTTTGTAAATATGCAAAGTAACCCGTTATTTCCAGCCGTAATTTTTAGCCGTATGGTATATATAACTTGTTGGATTATTTAGATAAATAAAAGGTGGGTTGTAATTTTATGAGAAAGCGAGTGGAGACAGGCATTGTGGGTATAGACAAAATGCTATATGGAGGCATACCTGAAGGCAATGATGTGGTTGTCGCCGGAGGACCCGGATCGGGAAAGACATTATTCTCCATGGAATTCCTCTACAGAAATGCAAAGCAGGGAGAAATAGGGATTTTTATTTCTCTTGAAGAAGACACTTCAATGATAATAAAGAATGCCACAAATGCCTTCACAGACTTA
>JAJYVY010000009.1 GCA_021791775.1 Microcaldota archaeon | reverse complement strand
ATATACTGTTATGGTGGAATGGTTAGATGCAGAAATAAGGGAGCAAATCCTTTCTGCGCATAGGAAGAGGCGGGGTAAAATAGAGATAGTGGGAAAGGTAATGATAAAAGACAGCAGGGATTTGGCATTCTATTACACTCCTGGAGTCGCCGCTGTCAGCAAGGCGATAAGCGAGAATGCGGACCTGTCCTACGAGTACACCAGTAGAGGCAACACCATAGCTATAATAAGCGATGGCACGAGGGTTCTTGGACTTGGAGATCTTGGTCCAGAGGCAGAGATGCCAATTCTGGAAGGTAAAACCCTTCTTTTCAAGAAATTTGGGGGTGTTGATGCTATACCCATCTGCATCGGCTCTAAGAGCGAAGACGACATTGTTAAATTCGTAGAGATGATAAAGCCATCAGTAGCGGCAATAAACATAGAAGACATAGAGATGCCAAAAGCCTTCAATATAACTAGGAAACTTGAAGAAAGGTTGAAGTTGCCTCTCTTTCATGATGACAGGAGCGGTACTGCGATAGTGGTCAGGGCGGCATTAATAAATGCCCTTTCCGTGGTGGGGAAAAATTTCCGCGACATAAAGGTGGTGATAAACGGCGCAGGAGCCGCAGGCATTGGAGTTGCTGAAATATTATGCGCATCTAAAGTCCGCAGTATAATCGTCTGTGACACTGCTGGGGCAATATATGAAGGGAGGCAAAACAACATGAACGAATTCAAGGAAATAGTATCGAAGGTGACGAACGCTGGCATGGAAAAAGGGAATTTGTCTGAAGTCGTTAAAGGCGCCGATGTGCTGATAGGGGTTTCTCACCAACACTCATTCACGAAAGAGATGATAAAAACAATGGCAAAATCGCCAATAATATTCGCACTTGCTAATCCAGACCCAGAAATAGACTACCAGGAAGCAAAAGACGCGGGGGCGGCAATAGTGGCCACTGGCAGAAGCGACATTCCAAACCAAGTAAATAACTATATAGCATTCCCAGGCCTTTTCAGAGGTCTTCTTTCTTCTCACGCATCAAAAATTACAAACGATATGATAATGGCAGCCAGCGATGCAATAGCATCTTATGTAAAGAAGTCAGAAAGATCAGAAAGCCACATAATCCCAAAATTCGGCAATATAAAGGAGTATACCGCACTGACGATAAGGATAGCAACAAGAGTTGCAGCTGCAGCTGTCGATTCTGGAGCAGCAAAAGCCCACCCAAATAAGAATCAGATAAAGAATGAGATAAAGATGATGCTTTCTATGTACAACAAAATAGAGAAGAACATCGAGAGATTAAACCAGAAGTATGATGCGAATGACTGAGGTACTTGATTTTGATATAGTCGTGCTCGGCAGCGGAATCGCTGGCATGTCGGCGGCTATCCACGCTAGCAAATCGCAGAATGAGAAAGTGAGAATAGCGGTGATAAGCAAACTGCATGCGATGAGGAGCCATTCGATAGCTGCAGAAGGTGGCATATCAGGGGTGCTTTATCCGGGCCAGAATGATGATTCCTATGACCTTCATGCATTCGATACAATCAAAGGATCGGATTATCTGGCAGATCAAGATGCCGTAAGCATCCTAGTGAAGAACGCACCAAAAGAAATACGATTCTTTGAGCATCTTGGAGTGCCTTGGATCAGGGAAGAGAACGAAGAGATACAATTCCGGGCATTCGGCGGGATGAGTGTTAAGAGGACGGCATTCGCGGCAGACAAAACCGGATTCTTCATGTTAAGGGCCCTTTACGATTATCTTACTGGGATAGAAAACATCAAGATATTCCACGAGTACTACATAACCCACCTTCTTTTATCTGAAAAGAGATTCGCCGGTCTTTTCGGCATAAACCTGGCGACCGGAGAGCGAGTGCTATTCAAGGCAAAAGCATGCATAATAGCCACAGGTGGATACGCAAGGGTATTCGGATTCACAACAACCTCGTATTCAAGCACTGGTGACGGCATAGCCATGGCGTACAGGGCAGGGGTGCCTCTCAAGGACATGGAGTTCATACAGTTCCATCCCACGGCATTGGTGCCCAGCGGCATACTCATAACAGAGGCATCCAGAGGAGAAGGAGCTTATCTTAAAAACGTGGATGGGGAGCGATTCATGAAGGATTATGCTCCGGCAAAAATGGAGCTTGCACCGAGGGACATAGTCTCAAGGGCGATAATAACAGAAATAAACAAAGGCAAAGGGCTTATCCAGGAGGGGTCCGGGATGAAATATGTTAATTTAGACTTAAGACACCTCGGCAAGGATAAAATAAACTTCAAACTTCCCATGATCCGCGAGATAACAATAAAGAATCTGGGGCTCGACCCGATTGAGGAGCCAATACCGGTAAGACCGGCAGCGCACTTCACGATGGGTGGAATCCATACAGACATAAACGGCAGTGTAATGAGCGCAGACTCAAGCATTCCAATAGCCGGTTTATGGGCTGCAGGAGAATGCGGATGTGTAAGCATTCACGGCTCAAATAGGCTGGGGAGCAATTCCCTGAGCCAATGCGCAGTATGGGGCAGGATAACCGGAATAGAAGCTGCCAGGCACGCATCCCAGCACAAAGGCCAACATCCAGTATCCCCGAACAAATTAGTCGGAAATGCAGAAAAAGATCTTGACAGGTTAATAGCTATGGACGGGGATGAGAGTCCATACTCAATAAGAGAGAGGATGCAGAATGCGATGGAAGAGCACATGTATGTATTCCGCACAGCCAAAGGCATGAGGCAGGCCTTGAAAGAGATACTGGAGCTGAAACGCCTATCGAAAAGGATAGGGATAGAAGACAAGGGCAAGATATTTAATACGAACATGAGAGATGCATTTGAAATAAGTAACCTGCTGGAGTTATCCGAGGTCTCCATACGCAGTGCAATCAATAGGAAAGAGAGCAGGGGGGCACACGCGGTCTTAGAGTACAAAGAAAGGGATGACAGGGAATGGCTTAAGCACACAATAGCCACGTACTCCAAAAAAGGACCGAAGTTGTCATACATCCCAGTAAAAATAACCAACTGGAAACCCAAACCCAGAGAGTATTAGAATTAAAGTGCATAGGTGTGTATTTGGAAAAAGAGACATATGATTTAAGAGGAGGGCAGGGAAGGATAACCCGCTTATGGCACTTCTACAGAGAAGGTTACATACACATGCTCTTCTACAGGATTCTTATACCGCTGTCAATAATCTCTGCAATCGTACTCGCAGCCACTTATATTCTTGATTACGCTGTGCTGGATGCGGTGTCGCGTCTGCTTTTGATAGCCGTATGGGTCGTTTTTACCCCTCAAGTATTTGAAAGTGCAAAAGGTGCCTCGGTAATTGCAACGAAAGGATTCATTCATGGCGACCTAAATAAATCATACATGGAATCAGCCATAAAATACGAGCAGCACCCCCATACCCGGGTGTACAAAGCACTGCCCTACGCCGCCCTGTCTATCTGGATAGCCGGACTTATAGCCATATCTATATTGTGGTTACTATGAAAACTTCGCTTGCATTGGCCCCTATGTACGCAGCTATGATGGGAGTGCCAGTGCTGATGGTGCTCTATCTATTAGCTCTGCTCTTTGTCCCTGCTGCAGCCCACTATGTTTTCGTGCCGCTGATAATAATTGGGCTTCTTGCATTCGGCATTTCCGGAATGGTCGAAGTTTACGTTAAAGGCCATGCGAAAAGCCCGGCGCTAAGCATGTTCAACCACCCTAAAAAAGAAAAAGGCATGAATATCTCAGAGCTGCCTGGCAATCCCGCAGAGTTGATTGTTACAAGGCTTAACGCAGGCGCCAAAGAAGCAGACAGGCAGATATACGCGCTTCATATAAGCAGATTTACCAGCGTGCTGGACATGTTATGTGCAGTGAAAGAGAAAGGAGACCAAACTCTATCATTCAGATACAGCTGCAGGATGGGCATATGCGGCTCGTGCGCCATGGTGATAAATGGGAAGCCCGCTCTCGCTTGCGAGACAAACGCAATGAAGAACCTAAGGAATGGTGCTATAAACGTACAGCCAATGCAAGCTCATCCAATTCTGAAGGATCTCGTCTGCGATCTAGATGAATTCTTCGCAAAGCACCTATCCGTAACTCCGCGGCTCTATAGAAGAGATAAGAAAGGGCAATACGAAGCGCAGGAAGAATACCCACAAAAGCAATCTCAAATACAGGAATTCCTCCCGTATTCATACTGCATAATGTGTGGCCTTTGCATGGACGCATGCCCAGTTGTTAATGTCAATCCAGACTTCATAGGGCCGCAACCGCTCTCCCAGGCATACAGATACTATAAAGATTCAAGAGACCAGCTCAATGTCAAAAGGCTTAATGAAATAGACACCTTGGAAGGGCTCTGGGGGTGCGAGTATGCTGGCGCTTGCTCTAAAGTGTGCCCGAAAGGAGTTGACCCAGCATCAGCCATACAGTTGATGAAAAAAGATACAATGAAAAGCAATATAACTAATGAGAAAAAAGGGTGATACTATGCAATACAGAATAGAATCGGACGTGCTAGGCAGGGTTAGAGTGCCGAAGGATGCCTATTATGGATCTGAAACACAGAGAGTCGTAGATAACTTCAAGATATCTGGCGAGAAAATAAGCTGGAAGATGATAGAAGCATATATAATCATAAAGAAAGCAGCGGCCATCTCCAATATGAAAATAGGAAAGCTAGATAAAAAGCGCGGCAGGGCCATAATAATGGCGTGTAATGAAGTGCTATCCGGAAACCTATCAGACCAATTTGTAACAGACATATTTCAGGCAGGCGCAGGCACCAACATAAACATGAATGTCAATGAGGTGCTTGCAAACCGCGCAATAGAAATGCTCAAAGGCAAGAAAGGCGATTATAGGATAGTGCATCCCAACGACCATGTGAACATGAGCCAGTCAACAAATGATACCTTCCCATCCGCAATACAGATATCGTGCTACTTGGCATCAAAAAATAGCCTTCTCCCAGCGCTAAGAAAACTTGAAACGGCACTTGCAAAGAAATCTAGAGAGTTCGCAAAAACAATAAAAGTCGGCAGGACGCATCTGCAGGACGCAGTACCTATGACCCTAGGGCAAGAATTTAGCGGCTATTGCGGCGCGATTAGCCACGCGATAGACTTCCTTGAAAACAACTACGTTGCACTCCTGGAGCTCCCCCTCGGCGGCACAGCTGTCGGCACAGGCCTCAATGCAGGCAAGCGCTACGCCGCAGAGGCGGTAAAAGAGATAAATAGGATGACGGGAGCCAAGTTCTTCATAACTGACAACAGGTTCAAGATAATGCAGGGACAGCAATCAATCCTCTCTATCAGCGACGTATTAAAAGAAGCCGCCATATCTATATCTAAAATCGCAAATGACCTGAGGTTGCTTACCTCTGGCCCAAGAACAGGAATAAGTGAAATTACGCTGCCTGCAATCCTTCCAGGGTCTTCAATCATGCCAGGCAAAATAAACCCGAGCATGGCTGAAATGATGAATATGGTATGTTTCGAGGTTATAGGATTGTCGCATGCGAACGATATAGCTGCCGAGTCGGCTCAGCTTGAGCTCAATGTGTTCACTCCAATAATCGCATACAACCTCCTTTTCTCGATAAACATCCTATCAAATGCGATAAATGCATTGGCAGATAGGTGCATTTCAGGAATAAAAACCAACAAAAAAATCATAGAGCAACATCTAAGCATGGATCTGTCTATAGCGACTGCGCTAACGCCCTACATAAGCTATGCCAAAGCGGCCACAATAGTCAGGACGGCATACTTAAAGCACAAAAGCATAAAGGAGGTGTGCCTCGACATGAAAATCCTTGACAAAAAAACCCTAGATAGATTATTGGACCCCAGAAGGGAAGTTTTCGGGAAATGAGGCATTTGCATACGTTTTTATTCCTTTACGACAGAATAATTATACTCATTACTGCGTGGTTGAATGTTCGATATAAAGATAGACGATGCTAGATACTGGAGAGACTGCGTAGGTTCGATAGTGAGCCTTGTTGATGAAGGAGCGTTCAACATTTCAAAGGAAGGGATATCCCTGAAGGCTATGGATCCGTCCGGGATAAGCATGGTAGCATTCTTCATACCGAACAAGGCGTTTTCGAAGTACGATGTGGATAAGTCCGTCAATGTAGGGTTGAATCTAGAGAACCTCAACAGGATACTCGCCAGCGCAAGGAACAATGAACAGCTTGTAATGAAGGACTCGAACAACAAGCTGTCAATAGAATTCATAGGGGAGAACAGCAGAAGAAGATACAAACTACCTATGATAGATGTCAAAAAAGAGGCCGACAAGGAGCCGAAAATAGAGTTTGAATCAAAGGTCGAATTGAAGAGCGATTTGTTCAAGGAGGTCCTCAAAGACGCGACGTCCCTGTCTACATTGATAGGTTTCAGGACAGAAAAAGACAACTTCAGGATTGTCGCAAAGGGCGATGCGGCAGAATTGGAGGAAGATCACTCTGGCAATGCAGAATTCGTAAAGAAAATGGAGGTTTCAAAACCTTCAACAGCGACATTCAATCTCGAATATCTGGATAGAATAGTTAGAGCATGCCCACAAGGCAATTCCATATCAATGTCCATCAAGACAGAGGAACCGATAAGGATAGATTATAAGATCGGAGATGCAAACCTAACTTACTATCTGGCGCCGTACATGGAAAGTTAGCTTTTTATAGCTGTATCTGGATAAAGATACTATGAAGTTCCTAATATTCATACCGCCCAATAACTTTCGAGACGAATCAGTAAGCACTTTCAAGATGTTCTTTGACAGATGGGGCATTGAATCGCAGATAAGCAGCTACAGCACAAAAAACTGCGAAGGGGCGCATGGTGCTACATACAAACCAGACATAAACACTAACAGGGTAGACGCGCAAAATTATGATGGAATAGTGCTCATTGATGGGCCCGGCATAGAGGCCTACAAACTCTACGAATTCAGGCCATTTTTTGATGTACTCGCGAAATTCAATGCAGCGAAAAAGTACATATTCGCAGTTGCCAATGCGCAGAGAATATTGGCGAAAGCAAACCTGATAAAAGGAAAAAAGATGGCAGCCCCAGAAGATCAGGAAACTCAAAGAGCAATACAGCTTTTCCACGGACTAATAAGCGAAAATGAATTCGAGATAGATGGCAACATAATAACATTCAAAAGCACCACCGCAATCGAAGGTGCGATACATCCAGTCCTAGAGCACATTGGCATTAAGTAAATAGTGCTTTCATGCCGCTAATCTACAACCTATCCATATTGGCGCTGGAAGCCATATACGCTATAAGCATAGCATTTATAGTAAATCGCCTTGTGACAAGCAAGATGGTTTCCGCTAGCTCCGGAAGGAAGATAATACACATATGGATGGGCGGCCTAATCATATTCTGGTTTTTTTTCAGCTCACCGTATGCTAAAGTGTTATTTTCTTTGGTCCCACTTGGATATATGGTGGCGATCCTGGCAGCACTGCTGGGGGTGGGGCCACACCGCAAGCATGTAAGAATGCTTGCAAGAGAGCAGGACATTAAGGAAACAGTTTACGGCCCGCTGTTGCTCTTCCTAGTTTTAATCCTGATTACCGCAATAGGCTTCAGAACCTTAATCGGTATAGCTGCGATCTGTGCAGTATGCTTCGGGGATGGTATCGCACCATTTGCAGGGAGATACGCAAAAAGAAGATTCGAATTCAACGGGAAGAGCGTAGAAGGCGCTCTGGCTGTTTTTGCTGGTACGCTGTTGAGTGCCCTTCTTATATCGCTCGTCTTTTCCCAATATGTCGTGCTTCCGCACTCCTATCTCACCCTTCCCTTCACTTTTCTGGTTGTTGCAGCATTTGTAGCGGCAGCAGTAGAGTTTGTGACCCCAAATAAATACGACAACATTACTGTGTCGTTATCTGTTTTTGTTGTGCTTT
Organism: Microcaldota archaeon; assembly: GCA_021791775.1. Classification (GTDB taxonomy): domain Archaea; phylum Micrarchaeota; class Micrarchaeia; order Micrarchaeales; family Micrarchaeaceae; genus JAJZAB01. The sequence continues at coordinate 13,158 of JAJYVY010000009.1, read as the reverse complement.
CTTTCATTTGAAGCGCTTTTCAGCATCTTAAAGCTGAAAAAGCCGAACCACAGCAATACGATACCAACAAATTCTGAATAATAGAGGAACACCGGGATTGCAGCTATATACAATGTGCCAGCAATCGACACTATTACAACTCCCGCGATAATCGATAGCATCTTTGCATTTTTTGTTCTGGCGTAGGTAAGGGCCGCCACAATTACAAGTATAACTGCTGCAGGAAAGGTGATCAGGCTTGATGACACCGCTACCCAGACAGATGTGAAAGTAATAGCTATCCTATATGGGTTTATTATTGTGGTGGCTGGCGCAGTGGCAATAGTATACAACAGGAGCAGGGTAGACGCGGCACAGAATAGGTAATACAAGCTTCTGATTTTGATGGATTTGACCAGCTGTATCGATCCCAAAGCTAAAAACTCAACGAGCAGTGCCACCACGAGCATGTAGGAGTTTGCCAGCGCCATATTATAGAAGCCGAATGCGAAAAACACCTCTATCAGAACCCCGATGACAAAAAACCACATCCCAATACTCCAGTAGAGCAACGCCCTAAATCTTTTTCTTAGGAACTCTCTAGTCAGGAACGCTGAAAGTACCACGGTCAATAAAAGTATCAATATCGTTGAAAATTTTACAAAAAAGAACTGCATCATTTGTACCCTCTCTGTTTAAGATAAACAATACGTATAAAGTATAATAATGCCACAATGACAAAAGTACCTCCAATAACAGTGATAATCGAAGAGAAATAACCTGTCGCAGTAGAAGATAAATAGTTCAATGAACTTATAGTACCGCCAAACCAGTATGGATAAACAGCAAATCCAAATAACACTATCGCGGAGAAAGTAAAGAAAAATGGCAGGAAGGATGATATCCTATTCCTTTTAACTCCAAAGACAAGCGAAACGAGCAGCAATGCAACCGATATTATCAAGACCGGCAAATTTGATACAATACCATTTATGCTATAGCTCAGATAGGTGCGCATGGCAAAAACTGCCCACAAAATCCCTGCGGCTCCAAATAATGTATAGAGCGCCTTCCTTTCCGTATTGAATATCAACGAATTGACAAAAAGCGCAATCAAGGCTACTGCAAAAAACATGCTTATTCCAAAAGGATTAAACAGCACTTGGATCAAGTGTATTTGATTCGGCATATTAAATCCGTACCCCCCAATCGCTGAGCTAAGTACAACAATCACAAAAAATGCAGTTATAATTGTTGCAGCACCATAAATTTTCAGATATCTGCTCCTGGAGCCGCTTTCATAATAAACCCCATAAGCCAAAAATGCATTCCTGAAAATGAAAAGAAGCGCAGCCATCAGCAAAGGGACAACATAAGCCGTCCCTATTATCACTATTGCAGATGGGAAGGTGGCAATGAAGTTCACCACGTAAAACACTGCAAATGTGCCTGTTATCTCCCATATCGGAGAGATGTACTTCTTCATGCTTTCCAGTTTGTCTGGATTGCCAAAAAGGAAATGCAGCGCAATACCTATTTCAACGGAAAACAAGGTAAAGAACGCAGAGAATATCGCAAGGTTCAACCCATACAAGATATTCAATAACTCACCAAATCGCCGTCTACCGGCTTATTTCTAAATACTCTTTTCAGAATAAATATTGTCAATGGAAGTATGAAAACATAAACTGCCACAAATGCAATGGCTATTGGTATTATAGAGGGGGAGGTATTTGCAGCTTGGCTAACCAACATTACATTGTAAATTATCCAAGGTTGCCTTCCTACCTCTGCTGTCATCCAACCTAATTCTAGCAATATCACTGCAAAAACGCCAGCGATTATAACAAGGCGCAAGATCCACGCACGCTCAAATGGCCTTTGTTTGAACAGTGCCATCAGCAGTATGAGGAGTATGAAACCAGCGAAACCAAAGGCCAGAAATACCATGATGTCAAAGGTATCATGGACTATAAGGGGAGGCCATGTGTTGTTTGGGAATTGATTAAGGCCAGGCACAACTATAGATGGCGAGCCGAGGAGCACGCTTTGCAAATTTGGTATAGAAATGTAGTCCTTTAACGTTCCATTGATAAATATGCCCCCTATTATTTCAGGGGCATTGGCCATCGAAAAAAGATTTGCTTCAAATGCAGCATATTTTTCCGGTTGTACCCGCGCAAGGCTGTTTATTGAAAGTACTCCCGTGTATGCTGATGCAAAGGTGGCCACAGCAGCCAAAGAAAAAGCGATCATCAGGCCCTTTCTATAGTACTCTCTGCTCTTGGCATTGCTCTTTAGTAGCCTGAGCGCCATATACATGCAGAATATGAATGCACCGGCAAAATAAGTGGTTGCAAGCATGTGGCTTACTTCTATAACGGTTGCCGGTGTCGCAAACACCATGAGCGGCTTTACACCTGCTATTACCCCGCTCTTCAAATATGCACTTATGTCGAACCCGTTTGGCGTATTCATCCAGGAGTTAAGCATCGTTATCAATATTGCCGAGGCAGCAGCTCCAATGCCAACAAGTACCCCAAAGAGCGCATGTATCTTCCTGCCCCCTAAAGTGTTCCATGAATACATGTATATTGCAAGGAATATCGCTTCAAGGAAGAAGGCGAATACCTCTACATATACGGGCAGAATTGCGACCTGTCCTACTAGCGACATGAACGTTGGCCATAGCAGAAAGAGCTCCAGGGCGACAAGGGTGCCAGATGCAGTCCCTATTGCGAAAAGTACAACAAGGACCAGAGAGAGCCTTCGTGCAAGCGCAGTGTAGACTTTATCATTCTTCCTTATGCCAAGCAGCTCGGCAATCACTATTATTACCGGAAGAGCAACTCCCACCGAGGCAAGTATTATATGCACTGCCAGAGAGAATCCCATAAGGAACCTATCAAACCCGATAACTGATAACATAAAATAAGCTTGAAAATAAAGTATAAATTAGGATAGTGTACAATTGGTACATATGGAAGGAAGCACCATCAAAGGTAATAAGAACAGAACTGCGCATCAAACCGCAATTCAATATGGAGCGGATGGCAGCATGAGCCTAACACGCTACGACGGCACCATTCTATCGAAACAGGCAATCACAAATCAAGAAATCAGAAAAATGCAACAGCTGCTAAGGGAGTTCCCACGAAGACTTGCCCTGCATCTTCGCGAGGCCACATATATTACTCTTGCAGCAGTCTTAGAATGTGGCACTGAAGAAGAGAAAGATATTGCAAAGATGGAGTTGGAGAGGAGAAAGAGAGAAGAAACGGCAGCGGAACGGAAGGCAGAAATAGAAAGCCGCATGGCACAGAAGAAAGGGAACCGACATGGATAAAATAAAGTTGGGCAGAACAGATGAAAAGATACCAAAGATAGGCATTGGCACGTGGAAAATGCCGGCAGATTCCAAGGAAGCCGAAGTAGCGATAAAATTCGCCATACACCACGGAATGGATTTTGTAGACACTGCAGAGATATACGCCAACGAAACGATGGTTGGCAGAGCGATCCGCGGAGAAAAAACATTCATTGCTACAAAAGTGCCACCTCATAAATTCAGATACGAGGATGTTTTGAAAGCATGCGACGCCAGTCTAAAAAAGCTGGGCGTAAAGCAGATAGATCTCTACCAGTTGCACTGGCCAAATCACAGCATACCTATATCGGAAACAATGAAGGCCATGGAGGAGCTGAAAAAGGCAGGGAAAATAAGATACATCGGAGTAAGCAACTTTGATGTCGCAGAGCTGGAGAACGCTCAGGCGGCGCTGAAAAACGACGAAATAGTCTCTAATCAAATAGAATACAGCATACTTGTCAGAGAGGTAGAAAAAGACATGCTAGGCTATGCTAGAGAGAATAAGATAACAATAATCGCTTATAGCCCACTTGCAAGAGCCTCTCTGTTCAGTCCCAAATATAAAGAGCTGATGGCGCTCCTATCAAGAATAGGGCATCAACATGGCAAAAGCGCAGTGCAGGTAGCTTTGAACTGGGTGTTAAGGGATGGCAATACTATCGCAATCCCTAAAGCTACAAGCATAGCTCATGTAGAAGAAAACTGTGGAGCCGCAGGATGGAGCCTTTCAGCTGTAGAATTGGCAGAGGTAAACGATTTTTTATTGGGGATTAGGAAAAGGCCAATATCTTCAATATTCACTAAAATGCTGAAGCACAATGGCCTCTGGTCTAAAGTGGCATCAAAAATTTCGAAATGATTATAAATATTTCAAACTAACAATAAAAGGTGGTAATATGGGTGAATTCGTTTCAGTTGCAAAGGAGCAGGATTTGAATGAAGGGAAAGGGCTGGCGGTCAAGGTAAACAAAGATTTGGAAATGGCACTGTTCAAAATAGGTGATAAGATCTATGCGATAGAGGAACACTGCGCCCATCAAGGCGGTCCGCTATCCGAAGGCACGGTTCAAGATTTTGTGGTCACATGCCCGTGGCACCAGATGACCTATGACATAAGGACCGGCAAGGCTGCACCAGATGCATGGGATCAGGAGTATTCTGTAAAAGCGTTCAATGTAAAAGTGGAAAATGGAGAAATTAAAGTAGAAGTCTAAAAATCAGAACACGATCGCAATAACGAGGCAGAAGCTTGCAAGCAAAAGGCCGCCCAGCAATAGCCTTTTATTGAGCTCATTCTCACTGTAGTTTTGGCTGTTAACCACCAGTACGAAATCTACAATATTTGCCACCGCTACCCCTAAGAGTAAAGCAATTGTCAATATCGATCTAAATGATTGTAGCAATCCACCACCCTCCTTCCACCGTTTAGCAAAGATAAGCTTAACACCGAGGAAGCCCTGTCAAATAATGCGACAGCGTTTAAAAATAGGAACATTTCAGTGGGTGAGAGAATCAGCAATGTTTTCTCTTTTTTAAAAGCCTTTGTACCATATAGAAATATTTCCCTTAAATTTCCCATGCCAAGGCGCAGGCCTGCCAAATCATGCCGCACAGCCTTCAAAACCAAATCTCTCCTATCGCCATCCAATGCTAAAGTGCAGCCATATTTAATTGCAGTTCCTCTGCATTTGTTAATCAGGCAATACTCCAAATCTTCATAAATCAGATTTTCGTTGCACCTGCCAACAACATTCTTTTTGATCCCAACAATAAGCTCAAGCCGGCTTACTACAGTACCATGCCCCTTTCTATTGCTAATTCTAGCCGCGAACGACAGAATTTCATTTAAATTTTTATTTGTACTTTGTGCATACGTGGCCAGTTCAGAATTTAATGAAAATGAAACGCCATAGTATTTCAAATCTGACAACAAAACAACAAGCATGCAAATAAGCACTCCGAATATAATATAAGATAAATAACTGAATGAAAATATCGAAATGCCAAGAAATATTGCAAGAAATGCAATTCCTGCAATTAATGCCATACTCCTAGATTCCAGCTTTATCAACATCCTCACCCAAGCCGCTTAATAGGCTTTTTTCCACACCGAAATGCTCTATCAGCTCTTTTGATGGATCTACGCCAAGGGATGATAATGATGCAACAACCTTGCTATAGAAGGACCGGTAAAGCGAAAGCACACCATTTGCCTTTGCTAGCTCTCCCTGCAACGAGTATGCCTCTTTCGAGAGTTTTATATTCGCTAGGTTCAGGACATCCACATAATTATAGAGCCTTTCAATTAACATAGTGCTATTATTCTGCCCTGCCGTCTCATAATCGCCTCGCAAGACCTCAATGCAAGCTCCATATAATCCAGCTAGCCGTATCTCGTAATGCTTATCTAAAATTTGCAGGATAGAAAGAAACTTTATCATATTGACTTTGTATACGCTCTTAGACAGTTTATCGTAATAGAAAGTAAAAATTATCCTATCCGTCTCCAATTTCAATACTGCATTGGTGGCTACGTCATCCAGAACTTCATATTTGATTGCAGTTCCCTCGCTCAAAAGCCTAAAGGCACCTATAGACTTCAAATCAGCTAAAATCCGCTTTTGGTTGGATTTGATTGCAGCATCCACATAAAAAGATGAGGCAAACACCCCGGCCTCTTTATTCTTGTCAGTCAACAAAATGCACCCCCTTCAACGACTCTATTGTTAATGAGGCAAACGCCTCATCAACTCCAATAGATTTCAAGAATAGTATTATCCCCGCCCTGTTCAAACCTATGGATGATAACGTAGAAACCAAACTGCTAACATCTACATTACCGCTTCCGCTCTCAAAGAGCCTAAGGACCCTAATCCTGCCATCGTTATTTATTTGCAATTTTTCCATTGCGGCGTTTATCCTTTCTTTTGAGACTTTCGAGTTAATCAATTCACCACCAATCGTATAGTTACTGAAATCGAACCCGTTTACTCTTTCTATCGCAAAACTGAATTGCATGCCACTGTCTCGCTCCGTAACAGAAATCATACACTCCCCCCTGCCTAAAGATTTTATAAAATCCACATTCTCCATAAGAACTAGCCCAGAAGACACAAGACTCTCGAAGTTTTCTGACCCCATTAGCCTAAAAATAAAGCTGCATGCAGTATTTGCAAGTATCTCATTGTTTACATCTTTGACCAGCTGTGTCGCAACAACCACGGAGAACCCAAACTTTCTCCCCTCCCTGAAAAGCCTACCCAACAGCTTATCAAAATCTACCAGCTTCCAGGCCTCGTCTATCACAATGACCTTTTTTGCATTCCCTTCAGGCGGCAATGACACCATAAATTCACACAGCCCGTTCAGTACCATACTGGCAGTGGCTCGCTTCTCTGACTCATCTTCAATTTTTGATATATCGATGCATGTGATTCCAGTAATCAGGCTGCTAATCTCTGGTAAGTCTCCCGCGCTCTTTAATGTGACTATTTTTCCCCCAATATATCTCATAACATCAGAGTACTCAGAAGTCCAGTCAAGCAGGAACAAATCAAATTTGTTATTTCTGCAAAATCTTACTATGATGCTTTTGAGTAGATACGTCTTCCCCGATCCTGTCATGCCCACAATAGATATGTGCGGATTAACTAGCCTGTTTGTATTGAGGAAGAAAGGCAGCCTGTACAAAAGCGTCTTGCCTATGTATATCCCCCCATCAAAGTCTGCATCTGTTGGCACAGGCTCGCTCATCTTCAGAGGGTTGAGAAGAGCCGCAACCTTCTTGGAATTTGATATCATATCATCAACGAATCGAATTTCATCAGCTCTAACAGTTCATTCCCTGTCACTTGTGACGACCTAGAGCCGAATGTGGCATCGAATTCTGATGTCACCCCCCGCAAGCTTGCAGATGACAATTCCTCCGCCTTGTATTTGGATTCTGAATGGCCTGCAACGATTAGATAGTAACTTAATTCAAGCGGTATACCGCCCCCTCCGATCTGCGATATCTCATTATCCAGGTACGCTATTTCTTCCTTTATCGCATTTGACCTTATCATGCCCCTGCCAGTTTTTCTGTTCCCTATTCTGGAAAGCTCTATCTCTTTGAATTTCTTCCGTGTTTGTAACCTTTCCAGCAACTTGTTCGTATTAAAGTTTTTGACATACAATACTAATTTGAATGGATAGCCGATCCTCGAAATCATTTTTTCTATATTATCCTTGTTTACTCCCATTGCCCCAACCGAGTTGATTTTCACAGCCGAAACCGCAGTGTATTCACCACTTCGAATTGCAATCGCAGATGTTCTACTCCCACTCAACTGAAATCCATCAAAAACCTGCACAATATTGCTATGCTTGAAAATCCACGCCTCTATGATATCCCACAATTTATATGATACAAATAAGGCTACAGCAATAAGCGCGGTAAACCCTATCAGGTATACGTTAAGCGTGGCCATGCTGGCCCCAGCAGCCACAATTCCAATACCCATGAAGAAATAAACAATGTAATTATTTTGCATCAGATCACTAGAATATATCAAATCTTCCGAAAGAAACTTCTGAACCGAGAAGCGCCGCCATCTCTCTTATTGACACGATAGTAAGGATTAAACTGAATAGCGGAAAGAAAAATACCTCTACAATCAGCATTGATAGCGCGCTTACAATCTCTCTGACTATCGAAGTGAACGAATTGACAAGGTTCGTCACTCCAGATATGATGCCGAACCCAATGTTGCTTATGGAATTGGAAGAGACTGCCGAACCCCCCACAGAAAGTATTTCGCTCTGCACGTTTTGCGAACTTAACGTAAAAGAATCAAAGCTTTGAGAATTTAGCGATGTAGAATATGTCGCTGTAACCTGCGCATCGAACAGGTATGTTAATGGGAATATGGCGTACAGCCCTATTGCAACAGCAATTAGCATGCCGCCAAGTTTGCGGGTGAAGTAAAACGTCCGCAATATTATTCCTATCGGAAGCAGCAATGGCACGGCGATTACCGCCACTACCTCTAGCAGAGCAGATTGGGTATAAAGGCCGACAATGGCAAGCGTTAGTGATTTGAGTAGGAATTCCTCTTCTGATAACACTGGCGCGAGTATGGAAGAAAACGAGAAAGAGGCGATGCCCAAGTCTATGTTAGTTGCAGAAATCATGCCCAATATCGCATAACTAGTAGACAGTGGAACCAAAAGCGCAAGAGAGGAGTCCAATAAGGAGGGATAACTCCGATTTTCTATTTTAACCGGGCTCAACCCTACTAGATAATTGTCTGCAAAGCATATAGCATAATTGGATTGCATGAAGCTGGAACAAGTTGCACCGCCCCCTGTTGATTGCACAGCACCGTTAATTACCGCTATTCCCAGCCCGCCGGGGCTCAGAAACACAAATAGCGAGCCTAGTATAACCCCATTTATAAGGGATTGAAAGAGCTCATCCATCCCAAAATTCTTTAGCTTTTTATTGTCTAGGGCATAGCCAGTGCCAAGGATTATCCCCCCAATGGCTATCATTATGGCTATGATGCCTGCTGCTATGCTATACCCAATCACCCAACCACTACGCAGTAGAGTTTGCAGTCACATTGCTGAGCAGATGCGCCGATGCGGTGGCTAGAGAGGTCGATGCGACGCTGAGGACGCCGACCACAACTGCCCCTATTATTATGTTTATTGCAGTGCTGTGGAAGTTAGCCTTTTTATCCGGCGGCATTATCTGCCCTAATGCATAGAACACCCCCGCAACTATGAACATCACCGCACTTAGTATCGGCCCCACCTGGCTCAATACCGCCTTTATGCTACCGAGTTCGCTCACAATCTGCAATGTCGTTACTACTGCACTGGACGCTGTAGCAACCCTAGCAAAAACCACTAAAGCCGCTATAGGCACCAAAATGCACTTCCCAAAACCCGCCGTATCCAATCGCATAACAATACCTTTTACTTTTGTAAAAGTATTATATACAAGTAAATATTTAAGTATTTCGGTATAATTAATTGTCGGACTTACTGAGAGCTGGAGACTTGATAGCATAGACCGTTGGCGGCCGATTATTCATAAAAAGGAGCAGTGGTTTTGGGATGTGAGCCGTACCGCTCAGGCCATTATCCATTAGATAGCAGAGTCATTTGCTGTCTCTATGCCTGATGGGCTCTGCCTCTACCTCTTTTCCGACTTTTGTGAAATCTATTATCCGTTTTCTTTTCGATTCCTCATCCCTGCACAGAAGTACCACCCTGCTAGGCGAATGTTCAGCAGTCACTATGTAACCGGTAAGTAGCGCCAACCCTTTTGCAAACTCTTTTATTTCTTCATGATATGGCATGCTTGACATTTGCAAACCTCTCTGTTCCTCTCTCGCGCCGCCAACAAAAGAAAACCCTTTAACTTCAACGTAATTAGGCATAGCCAGTTTTATCAGGCTTGCATAGCCCTCTAAATTGCACATGTTAAGTCCTTTGACTAGGGTCATCCTTAGCACTGTCCTCGTTTTAAGCCCTTTCATGGTCTGCAGTGCAAGCAAAAACCTATTCCAGGAATTAGGTATCTTGGATCTTACCACCTTTTCGTATGTTGTCTCGTCCGGAGCCTGCAAAGATACATACAGCTGAGTGGGTAACGGATTCAGCTTCTCAAGCGCCTCTGGGAGGGTTCCATTATGCACCAAGAACGTGCTTATACCCCTTTTATGGAACTCTGCGAGCAATGCGCTCATTTTAGGGTAGAAGAGGGGTTCTCCAGTAAGGCTCAAAGCGACATGCTTTGGCATGTTCGCCTCCACCCATCTTCTCATCTTTATGTCATTATCTGCGATGCTCTTGTACCCGCTTACTATTCTCCTCTGCTCCTTGATCATGTTCTCCACAATGAACTCATGGTTGTCCCATTTGTCTACTGCATTTAACTCGTTCCATTTGAAACCATGCTCTTCTGGTATGAGTCTCCAGCAAAATGCGCAACCCAGGTCGCAGCCGATTGCAGGAGTACCCTGTATGCACTGCCAGCTCTTTATCCCGTAGAACGTGTACTTATAACACAGGGTTTTTCCTTTAACTCCGTTTGCCGTGTATTCGCACATTTTTACTGCCGAATGCTTTCCAACGAAGTGGTAGCCCTGCTTTTCCATTTTTTCCTTAAGGGCAACAGGCATCTCTGACACACAAACACCAGTATTTAGAGTAATTATGCCGCCATATTTATAATTCTAATCACACATTCTTTATAGGGGTTACATGGGGGATGAACTGCAGATACACAAGGGTCTCGATGGGGTATACATCGCCGAAAGCACAATATGCAAGGTCGATGGCGCTGTTGGCAGATTGTACTACCGCGGGTATTCTATAGGAGAAATAGCGGAAAATTCTACATATGAAGAAGTTGCATACCTTTTGATACACGGCCGACTTCCAAAAGCAGCAGAGCTTGAAGAATTCTCGAAGAGACTGAAAGCCGAAAGGGACCTCCCAGCCGAGGTAGTCAGAATAATACAGCAGTCCGCAGGCAAATCCGACCCCATGGACATACTGAGAACCGCAGTGTCGTACCTCTCCATATCTGATAATGAAGTCAAGGATCAGTCGTATGAATCAAATATAAGGAAATCAATAAGGTTGATTTCTAAGATATCCTCAATAGTAGCGGCAACAGGTAGGATAGCAGATGGTGGCGTATATGTCAAGCCAGACAGCGCTCTAAGCCACTCTGAAAACTTCGTATACATGTTGAAAGGACGAAAGCCCACAAAAGAGGAGATAAAGCCAGTGGAGATGATGTTCATGCTTCAAGCCGAACACAGCACAAACGCATCCACGTTTGCCGCCCTTGTGGCAGGATCTACGCTAGCAGACCTTTATTCTGCTGTGACATCAGGCATAGCTGCCCTGAAGGGGCCTCTGCACGGCGGAGCAGATGAGGAAGCGCTTAGGATGATGTACGCTATAGGCGACCCTAGCAACACAGAGCAGTATATAAACGAGGCCTTGGCTGGCAAGAAAAAAATAATGGGGTTCGGCCATAGGGTATACAAAGCATATGATCCAAGGGCAAAAATAATAAAAGAATACCTGCTGACTTTGCAAAACAGCTCATCAGAGGAGGTAAGGAGGCTTACTGAGATCGCTTTACGCGGTGAAAAGCTTATGATTGACAAACTGGGCGCCAGCCATGGCATATGGCCGAATGTGGACTTCTTCGCAGGCCCAGTATACATAAGCGCCGGAATAAAGATAGACCTGTTTACTCCGATGTTCGCAGCAAGCAGGATAGCCGGATGGTGCGCCCACGTGCTTGAGTATTGGGAAGACAACAAGCTCATAAGGCCGCTTGAACTCTACAAGGGGCAAATAGACCTAAAGTATGTACCAATAGACAAGAGATAATTCCATGAGGAAGAAAGTCTCCATAATAGGGGCTGGGAGGGTAGGATCCACAGCATGCCAGCTTCTGGCCTATAGAGACGTATGCGATATAGTCATTTGGAACAGAACAGAGGGGACGGCAAAGGGTATCGCCCTAGACCTGATAGAAAGCGCCCCGCTGGAAGGATTCGACACCAATATAACCGGAACCTCCAATTTCGATGACATAAACGGCAGCGAAATAGTTGTCATAACCGCAGGAATGCCGAGAAAGGAGGGGATGTCAAGGGACGACCTGCTAAATACTAATGCCGAGATTGTTAAAGGCATATGCCTTCAAGTCAAAAATCAGGCGCCAGAAAGCAAGGTCATAGTGTTGACCAATCCTTTGGACGAGATGGTGCATCTCGCCAAGAGGATAACGGGATTCCCTAGGGAGCGCGTGGTAGGGATGGCAGGCATATTAGACTCGGCCAGGTTCCGCGCATTCATAGCGAAAGAGCTAGGAGTTAGCGTGGAGAGCGTGTCAGCCATGGTGCTGGGAGGCCACGGCGATTTCATGGTGCCGCTCCCCGCAAACTCCACAGTAAACGGTACGCCGATCACTGAGCTTATGCCAAAGGAGAAGATAGACCAGCTTATGCAGAGAACAAGGGATGGAGGCGCCGAGATAATAAAGCTAGAGAAGGAATCAAGCGCGTTCTATGCACCTGCGTCCTCCCTTCTGAGGATGATAACAGCGGTGCTGGAGGACAAGAAGGAGGTGCTGCCCTGCTCAGCTTTCTTGAATGGCGAGTACAACATAAGCGGCATATTCATGGGGGTTCCAGTTGTGCTTGGAAGCAACGGCATGGAGCGCATAATAGAGCTGAAGCTATCTGATGAAGAAGCTGCGGCTCTCAAGACCTCGGCAGACAAGGTGCGCGAGCTGACTAGTCACATAGATGCGATGCTCTAGGAAGGGGATGAAAATCGCAAACTTTCACACGAGCTGAAGGTAGGAGATAGGTACAACAATAGGGGGTTGCACGTCAAAACGTCAACGGGAACGACTATGCCGCTCGCTAAATGGCTCCTGCTCGCATCTTAGGTTATTTAAACATTGAAGCGTAATTATTATCATGGCAAGTCCCAGCGTAGATGAGATAATTGCTGCAACGCGCAAAACCTTAGATCTAAATGGCAAAAGCATATCATATTACTCAATCCCTGCAATAGAGGAGCTAGGCATAGGAAAGATTTCAAGATTACCATTTTCGATAAGGATAGTGCTCGAATCGCTGCTCAGGAACCTTGACGGCACGGTAATTACAGTGGAGGATGTCATTGCGCTTGCAAACTGGAATGCAAAGAACCCAGAGGATAGGGACATACCATTCAAGGTGTCAAGGATATTGATGCAGGATTTTACCGGCGTCCCTGCCGTA
>JAJYVY010000008.1 GCA_021791775.1 Microcaldota archaeon | reverse complement strand
ACATGCACATTAAATCCAGCAATCTGCTTTTTGTCGCCGGAATTCAACACCTCATAATCGAGTCCTTCGTTCTTGAGCATCTCGCCTATCTCGCTGTTTGAATAGATTTTTACTTGTTTTAAGGAGTTGATTGCTCTGAGCGCCTCTGGGAAGTAATGGTCTGCATGCTTGTGTGTTATCAATATGGCATCAACGGCTCCTATATCCTCCGGTTTAATGGTTTTCTCAACGAAGCAAAGATTACCTGGGTCTATAAGAAGTCTTTTCCCATTATCTTCGACTAAAATGCAAGAATGGAGGCACTTTCTTATCTTCATATGATTACACTATCAAATTCCGATTCAGATATAAATTGTTTGCTGTTACTTTGCATCGCTCGACGGGCAAATGTCCTTAAGTACGCAGTTCGAGCAGTACTTCTTTCTTGCAGTGCACACGTCCCTGCCGAGCGCTATGAAAAGGTGTGTCAGGTTCCCCCAGTCGCTTTTCGGCACCACCCTCGTCATGCGCTCCTCTATCCTCTTGGCGTCCTTCGTCCTGTATAGGAAGAGCCTATTTGCCACAGTTATGCAATGGGTGTCTATCGCTATGCCCTCGTTGGCGTTGAACGCATTTGATATCACCACATTCGCTGTCTTCCTTCCAACACCAGGCAGCATTGTCAGTTCCGCTATGGTATTTGGTACTCTGTCATGAAAATGTTCGTGGAGTATCTTCGCAGTTCCAACCAAATGCTTGGCCTTAACCCTGTAGAGGCCCAGGGTCTTTACATATGGATAGAGCTGTTTCGGCTTCAGTTTTGCCATGCTTTTTGGGTTTGGAACCTTCTTAAAGAGCGCAGGAGTCACCCTGTCAACCTGCGCATCAGTTGTCTGCGCTGAAAGAATTGTCGCAACGAGCAGCTCCCATGGGTTGGAATGGTTGAGGGAAGTGTGCATCTCATCGGGATACCTCTTCTTCAGCCTGCGCAGCACCAATTCGATGCTCTTTTCTGCCCCGCTCATCCTATCGCTAGATAAGATATTGCTAAATATTTATAACCCTTAATAGCTTTATGGCAGGGGTGAAGCTTCTCGACGCTGTGACAGCCCAGAAAGCAATAGGCATCCTGAAGATGGAATATCCGAATGCGAAGGAGATACTCAACTTCTCTAATCCTCTCGAAATGATGGTTGCGATAATCCTGGCCGCGAGGTCGAAGGACGAGACAGTAAACGCGTGCACCAGTGAGATATTCAAACGCTACAGGACTGCGAAGGACTACGCTTCGGCGAAGCCGGAAGAGATTCTCAAGCACATCCACGGGATACTCTTCGCAGGCAACAAGGTAAAGAGCATAATCGATGCGTGCAAAGTGCTGGAGCAGAAGTACAATGGAAAGGTGCCGAATGACATGGAGAAGCTGATGGAACTTCCAGGGATAGGCAGGAAGTCGGCAAATACGATATTGATAAATGCATTCGGCGTAGCGGAGGGAATACCTGTCGACACGCATGTAGTCAGGGTGTCATACAGGCTCGGCCTTACAGAAAGCCAGAAACCTGATGAAATAGAACAGGATCTTATGAAAAGTATTGATAAGAAGGACTGGGGCAAGATATCATATGTGATAAAGTTTCACGGCAAGGCCATATGCAAAGCCCCAGCGCCGATATGCAGCAGGTGCTTGTTGCAGTCACTCTGTCCTAAAAACGGAGTGACAAAACAATCATGATTGTGATTTGATGTACGAAAGAACCAGCAAAATCATAAATTTCATCAAAAAAGAGGAACTCTGTGCGCTTTCTGCCATAAGTAAAGGGCGCATGGCGCAATACGGGGTAATGGCCAACTTTTAGGGGGATAATACGAAAGTCATTTCTGATCTTCATGTCCATTCGAGATTTGCCATGGCGTGCAGCAGCGCCATTACGCTTAAGGGGATGGAGCAGACTGCAGTGGAGAAGGGTATCAATCTGATAGGGACTGGCGATTTCACACATCCGGAATGGCTGAAAGAGATAAAAGCAAATTTGGAGCCAGCAGGGGATGCCAGCCTTTTCAAAATTAAAGGCTCCACTTCCGGTGTGAGATTCGTATTGAGCAGCGAGGCATCTACAATATTCGAGGGCAAGGACAAGAAAATAAAGAAAATACACAACTGCATGCTTATGCCGGACCTGGAATCGGTGGACGCCCTCAATTCTGCCCTAGGGAAATATGGGAAGCTTTCATCGGATGGCAGAGCGCAGTTGTCTATGAGCGCCGCGTCGCTTGTTGAAGAGGCATTCAAAGCAAGTAAAAATGCCTTTGTTTTCCCTGCGCATGCCTGGACTCCATATTTCGGAGTTTTTGGGGCTTTATCGGGTTTCGATTCCATGAAGGACGCCTATGAAGACCAGGAGAAACACATTTATGCATTGGAAACCGGGCTCAGTTCGGACCCTGCCATGAATTGGAGGATATCCAAGCTAGATAAATATGCAATTATATCAACAAGCGACATGCACTCTTTGCCGAAAATAGGCAGGGAGATGACAATCCTGGATGTTGCGAATTTCTCTTATTCTGATGTTGTAGGAGCGATAAAGAATAAAGATGACAAAAAGCTGAATAGCACGCTTGAGTTCTTCCCCGAGGAGGGCAAGTACCACTTTGATGGGCATCGCCAATGCGGTGTATCCATAGATCCAGACAAGGACGGGAACATAACAAGGTGCCCAGTCTGCGGCGGCAAGATAGTTTTGGGCGTGCTCCACAGGATAAACTCCCTTGCAGACAGGCCTGCAGACTATATCGCCAAGAACCGCCCGCCATTTGTCAAGGCGGTTCCTTTGAGGGAGGTGGTCGCATACGTCACGAAAAAGACCTTCTATTCTGTCCCTGTTGTCAAACTCTACGAGGACATGATAAAGGACCTAGGCACAGAGTATGACATTCTGACGGCAGTAAGCACCAAGCTGATAGCCGAGAAGTTCGGCGACGAGATTGGCACCGCCATAGAGAACATGCGCGACGGGAAGATACGGATAAAGCCCGGATACGCGGGAGTCTTCGGGGAACTCGATTTGCTTAACAGGGACTCCTCAAAACCGGAAACGAAAGAATGGAAGCAACACCGGCTCTGATGCTGCGATTATGCACTCTTAGGCGCAGCGAGCCGTATGCCGAACAAACTCCTGAACTTTGTGCTCGCGCCCCTTCTCATCTGCCTGTTTTTGAACGCCATAGATGCAAACCCGCGCATCACGGCACTGTAGTGTTTTAAAACGAGCATCATGATGAACAGCACCCCTATTATCGCCATCTCTACCATTATGAGATCTCCGCCTATCGTTAGCATTAGTTTCGAATATGCTGCGCCCCTGATCACCAAGAACGATGCAAGTGCTACGATGAAGTCCAAGCCTACCGAGGCATAGGCTAGCTTTTCGAAGAGCCTCTCCATCCTTTTTACTTTTTCATACTCGCTGTAATACAATTTTATCGACCGGTCGCGAGTAAAAATCAATAGTTAAGCTTAAATATGTTGAAGGAAAAAACCACTATCGGAAGTTTTGTTTCTATTTGCCTTAGCCCGTTGGAGCAAGCAATACCTTTAAAATGCTTCCTTGAGCATATAATATAAATTTACAGCCGTGCGTGTTCTTATGGAGGACAAAATGAAAAATAGACTTATAGCTGCAATTAGAGTGCGCGGCCGCGTCAATGTAAGGTACGATATAAATGAGACGCTAGACAGGCTCAGGCTCAGGCGCGTCAACAACTGCACGCTTGTAAAGCTGACCGACTCCTACTATGGGATGATAAAACAGTGCAGCAGCTACATAGCATATGGAGAGCCTAACGAGGAGACGCTCAAGAGGCTGGTGGAGAAAGGAGAGCTCGGAATAAAGCCGGAAGAGTTAATGGAGGGCAAATACGATTACAAGGAACTCAAGAAGAAGCTGCCGATAAGGCTGCATCCGCCAAGGCACGGTTACAGGAGCATAAAAAGAAGCGTGAAGCAGGGCGGAAGCCTAGGCTACATGGGAGAAGGAATAAACAACCTCATACAGAGGATGGTGAAGTAATGGTAGTAAGGAAGCAGAAACGTTCAAGGAAGTACTTCGGAACAAGGAGATGGGGAGTTGGCAACATAAAGAACGCCAGAGGCGCGGGAGACAGGGGAGGAGTAGGCAGAGCCGGCGCGAGAAAGCACAATTTTACTTACATGACCTCGAAGGCGAGGGAGGAGATGCACAGGAGGGGATTCCACCCATGGAGGCAAAGCACAAAATACAATGAGATAACCCTTGGCAAAATAAGCTCGATGGCGGAATCGCTCAAAGAGGGAGACAGCACGATAGAGCTCAAGGGCTACAAGGTCTTGAGCAATGGCGTCCTCACAAAACCGTTGAAGATAAGCGCATCGGGATTCTCGAAGTCGGCGGAAGAAAAAATAAAAAGCGCAGGCGGGGAAGCGCTAGTGATCGGCAAGCAGTAGCCACGGCGATCCGGTTTAAGGTAACAGCATGGAAGGAAAACTAAAAATCATATTCTACACGGACACTTATCTGCCCGCCATTGATGGCGTAGTCACATCGATAATAAACACAAAGCGGGAACTGGAGAAGCGGGGGCATAGTGTATATGTATTTGCGAGCGGGGATGATAGGTCAAAGCCGATAAAGGAAATAGGAAAGAATGTATTTGCCGTTCCAGGAATAAAATTTCGAAAATATCCGCAATACAGGATCGCCCTTTTCACGCTTCCTGTTGCGATGAAGTTCAATTCTATAAAACCAGACATAGTGCATCTGCATACTCCATTCACAATGGGGCTGTCTGGACTCGCAATGGCGAAGCTGAACAAGGTGCCGGCTGTGGCAACCTTCCATACATTCTTCACACGCAGGAGCGTTCTCAAAGAGTACGGAACTTCAAGCAAGATTGGGCAAAAGCTGATAGCAAAGTATTCATGGCCGTATGCAAGGTTCTTTTTCAACAAGTGTGACAAGATAATAGCACCAAGCCAATTCACAAAGAAAGTGCTAAAGCGCCACGGCATACCAAACACAGTGACAGTACCTAACAGTGTCGACATCGAGCGCTTCAAGCCGAAAAATGATACAAGCCGGCTCAGGAAGGAGCTCAAGGCAAAGAGGGCAGATAGGATAGTGCTTTATGTTGGCCGCATAAGCAAGGAAAAGAGCATAGACGTGATGATAAAGGTTGCAGAGCTGCTGAAAGACAAAAACCTGGTTTTCGTGTTTGCAGGCACGGGCCCGGCACTTCACCACTTCCAGCACATCGTGCATTTGAAAAAGCTTCAGAATGTCAGGTTTACTGGATTCGTAAGTACGAAGCAGCTGCCGAAGTACTATGCAGCTGCAGATATCTTCTGCACCCCATCAACATTCGAAACGCAGGGCATAACAATCCTTGAAGCACTGGCTTCAGGCAAGCCGGTTGTTGGGGCAAACTGCGAGGTCATAAGTGAAATAATAAAGAACGGCAAAAACGGAGAGAAGTTCGAGCCCGGAAATCCGAGATCGTGCGCTAACAAGATAGAGAAGGTAATAAATAAAATTGAATCCTATAAAGATATGTCATCAAGCGTCAGCAGGTATTCGGTCCAGGAAACCACAGATACGTTATTAAAGGTATACGAGGAGATAATTCTTAGCAAAGAAAGGGTCAACAGCGGTTGACTGATTTTCATTATATTAAGGCGATTTACTGACTGATGCAGAAAGCCCCGGAGTTAAGGCGGATACGGTTCAACCTATAGCAGCATTAAATGGTGCCAAATCCA
This sequence comes from Microcaldota archaeon, assembly GCA_021791775.1. GTDB lineage: Archaea > Micrarchaeota > Micrarchaeia > Micrarchaeales > Micrarchaeaceae > JAJZAB01. The sequence goes on along the minus strand of JAJYVY010000008.1, from coordinate 15,810 downwards.
CACCACAGAATGGAGAGGCCACTTTAGGCAGCCTGATTAAAAACTCTACGGACCCAAAGGTGCAGGAGATCAAGGCGCAGATAGATGAACTTAAAAAGAAAAGAAGCGAGACCCTGGCAAAAATACGAGACATGCAGAGGCGGCTCAATTATAAAGTATCGGAATACGATGCGATAATGAAACTGAGGGAAATAGAGAAGCAGCAGCAAGTTGGCAATAGCAGGCCCGATATAGGAAAATTGAGAAGGCAGAAGCATTCTCTTGAATTCAAGATATCCACCGAAGCCCCCTCGCTATCGCAGGAGAAGGCGCTGGTGAGGAAAATAAACGAATTAAACTCCCAAATTGAAGAGGCCCTTAAGGGCGTAAGGATGGCGAGGAAGACGGATTTTGTAAAAAAGGACATAGAGGGGTTGCAGGCCACCCTTTCCGCGTCAGCCGCCACAATGAACGAGATAGACGCGAAATTCGACGAGCTTTATCATGCTGTTAGAAAGCTGCTCGGCGTTCAAAGGCGCAGATCAAACATCCAGCAGCCGCAGCACAAGGCGCCGCAGCCTTCAAGGAACAAGGAGATAAACTTGGAGGACATCGTCGTGATAAAGAAGAAGGATAAACAAGATCCAAGTGCGAAGGGAGAGAAATAGTAAATAAAGCAAGAGCAAATAAGAAATGAAGTGTCATAATGAAAATCACATTTTTAGGAGCAGCCGGCGAAGTTGGGCGAAGCTGCATAATGATAAGCACAAAAAGTACCAACATATTGCTTGACTCTGGAATCAAGCTAGGAGCCAAGATAGAGTACCCGCAGATAAGCGATGACCAACTAAGGTCAATAGATGGGGTATTCATATCGCATGCTCATTTGGACCATATTGGATTCGTCCCGCACATATACTCTTCGGGCTTCAAAGGAAATTATTTTGCTACAAAGCCAACCGTGGATTTGGGCAGTGTCCTCATAAGCGACTACCTTAGGATTTCAAATCCTGCAGGGGTAAACAAAAGAGGCATGGAGGAGATGGTCAGGCATGCAAAGATCGTCGAATACGGAAAAGAATTCAAGTTCAGGGATCTTTCTATAAAGTTCATACCGGCAGGCCACATACTCGGCAGCGCACTGATAGAGGTGAGCGACAGCAGAAACAGGATAGTATATACGGGAGATATAAATCTACCCGAAACGAGGCTGCTCGAGGGTGCAGAAATACGCAATCTCAAGGGCGACACCATAATCACTGAATCGACTTATGCGGCACGCGGCGATATATTTCCTAACGAGAAAAAGATAAGCCAGCAGATGATGAAAAGCATAAAAGATACAATACTGCAGGGCGGCAAGGTGATAGTCCCCAGCTTTGCTGTTGGAAGGGCGCAGGAAGTGCTCTTCCTTCTCGATGACTACATGAATTCTGGAATACTGCCGAAGACCACCATATATGTCGACGGGATGATAAGTAAGGCGCTCAGGATATACCGCCACAATGTGATATACTGCAGGAAGGAGCTGCAGAGCAAAATACTCATGAGTGACTATGATCCGTTCAAAAGTAAGAATTTCAATTTTGTGGATAGGAAAAGCATGAGGGATAAGATAGTCAACGATAGCGCCAGCAGTATAATAGTTACGACCAGCGGAATGCTTTCTGGAGGCCCTGTAATGTTCTACCTGTCGAAACTGTCGCGCAATCCTGCAAACAAGCTGCTTCTTGTCGGCTATCAGGCGATAGGCACTCTTGGCAGAGCACTTCAGGAAGGTACAAAAAGCATCAATATAAACGGAAATGACATGAAGGTAGAGATGCATGTGGAGACGCATCATCTATCCGCCCACGCGGACAGGCCGCAGCTGGAGCATCTGCTCAGCAAAGTAAAGGGTCTCAGGAATGTCTTCATAGTCCATGGTGAAATAACCAAATCAAAGGACTTCAGGGATTATGCGGCAAAAAGGTACAATGCCAAGGTCCCATTAATAAAGGAGGAGCACGACATCTGAATGCCGCCTGCAATGGTAACCAATAAATAATTTGGCTTTGTAGAAAGTGGCTAACTGATTATATGGCAAAGAAGAGAGGGAGGTATTCCGCAGAGCTTGAGAAGCTGAAGCTGCTCAAGTCCATAAATAGCATGCTCAAGACGAGCGACATAGAGAATGCGCTGCTCTCGAACTCTGCGAAGGAATCAGAAATCGTCAGCGATAGCACTATCGATGCCCTGCTCTCGAAGGCCGAATCCAAGAATACAGCCAAGGACATAGACCTCTTTGAGCGTGAGTATGCAAAAGAAACCTCAAAGCCACCTGCACGCAAAAATAGGGCAAGGCCAGCCGCGCGCAGGAAGATAAAGACAAGAAAAGCATCAAAAAGAAACGCAGGAAAAAAGAAGCACCATAAAAGAAGATGAAATGCTAGCTACAAAGCAGAAGAGCCAGGAAATCTACGAAAAAGCGCTGTTTATTATTCAAAAGCGCGGGGTTGCAGCAATAAACAGCAGTAATGTCCTGATCCTCACGTTTGACACCTGTGAAGGTCTATCAATAGATTACACTGCATCTGACGGAAGAGCAGGTAAAAGAAATCAACTTTTTGTAAGGAGCAATGGTGCCATTTTCATCAGAGTGGTCGGCGAGAACGGCAAAATATTTGAAAAATCAGAGGGTTGGGGCGGAAGCGACGATGTGGCATTGGCAAAAGTCTATGCTGAAACCAAAATAGCCGTAGATCCCCATAGGAATAGGCTAAGGCTGAGATAATAAAGTAATAATAATCTATTTCTTTTAATCGTCATAAGTGGGCTCTTGGCTCAATGGTAGAGCGTCCGCTTTGCAAGCGGAAGGTTGCGGGTTCGATTCCCGCAGAGTCCATATAACATAATCAAGTGGGAGGATGCCAGAATTCAGTATAAGGCTAGCAAGGGAAAAAGATCTGCCAGCATTAAGCAGATTCGCCGCCCCGATAATGGCATCTTTGAAATTCTACAATGAGGAGAGCACGAAAAAGAACATCAAGGAAATAAGCCAGAAAGAGCTAAAAGGGAGCCTGAAATGGAATAGAAACAATGTCATAATGGCGGTGGCCAACGATGGGAAAATCATAGGCCTGGGCATGCACTATTTGAGCAGTGGCCATGTCGATTGGCTCGAATGGCTCTTAATCGATAAGAACTTCAGAAGGAAAGGGCTGGGCAGGGCGCTGGTCAATTATGCGATTCGAAATGCTAAAATGAGAGGAGGTCATAAAGTATGGTGCGATTCGAATCCAAGGAACAAGCCCGCTGTAAAATTTTTCACTGGAATGGGATTCAGGAAAGTAGGCATCCTGAAGAAGCACGACTTCTGCCAGGACGAGATACTGTGGGAAAAGCAGATCTGACGCTCGCTTATAACCAAACCCTTCGGATACCTATAAAAAAGAGGATGTAGCAGTAGACACGGTGTACAAATGGTAGATACAACAGCGCCTCCAAAAATGACAGACGCGGCGGAGCACATGCGAGCCGCAGTGCGTGCCATAATACAAAAGCACCATCCAGACATGCAGAAGCCTGATCTGGATGCGATGACCCAAAGAATTGCCGATGCCGAATTCAAATTCGTTTCAGATGTCGCATCCAGCAACAATTTCTTCCAGGTTGTAGACAAGCTTAGAACGGAAGAGGCGGGCTGCTGCGGCGGGGAATGCGGCTGCGGAGAACGTTAAAAAACATAGCCAAATCCGGCCAGCTAGCAAAAGTATTAGTATCTGGAAAGTGGCATATTACTGATGCTATGATAAAAACTGCACAGCCAGTGGTGGCGCGCAAGATAGATGGGTTGGAAGTTTTCATATACAAAGATGCGCAGCAGGTTACCGAAAGAGCAGCCAACGAAATGATTGCTGCCCTGAAAGCAGCGCCGGAGCCAAAGCTAGGGCTAGCAACTGGCGGCACATTCGAACCCATTTATGCCGCAGTGGCGGAGCTGGCCGGAAAGAGAGATTGCAGTTTCAGCAGAGCGACCACTTTTAATTTAGACGAGTATGTCGGACTTCCGCCAGAAGACCCGCAGTCATACCACCACTACATGCATCACCACTTCTTCTCTAAGGTTGACATGCCGACTGACAGGGAGTTTTTGCCAGATGGGATGCAAGTCGACCCCAAAAGGGCTGCAGCCGAATATGATGACCTGATAGGTAAAAATGGCGGCATAGACGTGCAGTTCCTCGGTCTGGGCGTAAATGGCCATATTGGATTCAACGAACCAAAAACCCCGTTTGATTCAAGGACACATGTGGTGGAACTCACCGAATCTACTTTGCAGGCCAACTCCAGATACTTCCAAGATAGGAAGATGCCAACCGAGGCGATAACAATGGGGATAGGCACAATTCTTGAGTCCAGAAGGGTGGTTCTTGTAGCTACTGGAGCAGCGAAAGCACCAATAATAAGAAAAATATTCGAAGTTGAGATGACAGAAGAGATACCCGCCACAGCACTGAAAGGGCATCCGAATGCAGTGATTCTGCTTGATGCCGCGTCTGCATCTGAAGCATTTGAGCGATAGGCTGCATTAAACATAGGCTCTTAGACAATCGGCTAATTGCACAATAAAGTTAAATTAACTTGGTCCGATATAAAACTAAGTGGATAGATGTTTAAGGACGAAATAAAAGGCAAGAAAGAGGTAACTCGAGATAGCGTTCCACTCAATAGCGAACAGTGGCAGATGGAGAGCGTTTTACGCGGCCGTCTGATTGCTGACCAAAGACGCGCCCAGGTTATTGTTGATGAAACAACAAAGCGGCTGCAAAGGCTCGATACCGTACCTAAGGAGACCAAGGAAAAGTATCTGGCCGATGCCATGCATGCAGAAAGAATGACCAATTTGCTCCTTAAAACAACAATCGGCATAGGCGTGGCATCTGTGGCCCTTTCGATTGCCTTGCACAGCGCCGATGTTGCTCTTTATGCGATACCATTTTGGGCCGCGTCTGGCTATACCGGATTTGTATACAGTGTAAAGAGGGCGTTCAACCTTCTGAGAGCCGGACTAATCGAGCCAACAGACGGCTCTTTCGGCACCGACAGTTCGTCTTGGCTGCCAATCGTAGATAGGCTAGATAGATGGAAAGTAAGGAGGGCTCAGAAGAAACTCGAAAAGGTGAATGGATGCCATCCCTGAATCGCCCTAGGCAGGCGGAGAAGAGTTCGAAAGCAGATCCTTTTTCACTAGATTTTGATCCGGATTCCGCAAAGCGTAACGCCACGCCAATTTCGAAGATATACTCTCTTATAAGATCACCGACCAGCTACGAACGCTCAGTACAGCGTCAAAGCACGAGGCCCAAAACCCCAGTCAAGATGTCGAAGGCATACCGCTATGGAGTATTCGGGTCTGCAGCGGCAATGGGAGGCGGCTTTCTGGTAGGAATAGGCGCATACGCCGCAGGTCAGGCGGCTTCGGCTATTTTCACTGCAGGATTCCTGCTGTCCATCGGAGGAAGCAGCTTCGCAATGATGCTTTACTCCTGGAAAAGCATAAAAGAGATGAAGCAGCTCAAAAAGGAGCGCGCAGAGCAAGAAAATGCAGAGAGGAACAATTAGCCCGTGCTTATTTTAAGCGAAATATCTTCTATGAATTCTTGCAGAAGCGGTTACCGACATGTTTAAATATCAGATGCGGTTCAGTTATAGCAAATTGATGGTGAGACAATGATGGGAACAACTACAACGGGGAACCGACAAAGAAGCACAGAAGCGGTAACACTTCAGGAGTTCATATGCGATGTAGCTATGATCCTGAGCAATCAGGGTACGGTAATGAGGGATCCTGCCAGCCCTGGGGCAATGAGGATGTGGCAGACCTGGATCGTATCGGTCGTGAACGGCGAAGAATTCAAGAAAATGCCGGGAAGGCCAACCACTCTTGACAAAATCCGTTTCGATTACGATGAATATCCGCGATCGCGCGATGTAAGTGATGCTCTCACTACAATAAGCGCATTTCTTGCAACCCACCTATCTCGCACAATAGAATCCAGATGGTTTATAGCAACTGGGAGAGGCTCGATGCGCTGGCGAGAGCTCCAGGAAAGGGATGAAGATTATAGAGGTTTTGTAAATGCCTCGGCGCAAGTGGCCGAGCGATACATCGGAGCCGGCAGATTGGTCGACTTCCTGCCAGAAGGACTGATGCATAGGAGTTAGAACAGGTAAATGTTAACCGCCGCGAGGCATGGCGGATCCCAATGAGGTTTGTAATGGGCGAAATAGTTATAACGCAAAAGCATCCCAATGGAAAAGAGGGCAAGACAATAATCCTAAGGAACTCGATGTCGCTTGAAGAATTTATTGCCATTGTTGCTAAAGCAACTTTCGACCTCCTGCGTTTTTCAGATCCCTCTGAAGTTCTGCCGAAAATAATCATCGACCCAAAAAGGAAAATGGAGCCGAGTCCATACCTGGAGCGAATTTTAAGGACCCCAACCAGATAGCCCGTAATCAGCTATTTATGCAATTGCATGCAAAACCGGAGGCCATGCTGCCGCCCAGCACAGTTGCATCCAATAAAATCTGGTAGAGCAAAAATATCGTCGGAAAACCGAAACGAAACCAAATCATTTCCACACCAATTTAAATATTTCCGTTCTAATATAACCAGGTGTTAATGGCATGAGCAAGACATGGGGAACAAAAAAGAGGATACTAAAGATACTTTCGCAAAAGCAGATGAATGTCAGCGAGATAAGTGGCGAATTGGGGCTATCGGTATCTACCACCAGCCAGCACCTATCGGAGCTGAATAGAATTGGGGCGATACGAGAGGTCGAGAATCCATTCATCAAGAAATGGAAATATTATAGAACAAATGAAAACTTTGATAGTAGACAATTAATCAAAGGTGTAAATATGCCAAATATGTACAAAATCGCCCTCGGTGTGATAGCTGCACTAGTAATAGTCGGAGGCGTAGCGGCCTTCGCCCTGTACAGCAATACGCAATCCAATCTCGTTCTCAGCCTCACAGATCCGCCACAAGTACCCAGCGGCACCACTGCACTTACCGTAAGTTACTCCTCACTGCAGGCGCATTTAATAAACGGTATAAATGGGTCGGCATGGATAAATGTGTCTGGCAGCGGGGCGCTAAATCTTATGAGCCTAGTTAATGTCAGCCAAGTGATCGGTGCGGCAAAAGTCCCAAATAATGCCATAATAAACCAGATAAGATTCGACATCACGTCAGCTCAAATAACAGTGAATGGCACTACATACAACGTTACTGTGCCTAACAGCCAGATAATAGCAGAGCTGAGAAGCAGAGCGGTAATTAATAGCAGTACAAACATCCTAGTAGACCTGTCGCCCACTGTTGCAACAATCTATACAGCAAATTCAACTATATTCGTCCTTGTACCATCTGTAAAGGCGGTAGTCGTATCAGGTGCTGCAGCCAATGCAAACCTTGGAACTCGACGCAATTTGAACGACACCGAGAAGGCGCAGCTCCAACTAGAAACACCAAATATTCAGATAACGTCTGCATCGCTTTCTCAGGATAATAACACTGCAATGATAAATGTCACTGTAAAGAACAATGCAAATCAGAGCATAGCCATAAAGCACATAACAATATCTGGCAATTTCGGCGTAGAGGTGGCGCCTCTGCGCTTCAACTTAACCGGCAGAGTCGGAATTGACCACACCCAGGACCAAGATGTCCCTATCTCAGCTATTGATAGTATTATTGATTCGAATGCCGGATCAAACGTAAAGATGGATACTGGAATAAGCTCGCAATCAGACCTACTTACCAACAGCGATATGCAACAGCATACTGGAATTATAGCGCAAAGTACAGCGAAGACTGGAAACAGCACGGCAAATTCCAGTGTCGGAACCGGCATAGGTGCGGCAATAAGGGGCTCTATCGGCGTCTCCGGAGGGTTGTCGATGCACAATAGATTTCGAGTGGAATCTGTAGATGGAATAGAAGTAAAGCTGGGCAATACGAACAACAGTACAGCAGCATCCAATGCGAGTACAAATGCTTCAATAAATGCGCTTCTCCACGTAGGCCTCACAGTAAAGTCGCTTCGCACTCTGAATTTCATAGTGAGTCAGAATGGAACGCTGGTTCTGCCGCAAACGGGGGAGAATTTCGAAGGCGAAGGGTACATGCTGCAACCAAACTCAACAGCAACCTTCACCTTCCTCGCCCCTATCGTATATGCACAAGGCCACATCAGAATAACTCTCGTGCCGAACAGCACGTATAATGTTGTAGTGCAGGGAGAAGATGGAGCTCGCATATCTGAAAATGTGACCGCCAGTTGATTGATCAATTGCCTTTAATCAAATGGCTGGCGCCATCGCGCCGCTCCGCCCTCATAACAGTCGTTAGCCTATCCTGCCGGTTTAAAATGTCAGGCCCCTTGTATAGCGTGCGTCTGCCTATTTTCTTTGCCTCTTAATACAGAGAGGATGGCGCCTACCATGAGTATCCCCGCAGACACAATAAAGACAGCATGCATTCCATTCACAAAAGCCGCATCTATGTGCCCGGTAAGGTCTGTAGTGCCCAGGAATATCTGAAATGCTACGCTTCTGGAGATGGCGAGCGCAGCTACAGTGAGTGCGATTACGAAACTGCCTAGCGTTCCTATATTAGACATGGTTCTCAGCAGCCCAGAAGCACCGCCATATTCGTCACCGCTAGCATTCGCCATCACGGCGCTGCTGTTAGAGGGATAAAACATAGATGCGCCAATGCCCGACATAACAGTGGCCAAGATTATTATGTAGTATGGCGCAGTCGGGGTCAATACGAGGTAGTAGAAAAGCACAGCCGAAAGTATCAGCAGCATCCCAATTGTCGCTATAACGCGCGAACCGAACCTATCCGACAATCTTCCCATATACGGCGCCGCAATTCCGCTGAGCACGTAGCCCGGGATAAGCAGCAGTGCCGCGTCGAAGGGGCTCAGCCCTCTAACCCCCTGAAGGTACATTATTATGATGAAGGCTATCGCAAGATAGCCCAGGCTCTGCATGAAAGCGGCGCCGATTGAGTTTGCGAGTATCCTGTTTTTGAGCATGCCAAAATTTATGGTTGGGAAATGCGAACGCCTCTCTATAACTATGAACACAGGTATTATGGCCACGCCTGCCAAAATCATAAGTATGTAGTATGATGAAACTCCTATCACTGCCATGCTTATCGCCCCTAGGGTTATCAGGAGGAGCGCGCCAGCCAGCGCCGCCATACCAGGAAGGTCAAGGTGCTCTTGCCTCCTGCTCGAAGTTTTTATGTACTTAAAGCCGAAGTACATCGCGGCCAGTCCTATGGGCACGTTTATGTAGAATATGTAAGGCCACCCGGCAAAAGTCGTTAATACCCCTCCAAGCACTATTCCGAGCATGGCGCCTATGTTGAATCCCAGCGAAGTGAATCCAAAAGCCTTCCCTCTCTGATGCCTTTCAAACGTGTCGGCTATTATTGCACCGCTGTTCGCCTGCATGAGCGAACCGCCAACGCCTTGCAGCACTCTGAAGCCTATCAGCATGTATATGTTAAATGAAGCCCCGCACAATGCTGACGCAGCAGTAAATACGAGGAAACCCAGGTTGAACATCTTCCCTCTGCCATATATGTCCCCAACTTTGCCAAGCTGCGTCGTTAGCACAGCCACAACCAGCAGGTACGCTATGATTATCCAGATACTTGCCGCCAGGTTCGTATGAAGAGCCTTTGTTATGTCAGGTATGGCGAGCAGCACAATGGTAACGTCCACCGCGCTCATCATGGTGCCGAGCATTACCACAGCAAGTACCCTCTTTTGTACCTGCGACATTGCATCGGTCTTCTTCGCATTTCCTTCTTTCATAGCATCAATTTTGTGCTAAGTTCAATAAGGAATTAAAAACCGTCCTGATTCCGCTCGCCTCATGCAGCCTTCTCAATGCATACCCGGTCCAGTCTCTTCCGAACGGTACGTATATCGATACATCCTCTCCGCTTCCTGAAAGCCTTTCCGCATACCTGTTCCTGACCCCGTTCAGCATAGCATATGTAACCCTTCTCTTGTATCTGTCATTCAAATGCAATGCCATATCTATAAGCGACTGGTCATGTGTCGCTATGGTGAATTTCACGAAATTCTTAAATAAGTACACCATCATTTTGGCATAGTTGTCTGTAATTTCCTTTCTCGATCTGTATGCTACATCTGCGGACTCGGAATATGCGCCTTTCACCAATCTTATCACTGCCCTGCTGCCCCTCATAGCTTTCATGTCGGATATGCTCCGCCGTAGATACGCCTGTAGGCATATCCCGGCGTTTCCATACTGCAACGCAGACTTGTAAATCCCTATAGTTCTCTCAACAAGATAATGCTCCTCCATGTCTATCCAGATAAAAATTCCATGCCTTGCAGCATACCGCACAATTTCGAGATAGTTTTTCTTACATTTTTCTTTGTCCAGTACCAATCCCAGGTCTGTAAGTTTCAATGCTATATCTGCCTTTATCCTGCCGCTTCCAATCCTTCTGACCAGCTCGATGTACTCCCCCTTGGCAGAAGCCGCAGCCTCTAAGTCTTTCACGTCTTCCCCGAGATTATTTAGAATTGCCCGTATCCCAACTCTATTGAGCTCAGCTGCCTTTCGCAGCCCGTCATTCATAGTCGTTCCGGCTATCCATCTACCAGCAATAAGCTTTTCCAGCATAATACCAACCAATCAGAATTAGCCAAGCACCGCCTTGATGATATTTGATCTTTCCTTCACGCCTTTGACTACCTCAGCTGCGCCGGCAGCAGACAGCTCCGAAGAATCGTGCTGCCCGGATTCCACTCCCAAAGCGTTCACCCCTGCGGCCTTTGCGGCGCTGAGCATTCTTGGAGTGCTCGACAAAATCCAGACGCTCTGTCCGGAAAAATCAAATTCCTTTTTTGCCCTCTCTACAGCGTTCCTTATTATCTTTTCTAGGCTTGCTTCTCTGTTCCCGTACTCCCCAAATTTGAAATAATCAGACAGCCCAGCCCTCTCCAATTTGTTCTTAACTATGTCTTCTATGTCGCCCGTTGCGATGCCCACCAATATGCCTTTCTTCACAAGCTCGCCAAGGAGTTGTTTAGCCCCATCAAGCACAACTATCGCCTCCCTGCCCGTAACATTGTAATACGAATAACCCAGTTCCTCTGCGCAGCCCTGCAGCCTGGCATTTATTTCATCGTCTGAAACCCCGTTCTTTGCAAGTATGTCGCGAAGCATATCCTGCGCGCTTGCCCCTTCATAATCGCTCAGGTTAAAATGAGCCTCCAATCCATACCTGCTCCTTATTGCCTCAGCCACATATTCTGACACGTCTCGTGAATCCTTGACCAAAACTCCATTTATGTCTATAAGCACCAAGCGCTCTGCCATGCTATCCCTTGTTATAATCTTGGAAAACAATTAAAACACATAGCATTTGAACCATGTATTGCAGTGTGATAAATTGAAGGAGCTATACCTTAAGCACGAGGAAAGGTTCGGGGCTATCCTATCGCCCCTGTACTATGCATTCTCAAACATGAAGCCTATGCGGGAATTCTACAGCTTCGTGCTAGAAGATTTGAGAGAAAGCAGGTTTAAATCCCTGCTCGACGTGGGCACCGGTCCTGGCGTAATCCCCATAGCGCTGTCAAAGCTCAATGGCGCAAGGGTGTACGCCATTGACCCTTCGAAAAGCATGATAGCCATAGCGAAAAGGAAGGCAGGCAATGCCGAAAAGATAAATTTTGCGCCTGGCTCAAGCAGGTGCATCCCGTTCAAAACAAAATTCGACATGATAATATCTACCCTGTCTTTCCACCACTGGGAGAGGAAGAGGGAATCCCTGCAGTACCTAAAGAAATTTTTAACCAAAGGGGGTCAGATAAGGATATACGAGCTTCAAAGGAAAAGAAAGTTCATGCTTCCGGGGCTTGGTTCCCATTTGCTGGATGTCAACGAGGCCATCGCGGTTGCAAATTCCAGCGGATTAAGAATCACAAGAATAAAGAAGAGGGATAGTTTTATATGTTTGACGATGAAACCTTAGTGTTGTGATTCTATGATGCCGAACATTGACCCGCGGGCGCTCAAGGGCATGATGGCGAAAATGGGGATAAAATCGACAGACCTGATAGCTACAAAAGTGACAATAGAATGCCAGGACAAGGACATAGTGATAGAAGCGCCGCAAGTTACGAGGATAGAGATGCAGGGGGCTGTCAGTTTCCAGATAGCAGGAACAATCACAGAGAAGGAGAAGCCGCTAGACATTGATATCACTGATGACGACATAGATACCGTAAAACAGGCCACCGGGATATCCGACACCGATGTGATAAAAGAGGCGTTGAAAGCCAGCGGAGGGGACATAGCGAAGGCGATATTGAGCCTGAAGCCCGAAACGAGCTAGACCCTGTATGCATGCGCATATGGAATTCCAGCTACCGTTTTTACATGCCCTTCATCTATCAGCATGTTCTCTATGGCAGCATCGATTGCCTCCCTCCCTACTATGTTTGCTGATATGACCTTCCTAGATCCTTTCTGGAATTCCTCCCCGTTAATCAGGGTGCCTTTGTAGAATTCTGCATACCTCTTTATGTCGAGCATGATCTTCCCTTCCTCAAGCACCTTGTCTATAAGGGCCTGGTCGCACATCGCTATTATGTCGCCATTCTCTGTCTCATGGACCTTCAGATATATCAAGAGATTACCCATATTTGTAGAAAAGTATGGTTGAGAACAGGTAGAGAACCCCGTATGCGCTCAGCCAAATCCAGCTAGTTATGTTATTCGTTATAAACGAGACAAAACCCAAGAACAGAAGCGAAGCGCCAACCGCAATTTCGACTTTGGTGTTGGATATCGCATAAACAAGATTGTTCTTAGACTGACTATTGCTCCTAACTGCCTGCCAGATAGGGCTTTTTGCTACTATCGCCGCAAAGGCCGCCTTGGCTCTGGCTATGGCGAGCGCGAAATTCAGCACAAAAATCATCGCGCCCTTTTTCACTGAACCGAAATAGATCTTCGTGAGTATGGCAGGCGCAATCATAGACAGGACGAAAGCGATGCCGCCGAACAGTTCGATATATCTAGTTATGTATGTGGCCTGGAAAAGCTGCGTTATGGTCATGTGCACGAAAGGCAGGGTAGAGAACGATATGAATACCGATAAGAAGGTGAAGAGTATGAGGACTATCGATAAATAGTTCAGGCCGAAGCCGTGGCCATAGTAGTCCATCGCGGCCCAGGGCGAAAGCTTCTTAGAATCTGTAGACCTCTTCATGAAATACTTTATGAATTGTGTATCGCCGTAATTGTACCGCCATTGCTGCTTTACCAGAGAGCTGTACTTTTCCATTGGCTTGCCCAGGGCGTACACTTTCGGCAGGTGTATGCTATTGAAGTTGTGCAGGTCGGATTCCAGGCTGAAGAAGGTATCCTCTATGATATATTCAGGGAAACCGCCAATTTCGTCAAGCGCAGATTTCCTTATTACCCCGCACGATCCAGCGAATATGGCTGTGTTGTTGAGCGCCCTGTGCGGCTGTATGAACTTGAAGAAGAATGCGTCGAAGAGGTCGACCGTCTCGGCGAAGAATGAGCCTTTCTCCGATCTCTTTTCTGTCTGTACATATGCCATCCGCTTGTCGCTAAAATACGGAAGCACATCACGCAGGAACTCCCTACCCACCAAACGCTCATCGGCGTCGATTACCGCCACGAACTCCTCCTTGCAGCGCTTTAGCATGTTGTTGAGCGCGCCGGCCTTGTAGCCCTTCCTTCCAGTCCTGTGCATGAAGACTACCTTGTTGGAAGAGCAGAATTTTTCAAGTTCTGATACGGTATCTGCATTAGTAGAGTCGTCAAGTAGGTAGAATCTCATCTTTTCCATCGGATAATTCATCTTGAAAAGGAGCTTCATGTTATTTTTCACAAGTTCCGGATCCTCATTGAAAACCGGCATAGCTATGGCAACTGTCGGAAGTCTCCTGAGAGGCTTGAGCTTTTTGGTGATTTCGTCAAGGTGCATATCATAGAAATACGATCTGAAGTACGATATCGAAGCATAAATGTTGAAGAAGCCAGCAAAGAGCGACAGCATCAGGAATGCTACGGCAAGAGCGAAGGTGTATGTCGAGTTCGCCTCGATGAACATGTAGCCGGAGAATATGAGGCTAGCAATAGAGAGAATCGCGAATATCGATACTGCTGCGAATCTTATCGCAACACCAATAGTGAGGTATTTATGCCGCATCCTGCCACCAGTCCATCAGAAATAATCCTAATAAGAGCTATTCAACTAAATATATAAAATTACTGCCTTTTAAATAGTGCTGTTTATTAAGGTATTATGCCGGGGTGGCAGAATCTGGTAACGCGCCGGTCTCGAGCTTCCAAAGCATCGAGAGCTGATTCGTGATGCGAAAGAGAAAACCGGTGCCCTTCGGGGCTTTAGGGTTCAAATCCCTACCCCGGCGCTCTTGTTTTTGAGAGGGCACAATCACAAAGTTATATATCTTCGACTTTTAGTATGTAAGAAACATCAAATCCAAGCGGTGGATCTCCTCTGTTTACAACAACGAAGCAATCCGATACGCTTGCCCCATTCTTAATCAATACCTCTCTTGTATGGGCAATGCTTCCGCCAGTAGTTAGCACATCATCTACAATTATGCCGCTGTCTTTATGTGTTGGGGCAAAGCCGTCCACTAGGCCTCCTTTGCCATGGCCCTTCTCTCTGTCTCTCACCATGCTCAGCGGCAATCTAGCAAGTGTTGATATCTCGGTTGCTAGTGGGACGCCTCCATAGCCTGACGCAGCAACGAAAGTGGCGCCGGCACCTATATGCCTGACTATTATTTTTGCTGTGTCCCTCCTTATCAGAGGATCCCCCATCACCTTCTTTACATCCACATAATAATCCGAAACCGCACCATCACGCAGTTTTACTGGCTGGTAGGTCACTACGCCATCGACTCTTTTCAACGTCTCAGCAAGCCGAGCCCTTTCGCTTTCGCTGCCTATTCTTTTGAGCATTTCACCCAGGTAGTATCTGAAATGAAATATTTATTAATTTCTATCTTGAGAAGGCCTGGGCGCTAAGTTTTATAGTTTCTTATGGAGAGTATCCCTTATGGCGGGGACGAGCGGCACCAGCATCGCTGCACGACAAGCAGACAAGTTTGCAGCGCAACAGAGTAGTCATAATGAACAACAGCCGCAGCGCAATCTTTCTCAAGGAGTACAGGACGCACTTAACATTATAAGGCAAAAATTAGCCACTTACAGCCATGTCATTGTAGGCGTGGCAGGCGGTTCTGCATCTGGAAAGACATCAGAAGTAGCCATGAGAATCCTCGAAGCACTTAAGGGCGATGCCATGATGGTCTCCATGGATGACTATGAGCGGGAAATAGAATTCGTTGAGGGAAGGCCCAAAGTAAGGGACATGCTCAATTTCGATAGTCCAACAATAATAAACATGGAAAAGCTCCTAGAAGATTTGGAATCGCTAAAGGCCGGCCGAGCAATATCCATGCCAAAGTACGATTTTGAGACAGGCAAAGTGATATCTTACAGGCTTGCAGAGCCAAAAAAGGTCATAATAGTTGAGGGGCTTTATGCGCTTAACCCAGAAATGGCAGAGAAATGCGACCTGAAAATATTCGTGCAGGCGGGCCGGATAGGCCAAATGATAAGGAGGCTAATACGTGACGAAGCAAGAACCGGGAGAAGCAACGAAGAGACCCTTAGGAGGTTCGTGTATTTAGCATCTCCGGCGCA
>JAJYVY010000041.1 GCA_021791775.1 Microcaldota archaeon | reverse complement strand
CAATCAAAGCCAGTGTCGCTATCCTTGGCGCGGCATTCGGTGTCCGGGTCAGCGAATAGGTTTGCTGCAAGGCTGTCTGCCTCATTCTTGCTTATTTCTGCATTAATTGTGTATACTCTCCTTGTCCTTATGCTCTGGGCATGTATGTTAAGGAATCTCCCAACCGATTTTTCCAAGGATGAGCCTAGCGGGTCCATTTCCCCTTTTTTGAAGGCCACTACAATACGGCTTGACAGACTAGCACCTCCGGATGGAGTACTATCGCTAAGAAGCTGCGTCCCCATTCCTGTATCTCTTCATTTATCAATATAAATGTTTGCGAGCCGACATACTGTAGTGACCCGGCAAGCTGATCTGATGAAAAACCTATTGCTTGTTCATGTGCGCATAGAGCTTATTGCAGGATCGAACCTGAAATATGCAATCAATGCGGATGGCGAAATGGCTCTGCAGAGAAGGCTATCTGCGGACTTGGCGCATCCATTCAATTACGGCTGCATCCCCGGCACGAAGAGCGGCGACGGCGAAGAGCTCGATGCCTTTGTCATAAGCTCAAGGCCACTGAAAGTGGCAGAGCTTTTGTCTGCAAGGGTCATCGGGGTGCTGTACGTCCGTGACGAAATGGGCGAAGACGACAAGATAATCTCCGTGGACGCTTCGGATAAGAGCCTGTCAAACCTCTCCAGAATTTCAGAAATGCCTACTGCTCAAAGTAAATATCTATCAGAATTGATCAAGCACAACAGGGATGGAATCCCCGGCGCAAATAATGCCGTATTGGGATATGGTGGCGCTTCGCAAGCCGCAGAAATTCTGGAACGTTCCATAGTGCATGAGTGATGCATATTGCGCCATGCCCTGCAAAATTCTCTCTGCACCAAGAGGGTGGTGGGTTCCATATAGAAAAGATACACCAAGGTAGCGTTTCAAGCGCTGGTTAAAGATATTCTCTGATGCAGTCGCAAAGAGCCTGTGAAGGGGTTATCAGGGCTAACAAATCAACTGGCGTGTTGGTATCCATTGGACAACACCACTATAGAAAAAATATTTATATGTATATAGTCTATATATAGATGAGAAAATGAAGAGCATCATGGTAAGTGATGAGACATACGAAAAACTGACTGCAATAAAGGGCAAGAAGAGCTTTACCGAATTGCTTTCGGAGATGGCAGACAAGGTAAAGGGAACAAAATTTTCTGATATTGAGCAGTTTTTCGGCATAATGGATAAGGAAGAGGCGGATCAGCTTCAGAAGTTTGTAGCAAAACGCAGAAAGCAATTTAGGGTGCATCGCCTTGAAGCTTTTTCTTGATTCCTCTATTGTAATAGAGTTCCTAAAAGGCAACCAACAGGTAAAGGATAACCTAACAGGGGCTGAAGCAATGTATACTGACGCACTATGTGCGTACGAAGTACTTACAGGAGAGAAATACAACGAGCTTAAGGGTTTTAAAAACTCTTACATACATGCATCATTATTCTTTGCGCAGATAGAAACGGTTACTCTGAACTATTCAGATGCTATTAAAGCTGCAGATATTGCAGCAAAGCTGATAGTGAAAGGAAAGAAAGTAGATGACGTTGACATAATAATAGCAATGCATGCGCTGGAAAAAGGGGCGACCATTTTGACTAAGGACTCAAAACATTTCAAAATTTTAGAAGCAGAATTTGGGATTCCAGTAAAAGTTTTATAACTACTTCGTCTATACAGTGTAGGATTAAGAATATGACAAGATAGCGTTTCAAGCGCTGGTTAAGGATATCCTCTAATGAAGTCGCAGAACGCCAGTGAAGCGGTTATTAACGCTTATTAGCCCAACAAAAGGAGTTTTCTTAAGATATTAAAGAGAAATATTTCAGTATTTCTAGAATACCATTTTGATCGACAGATTTGTCGCTTATATGGTATTTTCCTATATCCTTTGATTTTAGACGGTCTTTCAGGTCTTTACTTCCATTTGATACTGTCGCCCCATAACCACAATGTGAAATAAACTTCCAATCGCTCGTACTATCTCCTATTCCAAGTACATCCTCCATCGGTACCTTCAAGCTTCTTGCTATCGTTTCTGCTCCTTCCTTTTTGGAACTTCCCTTTGCTGTAACAATGCCAAACTGTAATGGTAATGCAACAGGGTGAACTCCCCAACTAATAGAAAGTTCATTATCAAATTGTGTTAAAACCTTCGACACTCTTTTTTTGTCATCCTCATTAAGCGAAATGGGCATAATCTTTGTAATAGAATACTTAGTACTCTCTTTAACAGCGTCCGTAAGTTCTTTTGGTTTCCGTTGTAGAATATGTGCATGTTTCTTTGTTATAGCTGATATTTCACTCCGTTGGATAAAGTAGTCATCAACGGTATAGAATTCGACGTATATCTTATTCTGCATACATGTCTCTAAAACTTTCTTTGCGAGGGTTTTTTCAATTATATGTTCTTCTACAAATATATTATCAATCGGATCGATAATTACTGCTCCAGCGTCAGCAATGTGCGGATTGTGTAAATCTGCTCTTTTTATTATCTCCTGAATAGCATAATGTGGCTTTGCAGTGCAAAGAGCAATAGGTATTCCCTTTCCTCTAACTGTTTTCAGTGCTCGAAGTACATTTGAATGGGGATATGGTGAATTATATCCTATTTTTTCCCCAACAATTACACCGTCAACATCAAGAATTACTGCCTTTATCATAATAGTATTTAAACTAAGGATTTAATTAAAAGCTATACCTCTTCTAAGCTTTGAAATCCCATTCATGGATTTCAACACCGGTCCAAATCCCTACTACGAATTTCGCATTATTGACGACAGAACGGGTTAATATCCCTGGAAGGGATTATCATTTTAGTAGAACGCCAAGGTAGGGATTTTCAAAATTCCTGATGTCACAGGAATTTATTTGAACCCTAATGGCCGTGAGGCCATACGCTTGCAGGAATGTTTTTCCAGGCGTACGCGTTACCGGATTCCGCCACCTTGGCATAAGCTTAATTATCAAGTATATAGTATATAAATGGCAAGCATTACCCACGCGCTAGTTGCTATTTATGAAAGTTATACTATTCGATATAGATGGGACTTTAGTGAAATCCGGGATCAAATGCTCTGATGGGACGTCCCTGGCAGAATGCTTCGATTCGGCAGCTAAGAAAGTGTTCAACATCGATTCGGATATAACTAGAATCAACAAAAAAGAGTACGCTGGAAGAACGGACACGGCAATATTGCTGGCGCTACTTGAAAGTTACGGCCTAAGCCGCACCGAGGTGATGGGGCACATGCCAGAACTCATCGCAGCATACACAGAGAGCCTGAAAGAAAAGATAAAAATTGCAGACATACATGCCACCAAAGGCGCGGCAGAGATCCTGGAGAGCCTGAGATCCAAAGGATATCACATGGGGCTCATCACCGGGAACGTCAAAGAGACAGCCAAGCTCAAGCTTGAGAAAGTTGGCTTGATGGGGTACTTCGAGTTCGGAGGCTTCGGTGATATGTCTGAAAAAAGGCTGGACCTGGCCACTGCGGCTGTAAAGGAAGCGGAGTCGCTGTTCAAGTCAACAATCCCAAGCCACAATATATTCTATTTTGGGGACACCCCAAATGATATAAGCATGGGGAAGGCTTCAGGGTTTACCACAATAATCCTGCCAACAGGCACATTCAGCAGCGAGGAGCTCATGGGGTATTCTCCAGATTATCTTGTAGAAAGCCTTGAGCGCAGCGATGACATTCTTGGCATAATAGCAGGCTCGCGCGCTTAGCTGCAAACATTTATATAAAATCCAAAGGATAGTTCCTTATGGCGGCTAAACATCGTCTTTGGCATCTTGGATGGGCCAGGTACGGTACCATGGCAAACTCCCTTGCAAGCATGGTAAAAGCGAAGGGCACGAAGTTCGATATTGTAATAGGCATTGCAAGAGGCGGGATCCCTCTGGCCATGGTTATTGCCGATGCAATTGAAGTGAGGATGGACATAATAAACGTAAAATCCTACACAGGCATAAGGCAGCGCGGCAAACCTATGATACTCTCGACTCTTACCAGCGGCATAAAGGGGAAAAGGGTACTCCTGGTAGACGACCTTATAGAAGAAGGCGAGACGATGCATACTGTGCTGGGGTTTTTGTCCAAGCAAAAGCCGCTTGAGATAAGGACCGCTGTGCTCTTCAAGAAGCCATGGAGCAAGTTCGAGCCGGACTTCTACCTAAAGGTAGTGGACAAATGGATCGTATTCCCATGGGACCGTTTTGAAACTAGGC
>JAJYVY010000007.1:19721-23047 GCA_021791775.1 Microcaldota archaeon | reverse complement strand
TTGCGGATCCTTTCGGCCTGCGGCACTATCGACACTCCTCCATAGACAACCGTGGTCCTAATTCCGATAAACTTTGTCATCTTCCTTGCCACGCCCTCTATCTGGACTGCAAGCTCCCTTGTAGGCGCTATCACCAGCGCCTGCACTCCGCGGCTGTCATGCTGCATGCTCTGCAATATAGGTATGAGGAATGCTGCGGTTTTGCCAGATCCGGTCTTCGACCTTACAACAACGTCCTTTCCCTCCAGCACCACAGGTATAGTCTTGCTCTGCACATCTGTGGGCTCGTTAAATCCCATTTCTTTCAGAGCATCCATTATCTCCTTTCTTAAGGAGAGTTTTTCGAATCCTTCCATATGCATACCTCTTTCCAATCACAAGTCCGTCTGGAGCGGAAACCGCTTATTCGGACATGATGCATCTGTGCTGCAGAATAAGCTTGCTTTCCTTCTTTTCAAACTGCTATTACTTGGTAGATCAGGTATATAAACCCTCATTTTTACGCGCGGATCGCGTTTGCTTTAACATTTGAGTCAATTGGGCCCATGCGCCACTTTTCGTATATGAAAAAGGGCGCGCTAACTTTTATCCGAATAGAATTCGGGATGTCACATCTAAAGGTTATTAAATTGCTATAACAAATATTATTAATATGCTAAAACGCGTACTTAGCGTTGAGAATGTAAGCAAGGTGTATAAATCCGGCAGCATAACTGTAAAGGCCCTTGAACACATATCATTCTCATTGGAAAAGGGGGAATTCGCAGCCATAGTCGGTCCATCAGGAAGCGGGAAATCCACATTGATGAATGTGCTTGGAACAATCGACAAGCCCACAGGCGGAGAAATATACATAGATGGCGTGGCGGTATCGAAAATGAGCGGAAACGAGTTAGCGGATTTCAGGAACAAGAAGCTCGGCTTTGTTTTTCAATCATTCAACCTGATAAAGGGCCTCGATGCGGAAAAGAATGTAGAGCTTCCATTGATGGTCACAAACTTATCTTCAGCTGAAAGGAAAAAACGCGCCGATGAGCTTCTTGTAGGGCTCGGGCTAGGGCACAGGCTGAAGAACAAGCCTTATCAGTTGAGCGGCGGAGAGCAGCAGAGAGTTGCGGTGGCCAGGGCCCTGGTGAACAAGCCTGCCATGCTGCTAGCCGATGAACCTACAGGAAACCTTGCATCACAGCAGAGCAATGAGGTAATAAAGATATTAAGGAGGATAAGCGAAGAAGATGGTGTAACAGTGGTAATGGTGACACATAATATGGATCTGACTAAGCATTGCGACAGGATACTTCACATTAAAGATGGAAAACTTGAGCAAAACAGGGTAATGTAATGATAAGGACAAAAACGTGGATAATGGTTCTGATTGCTGCGCTTGCGTTGTCTGGAATTGCGGTTGCCGGGACGAGCGGGCCTTCGCCTATACCGAACCCCCCAACCTTTTCTATAACAACCAATTCGCTGGTATTTTGCAGGGGCGAGACCAATTATGTGCCGATAACCGTAACTGACGGCGGGCCGGCAGGTCCGAGCTATCCGAGCATAGGCGTATCCAATCTCACAGGCACGGCAATGACTCAGGTAGAACTCTCAGTATCGCCTGGAAAAGGCATATTGCCCGAAAGCGTAGGCACAGTATACATCGGAGTAGTACATGCAAACAACTCATCTACAACCGACATACCCTTATTTGTATCGTCAAACGCATCCCTAATAACGTCCATAGGGATTCAGATACAATACGCGTATGATGCCTTATATACGGACAGCGAGACGAGAAACCTGACTTTTGAAGTGGTATCGTGCGGAAGCCCTCTTGCCGTAAGCGTTAACCCCAAGACCGTTACATCCGGAGAGATACAGAACCTGTCTATAAACTTCACAAACTCTGGCAATACGACGCTCAGCAATCTCTATGTCCACTACGGCGTGCCTGGAGTGGATGGGGCCGTGGTCGGAAGCACGCAGGCAGAGTTGGGGGACCTCAAACCGCAGTCTACTGACCGGCTGAACGTAAGCATTTTCGTATCTAGAAATGCATCGATAGAATCTTTTCCATTAAATCTAACAGCAACATTCTACAAAGGCGACAACCTGGAGCAGATATCTAACAGCACATCTCTCATACCTATAGGCTCTATAGACCTGCTCTCTTCCGGGCTTACCCTCTCTCCCACAGTTGTGTCGCAGGGAGGCATAGTGTCCATCTCGTTCGTGCTGACAGACATAGGAACATCAGGAGCATCGGCAGTAAGCGTCGGGGCAGTAGTCCCGAACGGCTTCAGCTCTTTCAGCTCCAATCCTGTGTACGTTGGCGACATCAGCGCAGACAGCCAAGCCCCAGTCACAATATCTCTCGTAGCAGCCAACACCCTTAAACCTGGCAGTTACAAGATACCCTTGAAAATAAGTTATCTTAACAGCCTCAGGCAGAATATAACAACCACAAGCATGGTGAACGTGACCGTCAGCTCGGGAAGCTCATACCGTGCAGTGGCTAGTGGCGCGCCCGTTGCCGGCAGAGAATCGTCCGGGTTGCTGCCGCTCACAGTGCTGCTTGCATTGGCGCTCGTCTGCGTCTCGTACCTTTTCTTGAAGGAGAGGAGGAAGGGCAGGAGGCACAGGGAAGCCAAAGAGTAGTTGATTTGGTGCATCGCTGATGAATATTCAAGACGTGCTCTTTCTGAGCTTCAAGGACCTAAAAGAGAAAAAGGTCAGGACCGCATTGACAGTAGTCAT
Source organism: Microcaldota archaeon (assembly GCA_021791775.1). GTDB lineage: Archaea > Micrarchaeota > Micrarchaeia > Micrarchaeales > Micrarchaeaceae > JAJZAB01. Next base: position 20,299 of record JAJYVY010000007.1, on the reverse strand, counting down.
GGTGATAATAGGAGTCGCATCCATAGTTGCGCTGATTTCACTTACTGCAGGGATAGGTGCAAGCATAACGAAAGAGCTCTCTGCACTAGGGCCTACCTCTATAATCGTAAGCTCTGTGGGCAATGGAGCAGGGTTTACTGCGGCTACAGTAGACCAGATGCAGTCCCTACCTAATGTCAGCCAGGTAATCCCCATGCTGACTGGGTCAGCCGACTTCAGAAGCGGAAGCGAGAATACTACAGCCACAATAATAGGCATAAGCCCCCAAGACCTTCAGCTTTTCCTCGGAACCTTGAATTTTTACCAGGGATCGCTTTACCAGGACACCGTATCCCCGGAGTCCGTCATAGGATACGACCTCGCATTCCCCTCAACGGGAGGGGGCTTGCAGAGCGTCATCGTGGGCCAGCCAGTCTCCATAACTACCATTTCCGGAAGAAGCTCCACAAGCATTACAGTGCCGGTGGTAGGGATCCTGCAGCCATATGGAGCTTCTATAATATCTGTGGACTCAGCGGTAGTAATGTCGTTATCGGCAGCCGAGACGATATTGCACGAAACCGCTTACACTACAATAC
>JAJYVY010000007.1:0-19711 GCA_021791775.1 Microcaldota archaeon | reverse complement strand
ATACCAGCACAGTATCAGGAGTCGCAAGCACAATAACTGCGATATACGGCAGCAATGCAAGAGTGCTTACAACGCAGCAGCTAACGCAGACAGCGACCCAAATAGTAGGGTCCATAAGCACCCTGCTTGTGCTTATAGCAGGCATATCCCTGCTGGTTGCAGCCATAGGAATAATGAACATAATGCTGATATCCGTCTATGAAAGGATACACGATATAGGGGTGATGAAATCGCTCGGGTTCAAAAACAGGAACATAATGACAATCTTCATAATACAGGCGCTCATAATAGGAGTGTTCGGCGGGCTCGCCGGGCTGGCAGCTGGCGCCGCAGGAGCATATACCTTGACGGCCTTTATAAGCTCCTCCCCCTCCACCACTACCACGGCATCGGCAGCTCATTCTCCCAGTTTCGCGGCCAGAGGGGCCGGAGGAGGCAATGCAGCTTTCTCTGCCGGCCCGGCAGCAGCAGGGTCTTTTTCATCTTTATCTTTCTCCCCGGTCATATCATTGCAGGTAATATTTGTGGCCATGTTTGTGGCGATAACGGTAAGCGTCATAGCCGGAGTGTACCCTGCATGGAAAGCGTCAAAGCTCGAACCTATAGATGCGCTTAGGGAGCTTTGACCTGGTGGCTTAACACAGTGAGCGGGAAATCCCACCGGGGTTTCATTGATGTTATTTGATGATATCCGATGCTGTGCAGTGTACCCGGAGATGGGAGCGAAATGCAACAAAAAACGTATAAATGTGTATAACAATATAATTGGATGATGCAGAGGATGCCCACCCCGCTTGCGCGTTGGGGCATCAAGAGATTATGTGATGTGGTATCTTGCTAACCAGAAAGGATGTTGTACAGGCGCTTTCCATGTGCCAGGACCCCGAATTGGGATCCAATATAGTGGACATAGGCCTCATACAGGGCATACAGATAAATCCTGACAGCAGCGTCAAGGTTACCTTGACAATGACCAGCGCGATGTGCCCTGTAACGAGCATAATACTTGCTGACGTGCAGCTCAGGCTTGAGGCCATGCCCGGAGTAAGCAAGGTGGATGTGGATCTTGTGTGGGACCCGATGTGGACTCCAGAGATGATGAGCGACGAGCTGAAGTACAGAAATTAGTTGTTAAAGTCCCTCATCCGCCCGTTTATAATCCAGCAATTCCTTCTTTGCGAACCATATTGAGATTTCCCTGTTGGCCGTCTTAACGCTGTCGGAGGCGTGCATTATCGAGCGTGTTGTCCTGCCTTCCCTATCAGCGGCTTCATATGAATCTGTGGAAAAGGCGCCGCGCACCGTAGACGGGTCTGCCCTATTTGGAGATGGAGACCCGCATAGCTTCCTGACGCTTGCCACTGCATCGTTGCCCTCCAGCACTAGCGCCAGCACAGGCCCGCTTGTCAGATGCTTCATCAGCATGCCCCTTAATCTCCTTCCAAGTTCAATCGGGGTCTCCTTGATTCTTATTCCCCTCGCATCCATCCCCTTTTTTGTATTAAGCCATGCATTCTCATACCATTCCTTGTCCAGAGGATAGTGCTCCTCCGCCAGCTTCCTGTCCGGCAAAACCATCTTCATCGCAACTACCTTCAGCCCTGCGTCCTCAAATTTGCTTATTATCCTACCAGAAATCGCCCTTTTCACGCCTTCGGGTTTTATCAGCACTAGCGTTCGCTCTTTCATAATTACACCTAACCTTTTATATCTTTGAAGTAAACTATCTTTAAACCTTTGGCTCAAGAAATCCCCACCTTTCAAGGCGGCGGATGAATTGAGCCGCATGAATCACGTCGTGTAGTAAAGTATATAAATATGAACTCTAATACCTGTTCTATGAACATTATGAGGGCCTACAAATTCAGCATCTATCCTGATGCCAAGAGGCAGAAGGAGATAGACGGCAGGCTTCTCCTTGCAAAGGAGTACTACAACCTCCGTCTCGAGAAAACAATAGAATTCTACAAGGAGGGAAAGACCGGAACCGCCATGGATGTCACTCTATTTAAACTTTCTTTTTTGTGATTGAAATGATAAGACAGCCTATAATAGTGGTAATGGGCCATGTCGACCACGGCAAAACAAGTTTGCTTGACCGCATACGCAGCACTGCAGTGGCCGCAAAGGAGGCTGGAGGCATAACCCAGCACATCGGGGCGAGCGAGGTACCCATAGGCGTGGTGGAAAAGGTCTGCGGCCCGATGCTGAAAAATATGGGGGTGAAGATAACAATACCGGGGCTCCTTTTCATAGATACTCCTGGCCATGAGGCGTTCACAAACCTCAGGAAGAGGGGCGGCAGCGTGGCAGACCTCGCCATACTAGTTGTGGATGTATCAAAAGGATTCGAGCCGCAGACGATAGAGGCGATAACTATACTCAAGGAATACAAGACGCCCTTCATAATAGCGGCAAACAAGATAGACCTGATTACAGGATGGATACCAACAAAATCTAAAAGCCTCATGGAGGCGCTTGGAAAACAGAGCGCAAGCGTGCAGGCCGCACTGGAAAACACGATTTTCCAGCTTATAGGGAGAATAAGCGAACTGGGCTTCAACAGCGAGCGCTTCGATAGGATAAAGAGCTTCCAGAAGGAATTGGCTATCGTTCCGCTCAGCGCGAAGACCGGCGAGGGAATAGCAGAACTCCTAATGGTAATTACGGGCCTGTCGCAAAGATATCTGGAGATGCGCCTCAACATCGAAGTGAAGGGCCCAGGAAAGGGGACAATATTGGAAAAAAAGGAGGTAAGGGGCCTCGGAACGACCATAGATGTGATACTCTATGACGGATCGCTCAATACCAATGATACTATAGCATTTGCTACAGCATCTGGAGTGGGCACCGCCAAGATAAAAGCGCTGCTCAAGACTAAGCCCCTCCAGGAAATAAGAGAAAGCTCGAGCGCCTTCGGCAATGTGGAATCCGTCAGTGCGGCTTCAGGTGTAAAAATAAGCGGGACAGGGCTCGAGGATGCGCTGCCTGGCTCCCCGGTAGTGCAAGTCACATCAGGGGATTATTCAGATGATATAAAGGCGGAGGTGAGCAGCATATTCAAGGCAGACAAGGAGGGAGTCGTTTTGAAGACCGATTCCATGGGGAGCCTGGAGGCCCTTTCAAGGCTCATAGAGTCGGCAGGGTTCAGGATAAGCAAGAAGGGCATAGGAATGGTTACGCGAAGGGATGTGGTTGACGCCTTTTCGCAGCTGGCATCCAATCCCGTCTATGCGACTGTGATAGCCTTCAATGTCCCAATCGAGGAGGACGCGAAGGAGGCATCATACGACAGCGGCATAAAGATAATAAGCAGCGACATAATATACAAAATACTGGATGACTACAAGCTTTTCGTTGAAGAGAAGCAGAGGAGCACGCTAAGCAAGGCAGAAAACAGGATCGTTTTCCCTGCGGAACTGGTTGTCCTGCCAAACAGCTGCTTCAGGGTCTCGCACCCTGCGATATTCGGGGTGGATGTGATGGCAGGGAGGATAAAGACAGGGTGGGTGTTGATGAATGACACTGGAGCCGTGGTAGGGAAGATAAGGGGCATACAGAGCGAAAAGGCCCCGAGGGAGTCTGCAAAGAAGGGGGAGAGCGTAGCGATATCCATGGATGAGCCGACATTCGGCAGGCAGGTGAGAGAAAAGCAGATACTTTATACCAGGGTTACGGACGAGGATGAGAGGCTACTCAGGGGCGAGTTCTCCAAACTGCTAAATGATGAAGAGGTAGACCTTCTTAAGGCAATCTCGAACATAAAGAAGGCTGCGAGATAGAGCCGCTTTCGCTTTTAAAAGCGCAGGCAACTAATTATCTTGTGGCATTGGGCATCGAAAAATAGGCCATCCGCCATAACGGCAGGGCGCAGCCCGCAATATGGTTCCTGCAGCCTTGAAGGATGTCACTAGCTTAGCCCTATCTCTATCTGCACCGCATTCGGCACAGGAATCCTCATTATCTGCCTGAGCGCCTGTTCGCTCCCGTCTATCTTGAGAAGCCTCTTGTGGAATCTCATCTCCCACCTTTCGTATGTGTGGCTTCCCTGGTGGGCTGGCGCCTTCCTGGTAGTATGAGAAATGATTTTTGTAGGTATCGGGATAGGGCCCTTGCACTTTATGTTCGCGGCCTGCACGATAGATTTTATCTGTCTGGCAACGCTGTCAACATCCTCCGCCTTCACACCGACGAGTTTGATGACCGCTATGCTCATTGGCTCACTTTGCAGGAGTTACCTCTAGAATAACGCCTGCTCCTATAGTTTCGCCCATGTCTCTTATAGCGAATCTGCCGAGGGGCTTGAAGTCGCTGAACTTCTCCAAGGCTACAGGCTTTGTGGGTTTTATCTTTACTATTGCGACGTCGCCGGTCTTTATGGTCTGTGGATTCTGCTCCAGCGTCTGCCCCGTCTTCGGATCCTTCCTTTCAAGTATGTCCGTGAAGGTGCACGCTATCTGCGCAGTGTGTATGTGGAATACCGGAGTATAGCCCCTGGCTATGACATTCTGATGGTGCAGTATAACGACCTGGGCCTTGAACTCCGAAGCAACTGTCGGTGGATTGTTTGCCGGACCTACCACGTCCCCTCTCTTTATATCCTTCTTCTCTATCCCTTTCACGTTGAATCCGACGTTGTCTCCAGGCTCGGCTTTCTGAAGCTGCTGGTGGTGCATCTCTATGCTTTTTACCTCGGTCTTTATGTTGCCTGGCATTATCACTATCTGATCGCCGGCTTTCAGTACGCCGCTTTCCACCCTTCCTACAGGCACAGTTCCGAATCCGGATATGCTGAATACGTCCTGTATGGGCAACCTTAGAGGCTTATCCGTTGGTTTCTCCGGAACCTTAAGGGCGTCCAAGGACTCGAGCAGCGAAGGTCCCGTGTACCAAGGCGTCTTGTCCGACTTGGTCTTTACGTTGCTGCCTTCCAGCGCCGAATATGGAATGAACGAGATCTGGTCGATTTTGTAGCCTAGTGATTTCAGCAGGTCCCCAACGGTTTTTTTGGTTTCTTCGTACTTCTGCTGCGAGAACTGCACTTCGTCCATCTTGTTTATTCCAACTATTACCTGAGCTACGCCCAACACGCTTATGAGTATTGCGTGCTCCCTAGTCTGCGCCTGCACTCCATCCTTCGCGCTCACCACCAATACTGCCGCGTCGGCCTGGCTTGCGCCTGTTATCATGTTCTTCACGAAGTCCCTGTGCCCTGGCGCATCGATTATTGTGAAGTAGTACTTTGATGTTTGGAAATCCCTGTGCTGTATGTCTATTGTAATTCCCCTCTCCCTTTCCTCCTTGAGGGTATCCATTACGAATGCGAATTCAAATGTGGGCTTGTTCACTTTCGCCGCTTCCTCCTTGTACCTGGCGAGATCCCTGTCTGTTATCACTCCAGTCTCGTAGAGTAGCCTTCCAACTGTCGTAGACTTTCCGTGGTCTACGTGACCTATAAAGATCAGATTCATGTGTGGTTTTTCTGCCATAAATTCACCTAAATATTATCCTGCGACTGCGGCTCTGCCTTGATTTTCATCAGAGGAACGAGCAATATGTTTCTATGGAAAATCATTAAAAACCTATGCCTGAAAGCGCATTATATTATCTACACGCAGATATATAAATTTGTATATGCACGGCCCCTTCCAGCAGATATTTTCTAATGAACAGGGTTTGAACCTTTTCTTTGCCAAACTATTAGAGAAAGGAAAAACACCCATTGGAAGAGAAGAACTACCGGTAAAGTATTTTAGGGGCTTTCCAGCGCCCAGAAGGACAAAATTTTAACTAGTTGGCGGGATGCACACAGGCAGCCCAAGCATTTACATGACTTTCTATTATCCAAAATAAACTATTTATAAATACATAGCGGGAAAACTCCCATCCTTAAGATGGGAGATGAAAGCGAATGCGAAAACAAAAGACATATAAGACATATAAATATTAATGGCGTAATAAATATGGTCGCCATGAAAACTGCATATAGATATCGTGCATATCCTTCAAAAGAACAGAAGGAAATACTCAATCGGCAGATGTTTCTTTCAAAGGAACTCCATAGAGGCGGCAGCCGAAGAAGCAGGAACTATACAGGTGGCATCGTGACGACCAATCATAGCCACTCTGGAAGCTCCCAATCTTTAGTTGGGAGAGGATGTCACTGCTTTAATGCATATAAATGATGATTCTATGGAAATTGATACATCGAACATAAGCTATAATTCTGGGAATGAGAGCATATCAGGGTATTTGGCGTATCCTAAAGATGGCCAAAAGCACCCAGGCATTGTCCTGATACATGAAATATTCGGCGTCGACGACCACATAAAGGACGTAACAGAAAGGCTTGCAAGGGAAGGCTACACGGTTCTAGCCCCGGATCTCTTCTCCAGTGAGAAATTTTCCGGCATATTGACAAAAGAGGCGATAGGAAAAGCGATGAATTTTATGATGTCGATACCAGTGGACAAGCAGCGAGACGAGAAGTACAGGCAGGAGGCAATGTCTAAGCTGCGCGACTCAGACAGGAACGCAATAGCAGCCGTTTACGGCATCCTTTTTATAAACAGGCCCATAGACACATTCACTGGCTATCTGTCAAGCGCGGTAGACTTCCTCACCCAGCATAATGGCGTAAACGGGAAGATAGGCAGCGTTGGCTTCTGCTTTGGCGGCGGGATGTCGATAAACTTAGGATGCACAGGCAAGGTAGATGCAGCAGCAATCTTCTATGGAGAAAATCCAGAGCCGATAAGCAAGCTCAGAGGCGTCAGGCACGCGGTTCTCGGTTTATATGGCGGGGAGGATACAAGGATAACCTCCAAGGCGCATGAGCTGGTAAAGGAACTTGCAGACGCTAAGAAAAATGTAACCATAAAGGTGTACAAGGGAGCGTACCATGCATTTTTTAACAACACAAGACCGCAGACCTACAATGAAACCGCAGCGAAGGACGCCTGGCAGATGCTTTTGAGATTCTACAAGGAGAACCTGCAGTAATTTTCAGACCAGGAGTGTATGGGTAGGGCGATAGGCAGCCGCGCGCTCCTTAAGCATGCTCCTCGGCCGCACGGCCACGAAGTTGCCGTCCCTGTCAACCTCGTCGACCATCTCTGGAGTGCTAACCAGGAGTTCAGCGGTGCATCATTCCCTGCATTATTCGCTCTATCCCTACAACTATGAGCACGAACCCTACAAGGTAGACCACAAAAAGTATCGCTATGCTAGGGAATGCCACTATCAGTATTCCCACTACAAGGGATATGATTCCAGCAATCACGGCTATCCAGTTGCCAGCGCGCATCGTACTTCTTCCCATTCCATCACGCTAAACGAACAACGCATTATTATTTAACCGTATAAGCCCGGAGAGCCTCTTATCCTTTTGGGATAAGACCCGCTTTTATTTAGGGGGCCCGTTGTATCCACGTGTTTCTTTTCGGCCTACGGAAATCTAATTTCTCATAAAACAGCACTGCACTGTCAGTGGTACAAAATACTACTTCTGCTCTCCTCGCTTTTTCCCAAGCAAGTGCTCTTTTTACAAGTTTGCTGCCTACCCCCCTTCCTCTATATTTCTGGTCAACTATAAGCTCTTCTAGATATCCAAATCTCGATTTAGAATATGATATAAATATGGCGAGGATAAATCCAATGACCTTTGCACCCTCTTTCGAGACAAATATTTTGCTTGCAAGTCTGGGGGTTCTAAATTTAACGAGCGGCGGCTTACCCCTTTTTGGATAAAGCTGATAGTAGAGCGATGTTATACCCTTAAAGTCATTTTTCTTAGCTTCAACGATCTTCATGGCTGCACCAGAGCTAGAATAACATAGAAACGAGTCTATTTAACTTATGCCTGCGGGTTTACACCTTAGGGTGAAGCCCGGAGAGGGATTTGAACCCCCGACCTCCAGTTTACGAAACTGGCACTCTGCCACTGAGTTACCCGGGCTTATTGTATCTGTAATTGTATACTTTTATAGATTCCTCCGCATTGACTTTCTCTTGAACTGTTTCATACAATTCACCAAATACAACATTATTTGGCAATGTTTTAAAAGACCTGTTTCATACCAACATTACCTTAACTCAAGGTTAGAGGCTTTCTGCTATGAATTTTATAAATTGAATCTGTGCAAAGATATAAATTAAATAGGCGTGCTTACATATAAGTGTGAGGGAAGCTGGTATGCTATCACGAAGGCTATTGGCATTTGCGCTCCTGTTCATAGCTGCCTTTGGCGCATTCATAATAATAAGTCAAACTCCTGCGTCAAGTGGTGCGTCCTCACCCTTCATATCAACCAGCTCTACCACTTCAACATCAACCACAACCGCGGTAACCACAACTGTCTTATGCGGCACCACATTCTGCACCGCAACAGAGCACTATAATTGCCCGCCGGGATGCCCCGCGGTTAAAACGGGAACATGCGGACTTAACGGTGCTTTCCCATTAGAAACATGCGGCGCAGCAACATCCTCCACATCTTCAACATCCACCACCTCGACTACCTCTTCCACTTCAACAACCGCGTTATCCTCGACCTCTTCCACAACAACCACAACTTCGACATCAACCACCATAGTAATACCAATAGGCTGCCCTTCGGGAGTATCAGGATCTGTGACCCTCTCCAACACAGCCATAGCTACCACTCCTTCGTCCGAATACCCACACGCTGGCAGCGGCACGCTGACAACAAACACTCTTGCTATGCAGACAACGCCTGTGACGGCAAATGTGTTGACATATGATTATGGCAATGCGCAATGGCTTATCACATGCCCAAATAAACCAAATTCCGCAGATTCCTCGGAATACATAGCCTATAACCCTGATTCCTATATAGGCGGGGACAGCTGCCTGGCCTCTTCATCGCCTTTCCAATCAAGCATACAGAGCAGCATAACCGTTGCATGGTCGGCATGCACTCCTGCGAGTATCGTTAGCTTAGGGACCAGCCTGCAAGATGCCGAGATATCGGTATCCGATCTAGCGTATGCTGGAGAGGCGTACAATAGCATGGCGCCTCTGCTCACCTCCCCTGCGGCAGCCAACATTTCAAACGGATATGATACGCATTCAAACGTTTTCAACCCCGTGCCTCAGACCCCTCAGGGCGGCATATGGACATGGAATTCCAAAGTAGGGGATCTATCAAATTTTGCCTCTTACGACTGGATAGCCTCCAATACGCTATCTCTGAACATAGAGCAGACGGTCAACGACATAGTCTGCCAGTATCCATATACCTACAGCATGAACTCCCAGGTGGACAACATAAAGTCATTAGCGCCAGTACCGATTCCGGTAAAGCCTAACCCGACGTCCGATTATCTGCAATTCAACAATGCAACCTATCCGGATTTCACCCAGTATACAAATGGTGCTTCCTTCACGGCCCCCAACAATGGCGGGACCTACACTGTTAATGTGCCAAGCACCTGCACTCTGCCGGCGTTAACCGATCCGTGGCACCTCATAGGCACAAATGCCATATTGGTGACACAGAGCGGCAGCCAATACAGCCCATTGTGCGTTTATCAATATCAAGAAACTCCGGAATATTGGACCTCCGGCGGGTCCCAATCTACAACAGGGTACGTCCCTGCAAACACGTTGACATTCAACGGCTTCCAATTTATGCCATGGTTCACCTACAATTATTCCATGCCCATACAGTTTGGAGGGGTATACGGAAGCGGCACCGCATATCTAAACGGCTCTTATTATATATACAGCCCACACAACATACAGTCGCCCGGCAACTATCTGGATCCGCTGCTCATAGGAGGCGGAAACCTGAGCAACAGCACAGCAGGCATATTCCTCAATGACAACGGAACATTTTCAAAACTCGCTTCGAGCCTCTTCTTCGGCACTGCAAACACAATAATACAGGGTCAGGACGTAAACAACGGACTCGATTTGCAGCAGTCAAGCTTTATCGCAACCCCCAACGTAATAAGCTACCTCTCCAATGATGGTTACATCTGCAGCGTGCAAATCACTCCCACATGGGCCAGCCCCGGGGCTGCAGGAGCAGGCAGTTCCGCAAGCGGCTATGGAGAGGCCACCATCTTCAATGCGATGTTAGCAGCAGACTCCGCAAACAACAATCTTTTCGTTATAGGAAATGCAACAGCCTCCGCCCCCGGCTCCTTCTGCTCCAACAACCCCGGATACAGCGGCCATTATGCGCTCTACCAGCTCACTCCGGTGCCAAACGGATATTACAACTCGTCATACTATACACCCCAAGATGCGATGTCAGCAGCAGAAGGGTCGAGCTCTCCGACCGCGATGCAGAACGCGGCAAAGGCATACTGGTATAACCTGACTGCCATACAGTCAAGCACAGTTTACCTTACTCGGGTTACAGACCTCTCTGATGCCATACAAAACTATCAAAAAAACAACGACATCGGGGTAACCCCCTATGCCGAACCTCTGGCTCTGGCCACTGATGCAAATGGCGATGCTTTTGTAATGATGCAAACTGCACCTGCAGACCCATATGGAGGCTTCTATGTGGCGTTCATACCGAACGGCGGCACACCAGTAGTAAACAGCATATGCACAAGCTCTGAGAGCGGCAACGGCTGCATGGGTGGATTTGGATCTGCGTTCTCTAGCGAGACGGCACCCCTCCCATCCGGATCGCAAACTCGCAGCTGCACCGTAACCAACCCTAAGACAGGGGCTACTGAACAGGGCCAGGGAGTCCCTGCATATATGGCCGTGTCTCCCGACGGCCGTTACCTCTATGCTGCAGATGCATGCCAGGGCAGGATATTCATATTCAGCGTTCAGACCACATCCAACAGCATATCATTCAGCTATGACGGTGCCATAGGGTTAGCCTATAATAATTTTACAAGCGAATATGATTTGAACGTTAACGCCTACCTGGCAGGCGGAGGCCCATTCGATTCCAATACGCTAAAAACATTGTATGCCGGCCAGCCTCCAATATCAGACACGAATTCCTCTCATGTGCCCATCGGGTTGGCTGATTCAGGCGGCATACTGTATCTTCTTGACGAGTGGCTGCCTCCCGCAAATATAGTCAATGGCTGCACTGATTATTGCACGAATGCCGTGCTTATGCTTAGAGCATTCACATATAATGGCACTGAAATACCGATACATCCGACAACCTATCAAGATATGTACCTGCCGAATGGAGAATCGCTTAGCGCAGGATTCAACCCGAATCTCAGGAACCCGCCTTACGGATGGCCTCTCGCCGCAACATTTTTAACCGGTGCCGTATCGCCAAATAATGAAATCACATACTGCGCCTACGGCTGCGATTATGGCCCTTCCAACACTCTTCTCCAGAACGCATACAATGGCTCGCCCCCGATTGGCCCACTGCTCAGCAACCCTACCGTAGCGCCCTTCGGTCAATACAATGCTTTATTCCCTGCCTCCCCGTCCCTTCCCGCCAAGCCAGTATCATTTACTTCCGACTTCAATAATACTCTATACTTGTACTTGACCCCTATACCGCAGGCCGATCCATACTACACAGAGCTCATTGCAGCACATTTCAATCCTTACAATTACACAAGAGAGGCGGCAAACCCGGTTTCGTCTTATACTTGCTACATAGGTATACCTCCCCCTGCAACTAATGTTGAGTCACCTACGCCAACGCCTACACCATGCAACATAGACAACAGTATCGCACTGTCATATCAATATGACCCTTCCACAGGCGGTTTCTTATTTACATCGCCCCCTTTAGCGCCCTTCATAGGCATGCCCAGCGCATTCAACCATGCAGAGACGATCGGAAGCCCGGATCTGTATCAAGGATATCCGTTATCGCTGGCAGGATTCGGAGGTGGCGGCGGTGTAGGGGGATCTGGCAGTACCACCACAACCACAATATCCTCTTCATGCAGCAACTCGCAATACCAGCTAGGGACCGGCAATGCGCCATGCGCCAACCAGATAATAGTCAGCAATCAGATATACTATGGGACCTTCCCGCCAATAGGGCCATTGCAGGCGCTCACGCCGACAACCCTGCAGACATACATAACAGGGAGCATTCTCGTGCCATACAGCTACTCCTATCTTTATACACAATCGCTCATCCCGACAACCATCCAGAGCACTACAGACAATGCAAACTGCATAAATACCCCATACACATTCGCCAACCCATCATCAAGTGGCTCCGGAACTGTCGACTCCTTGTCCAGCGTGGCCACCGCAAACAGCGCGCTTAGTGAGATCTTGCAGAGCGGTGTGGTCCTCGGGCAGTTCCTGACGAGAAACTATTACGAGGCGAATTTGTCTGATGCCGGGCTAATCCTTCCCCCACAGGTCTACATAAACATATTTGCAGATAGAATATTTGGAGAAATTTACATAAACCAAAGCGTAACCCCGACAGGAATCATTTCCAAAGGCGCAGGTCCCATCGGGCAGTCGGCGACTCTATACACTGCCGCCGGTGGCACCCTTACCATAGCATACAGTCCTACGATTTATGGCCTCGCAGACCAAATAACGTTCACAAGCTCCGCCCAGGAACCCACATCAATCATTGTATGCGAACCCGTAATAGGGCAGTCGGAAGTGTCTTCCTCATCTTGCGAGGGAGGAAAGGGAAAGGTTGTGGCTTCAGCGCCTCCAGGAGGTGGTTTCAGCAATGCGGATTCCATCACCCTTACAATATGCAGTTCTAGCACACCATGCCTGCCTGTAGGTTCGTATCAAGTTATCGGCTGCACTCCGCAACCAAACGGATGTGCCGACCTCCCGCTCACAATAGGGTCGGCAGGCACGCAATACGAGCTAGTGATAAACGCAAGCCATTCATACAACTACAACCAGGTAAATTACCTGCAAAAAACATCATCAGGCACATATCCCGGGTTCGCAGCAGAGGCATCGACGCAACAGGAGCCAGCGACTCTAAATGCCCAGTGCCCGTTTTGCTTCGCACCAGGCTACTATTACAACCCAGGGAATTTGTATCCAGGGAATAACATATTGTATTACAATAGCTCCAAGTTCCAGAACCTCGCCAAGCTTTTCAGCCAGTTCAAGCTGCAGACATATGTCTACAATCTCGGCCTTGACCTGCGCTATTACAAGCCCGTTCTGGGCTACAACAGGATCAATTACACTTATGTGGATGAATTCAACAACACCATAAACATGCCGTTAGACGCAGATATAGCAAACATAACCGTACTTCCGTTGAACACCACCGTTACTCTCAATGCTACAAATGCGAACCAGACAATGATACACGTGCAAGGGCGTGCGGGGTATTACCCCTCGATATTCAGCACCCAACTGTCGCCGTTGCCTGTGAATAGCCCGATATACGTTTACTATGACACAGACATAAACTTTTACACGTCAAATTCCGAGCTTAACCCTCTGGCATCTGGGAATTCGAACCCAACATACATATCAGGGCAGAACCAGTATTATGACTATGCGTTGAACTGCTCGTTCGGCACAGGGCAGGGTTGCGCCCTTGCGAATCCGGTCTTCTCTTCCAACCCACCCATAGGTCAGGGCGTGCTGGGATCACAGCAGGCCAACATCATAACCTACAGCACGCAATACGGGTTCAAGAACACTACCTTGCATGCCTGGCAGTGCTCCTGGGAGCCAAACAGCCTGCTGCTTACGGCAAACACATGGGAGTGCAACATTTATGGGAAATACAACCTGCCCAGCAATGGAGTGTCACCGCAAGGCAACAGGGAATACTGCGTCCCTGATTACGCCAACGGTACAGGTGTCCTGACATCGCAGCTGGGCCTAGCCAATATAGTAACGACAAACGGCGCAGGTTACTTCAGCACCAACATAATCGCGTGCGGCACAGGAACGGCCAAGGTAGAAGCGGCGTACTACGGCAATCCGCCTCCTGAGCCGAGAGTATTTATTCAGCCTCCGCTCCAGCAGCCATACAACACGCCTAGCACCCTCCTGGTGCCGAGTATAGAATTCAATTATTCCCAATCCCCCAACGCGACTTACCAGTCCTTCCCTATAGGCTCATACATATTGTCGTTCGGGAACACCGGAGTGGCAGCCTCTTTGGCTATAGCTGCAGGCATAGCCGTATATGCGTTTATCTACATCGGAAGGAGGAAGAAAAGGTAGATATTTATATGTAAAATGCCGAAACTATAATGATGGGAGGATGCTACAGGTATCCATAATGAGCATAGGGGCGATTTACGCGCTCATACCCTTGGTTGTGATAATAATACTCATAGCCGCGGCAGTGGGCCTGACCAGAGGCACAGACATATTCGCGCTCTTCGGCCTTGGTGCGATAATGGGGATTGGAGGAGGAGTGGGCGGCGGAAGAACCGGCAACGCCATAAGAGGAGGCAGTATACAAGGCTATGGTGGCGACCCTAAAAACTATATACGTTATGGCAAATCGGCAGCTGCGGTGCCCACCAAATCACTCAAGGATTCTACAAAGGCCAGAACAGCAGAGAGAAAGCTGAATAAGCAAGCCAAAAAGTTAACGAATACCGTGGTGGCAGGTAGAGCCAAGGACCTTTATAATTCTGCTGAAAGCAAGATCTCTGCAGCGATGCGGTCCGGCGCTATAAATGAAAATGCTCTGTCAAGACCATTGACGGCAGATGCTATGCAAGGTATTGCAGCAGCAGCAAATTTAACCAAGTCTGAAAGGGTGGTTTATGAAGCTGCCGTTGCAGCAATGGCCACAAGAACGGCCGTCGAAACGCTTCCTCCAAAAGCAAGAGGCACGGTCCACATGTCCGTAAGTGGAGTCCGGCCCAAGACCACCGGGACAATATTGGCGCCTACTAAAGTAACCGTAACTGGAAGAACAGGCCCGGTCACAGTACCCGTCGGCGCAGGCACAAAAAACTCAGCAGTGCGGCTAAAGACCATAACAGAGACGGAGCGAAACCTTCGCCACCGGCTTTACAAAGAATCAGACGAAAGGTCCAAGATAGCATATAGAATGGCCCAGAACAAGGAAGCGAGCGGAATAGAGCTTTCCCAGAACGAAAAGCTTGCTTTGAATGCAGGATGGCAGAAGTTTCGTGACGCTGGAAGGGCGAAGGCAGACGCCCAATATAAAGCGGTGCAAGATAAGCTGGCAACAGGGAAAAAGCTCACCGATGAAGAAAAGAAGTTTACACCTCAGAGCGCAACCGTATTTGCCGCCACCGCTCCAGGGATCGGAGCTGCAGCGTTGGGATATGATATTGCGACCACCGCAATGTCAAGGTTTCCAACTTCTGGACGGCTTGGCGCACCCGCAGAAGAGGGCAGTCAGTGGGCCGCCAGGATGCGCCAATATGCTCTTGACAAAAAAGAGAGAAGAATAGATAGCAGCATCGCAGCTCAGAATGAGGGAGTAGACAAAGCAGGACAAAGACAAGTAGATGCATTCAATGCGAACTTCCTTGCAGAGATAAAGAAGCGCGACAGGTCGGTCTACAATGAGATTGCAGGCTCGAAGGAGCGGCAGCTCCAAGAAGCCCGTGAGTTCATGAAGTATAGAGCAGAAGCTATAAAGGCCGAGGAGCAGCAGGCAAAGGAAGACCAGGTCACAACTCCGAGATACAAACACCAATATACGTATCAAGATTACATAAAAACGAAAAAAAAGGAGAAGAATTCATCCAATACGCCGGCGCCGCCTTCTCCTCATTCGTGACATCCCCACCCGTAAACGGTGTGGGATTTCCCGCTCACTGTCTTAAGATAAACGGTAAACCACCTCGGACTAAAGCCAGAGGCTTTCATCGGTCGGCAAGCATGTTGCGCAGCAGCGTTTATTGACAATGGTATACAAAGATATAGGCGGAAATCCGCACCCAATTCCTCCTCGTATTAAAATCCCCGGTTTCCTTGCGGCTATTTGATGATACCGTATGGCGTTAGGCTGCCCTACGCACTATCTCTTCGCCCAGGCTCACCCCCGCAGTTATATCAGGCACAACTATGAATGTGGCCCCCGCATCGCCTATCTTCTTCATGTTGTCAGCATCCTTTACCCTTGATATTATCTTTATTTCGGGGTTGACATCCTTAGACGTTATCGCTATCATGGCATTCTCTACATCGCGGTCGTCGCATGCAACCACATAACTAGCCTTCCTAACGCCTGCCAGCTCGAGCACCTCCTTCTTCTTTATGCTTCCAGCCACGGCCAGCATGCCCTTGCTGTAGAGCTTTGCGGCCTGCTCCGACCTTTCAGCTATTATCACGAATTTTATCTTGCTCTCCCGCAGCTCGTCCGCCAGTGCCCTGGCGAAATTGTTGTACGGCACTATTATGACATGGTTCCTCAGTTTCTTTATTTTTGATAGTGATAATCGTTCGTTCAGATTCACGCTTCTTATCAGGTTTATGAACCACCCGGCAAGGAACACCGCAAGCAATGCGAATACGAAAGCGTCAAGCAGCGCAGCAACAAAAACAAATGGGCTGCCTGCCACGCTTGAGGGTATGAGGCTATAGTAGATATAGAGAGCCGACAGGAGGTTCCACACCGCCGAAGTCTTGAAATCAACGCCTGCCGCAATTGTCAGCGCCACCGCAATAGAGTACAGTAGAGCCGCTGCGACAAGGATGATATAGCTCGCTTTCTGCGTTTTCAACCAACCAACCTCTCCGTTATTGCGGTGCCTATCTCCACGCCGCTTATCACTTCAGGAACAACGCATAGCTCTGCTCCAGCGCGCTGCATCTTGGTTATAGAGTGTACCTCGTCTGAAGCGCGCGAAATTACCTTTATGGATTTGTTGATATGTTTGGCGGTTATGATCCCCATAAGGTTCGGAAGCTCATCCTTCGCCGAGAAGACTATCGCCCGCGCACGACCGACTCTTGCAGCTTCAAGGGTTTCTGCCGAAGTGAAATCGCCATTTACTGCCAGATACCCTATGTCGAAAAGAAGCTCTATGGTGCTAGGGTTCTTGTCTATGACTATGAACTTCTCTTTCTTTTTCTTCAAGTCTAAGCATATCTGCTCCGCTATCCTGGAATAGCCGCAGATTATTATGTGGTTGCTCATTCTCCTCGTGGCTAGGAAGTTTACCTGCGATACGATATTCGCGCCGGTCAATATCTCTACCACAGCCGCCAGGGCGAGGCCCACTGCAACAATTTTCACAATGCCGTCTATCACAGATATTAGTATCAATGCATCGAAAGCTGCACTGAAAGGTGGGGCGGCTGCCTGCAGCAACGGCATAGTGTTTATTCCTACAGCGTCGAATAGCGAGCTAATAGTATAGTATCCAGAAGCATATGTGTTGTGGGATATGCCGTCAACAACGTAAAATGATATCAGCGCAAACGCTATCGCAGCTATTGCAAGGCCTGCCAGGGTCTTGCCGGCAAGGTCACGCCTATCCACCTCAGGGACGTTCAATTGCTCACTGTTTTGTGGCATCCTCCCGCATTTATGCTATGTGGGCTGCGGGTGTGGCTATGATTGGTCGTCACGATGCCACCTGTATAGTTCCTGCTTCTTCGGCTGCCGCCTCTGTGGAGTTCCTTTGAAAGACGCATCTGCCGATTGAGTGTTCCCTTCTGCTCCTTCGATGGATTTGCAAGATATTTATATGCAGTTTCCATGACGCCCATGTCTATTTACACCCTTCATATTTACGCTTATTGCGCTGTGTTTATATCCCTCATGTGGAGGGCGTAGGTTTTACGCCTATTCCGATAAGCTCCTTCACTATCTCCTTGCTTGCGGTTTTCTGCGGCATGACTATATAATCCGCCCCGGCTTCCACAAGCTTTTCCCTAATGAAATCATCATTGGAGCGCGTTGCGATGAATATCTCCTTGTTGAGGTCTCTGGCTGTAAGGACGGCAAAAAGGTTTTTTGCATCGTTGTCCATGACTATGGCTATCGCTTTCGCAGATGTTATGCCAGCATCGCGAAGGACCCTGCTACTCGTGCCATCGCCGAATATGATATTGTAGCCCAGCTCCTCGGCCTTTTTCACCGGCTCTGGGCTGCTGTCGATTATTACAAAGCTCATGTTGTGCTCTACGAGCGTATCCACAACCTTCGAGCCCACAGTCCCGTAGCCGCAGACTATCACATGGCCCTTTAGCTTGTATGGCTTAGTAGGCGCCATTCAATCCCAGAAATATTAAGGAGCAACTATTTATAAAAGTGAGCAGGAAAACCTGCCCCTTTTCGGGGCGGGGCGAAAGCGTCATCCGTCAGGCTTCACCTTGACTCTAGTTCTGCTTATCACCAGGCTGCCGACTATGTTCGTCAGTATTATGACCATGAAGCAGATGTAGAATATCTGGTCGTTGTATGTGCCGCCTATCGAGAATAATATCGCTGCCAACACGGCAACGGTAGTGCCCCTCTCCATCAGCCCAAAGGTGAGCGGCCTGTATTCGCTGAATTTGCTGCGGAGCACAGGCCATACCTCAAGGTATCTTATAGCTAGGAGCACGACCGTTATTATCACCGCATATATGAAATACTGCAGCGAAAGTATCGCTATCATGCCTATGAACACGAAGAAGAACGTCATGAGAAGGAACTCTATGTCGTGCTCTACGGCGCGCCTGGCTATAGCGCCCTCCATTTTGAGCTTTTTGAATCCAAAGAACTTTGCTATCGGCTTGCTGTTCCCAATCATGATTGCGAATATCAATACCGATATTGCCGCTGCGCCGTTGAACAGCTCCACAATGCCGAAAAGAAGTATGGCTACGGCAAGAGTCGCAAGGTACTCGCGCGCGCCGTTTATATAGTTCTGGACCGCTATCCAGAGCACCCCCGCAAGCAGCCCAAACGCTATAGACACGCTTATGTAGTCTATCGTAAAGCTCGCAATCCCGCTAGCAGTAAAAGCCTGCCCGCCTGTGAATGCGATAAGCAATGTGAAGATGAGGATGTCGAACACCGAGTTGAGTGTCGTTTCCAGTACCAACGCATCGTACATCTCGCGTTGGATTTTCAGCCTCTTGATGATAGGTATTACTATGACAGTTGATGTCTCACCGAGCACCGCGCCGAGTATGGCCCCATAGACCAGAGGCCAGCCAAGCCACACATACATGACGACTGACAGCACTACCATGGGGAGAATGACGTCAAATATCCCTAGGGTAAAACCTATCGTGTTGCCGAAGAGCTTGCGGCCCAGCTTTATTGTTTTGCCGCCGTTGTACATTATCACTATTAGGGCTATGTCGCCGAATATCGCTGCTAGTGACCTTAGCGAGTTGACATATGTTCCAGGGAGAAGATGCCCGATAGGCACGAGAAGCAGCCCTATGGCTATCATTATCAGCGCTTCCGGTATCTTCGTCCTATGGAATATCGCCCGGGCAAGATATCCTATTATTATGATTGCCGCGATGGCTATGAGTATAGAAATCGATGAAGAGCCTAGCTGTAAAAACAGCGGTGCTATTATTGATAGTGATCCAATCAAGCTCATTCGAACCAAAAGCATTCAGCAGCGCAGAATTATAAATGTGAGTAACCCCGCGCATTTGTGCCTTCAGAATATTCGTATTGGTATAGAACGCATGGAGGGCATTTCGATGACATATATATAACCCCTCATTAGGATTAGCTCCACCCAGATTCGAACTGGGGTCCCCAGGTCCAGAGCCTGGTATCCTTGACCACTAGACGATGGAGCTGCAGCATATACTCACGCAATCTACTTTATA
>JAJYVY010000040.1 GCA_021791775.1 Microcaldota archaeon | reverse complement strand
GAATGCAGGGCAGAGGTCCGAAAAGCAGAGGAAACAGTATAAGATAACTGAAAAAGGCCTCACTGCGCTCACAGACTATGCCGAAGCGTCAAAAATGATAGCGCACCGCATGAAAAGGTTCGGATTGCTGTATGGTGGTCTTTAATAATTGTTCCCATTAATAGTTAATAGGTGAATAGAATGGCAAAAAAGTTCGCATGCAGGGATATAGGGATGTCGTGTGGTTTTGAGGCTCGTGCCGGCTCTGAGCAGGAGCTGATGGGAAAGATAGCAGCACATGCCAAGAAGGCCCACAACATGTCTGAGATAGACAAGGCTACAATGTCAAAGGTAAAAGCAGCCATAAAAGAAGCCTAAAACTACAAAATACATACTGATGATAGTTATAATAGCAGTCAGATTCGCTGCTGCAGTTTAACGTAGTTTGAGCGGTCATTTGTAAGCAATCGTATAATAACACTTACCAGAAGGGACTGCACGAAAAGCTGCAAGGATGCCGAGTCCATCTTATTGAAAAAGCATCCACTTCCATGCCGGAATGACTTTTATCACCAGGTTCCTTAATTCTATTAATTTCTCTTCATTGAATGTAAGTATAGTAAGTTTTTTGCACTTTAAAATTTTTGCTGCGTCTACTAATGCCTTAATTTCTCTTCCATATGTGCTAGGGTCGTTTATTGAGTAGCTAACCTGTATGAGCTCCGTTATGTCTTTTCCGTTTCCGACTACAAAATCCACTTCTGAATTTCCAATATCTAGATATGAGATATGTTTAAAACGCCTGGTAAGCTCTACAAACACCTGGTTTTCCAACCTTTTTGACATGTCATTGTCAGTAAGGCTAAGTAAGCCTGAATCGGGCAGATACAGTTTTGGTTTCGTATTCCTTTGCTTTGGCTTCTTTGAGTATGGGTACAAGAAGAAAAATAGAAATACTTCATGGGCATAGTTTAGATAGTTCATCCCAGTTTGTGGCGACATTATTATGTTTTGAGAGCCAAACCAGTTTACCGTAACTGTTGGGGAAACAGTCCTGCAAACTGAACCCATCATTGCATTGATGAAGGCTTTCAGTACGGCACTCTTTCTAACCTTGCGCTTCTCGATAAGGTCTCTTTGTAGAACTGTTTCGTATAGCTCTCTGAGCAGAAGTCTCTTTAACTCTGGAGTATCCGCTTCCACAACCAACGGGTATCCCCCATATTCTAGATATTCCTTGAATTTTGATGCAACTAATCCTGCTTCATCCATCTTCATATGCTCTCCGTAGCTAATCTTCAATATGGTGCAGTATTCCTTAAATGAGAATGGCATTATCAGAGTGTTTATCGCCCTTCCCCTAAGCTCATTAGGCAATTCGTCTGTCGACAGCTCTGATGAGGATCCAGATACGACGATCTTATATCTGTGTTCGTCGAACAGTGTCCTGAGCCACCTGCCCCAACTCGGAAGATTCTGTACCTCATCTATAAACAGATATATTTCCTTGTCTCTGTCAGGAGAATAAATAGCGAACATTGACTTCTCTATAATGTCCAGGTCGCTAGATTTGAGCCCCTCAAAATCTATATCCTCTCCATTGATGAAAATCTTGTTGCTCTCTGGTAAATTCAGAGAATTTTTATAATGCAACATGAAAAAAGTTTTGCCTGCTCTCCTCGGGCCTATTATTGAGTTTATGAAATTGCCTTTAGGCAAGGTTAGCTCTCTTTCCATTATCTTCAGCCCCTTGCCATAACCTTTGTATCTCAGCAACGCGTTATAAATATCCATATTTTAATTTAGCATAAAAATCTTTATAAAGTTATCTATTAATACTTTGTTATTTAATAAATATAATCAATTAGTAATGGATTATTTATGGGATGTTTATTTATAAAAGCTTGTAGCGTAGCGCACCTATTCGC
Source organism: Microcaldota archaeon (assembly GCA_021791775.1). Lineage (GTDB taxonomy): Archaea > Micrarchaeota > Micrarchaeia > Micrarchaeales > Micrarchaeaceae > JAJZAB01. The sequence goes on along the minus strand of JAJYVY010000040.1, from coordinate 2,553 downwards.
AACGGAAAGATCGCGGGCGCGATCCCCGCCGAGTCCAAACACGCTGTTTTGTCGGTGTAAGGCATAAAGTGCTGAGTGATCTACGCATGGCACGCTAGGATAGCTTAAGATCGCCTATTTAATACCTTAACACTTTTACTTTACCATGCAAAAACCAGAGCCGTTGCATGTGCTGGTAGTTGGGGCGTCAGGAACCGGAAAAACCTCCCTACAAAGGTTCTTTAAGAAAAACGGCAAAAATGCTTTAGATGGGGATATATGTATAGGCATGTGGCTTAACGCGAGAGGAGATAAGGTAAAAATGCCAATAGATATGGGCAGAAATATAAATAAATGGGCAGAAGATAGGGAGCTTAGCTGGGTGTGTGATACTGGCAAATTGAAGAGATTGCTTTCTAGAAACAAGGGTAGATGGTTGTATTTATTCGGAGGGCCTCTTCCTCCAGATAGCTTTTTGCGATTTTTCGACAGAATATATTATCTAGATGCAGACAAGAAGCTTATACTTAAGAGGTTAAAAATCAGGCTTAGGGATGCGGACAGCTATCACAACTATGGCGAGACCAAAAAGCAACGTGAGCAAGTACTAAGAGATATGGCATCACAACGTAAGAGAGCAAAGGAGCATAGATTTAGGTTTATTGATGCTTCCCTGCCTCCACAGCAGATTTTCGACATAATGACCAAACAGGTATAACGTTATATAACCATATAATAGGGACTTACAACTTTGTTGGAAGTCCGGCCGAGTCCAAAACGTCTTGTTTGCCGTTGTGCAGGTTTTCGCTAAGTGCCGAAAAAGGTTATAAGCCTGGGGCTCCAATATGGGTATGGGCATTGGTCCTATGGTGCCATTCTCTGTCATAGTGCTGGCCGCTTCTTTCATACTAATAGCCGTAAGGCAGATCGGCGGACTCAGGCTGAAGATATGGCAGGTAATCCTAATTGGCGCGCTTGCTGTGCTCCTTACGGGCCAGATATCCATGCAGAGCGCGATATCGTCTGTTGACTGGACAGTGATAGCCTTCCTCATATGCATATTCATAGTCGGCGAGGCTTTCACGGAAAGCGGCTATGTGCAGTACATTTCATACCGCATTTTCAGGTCGGCGAAATCCGTGGACTCGCTTGTGCTCCTTGTCATCCTGTCAATGGGGCTCGCTTCGATGCTCCTGCTGAACGACACGCTTGCGGTGATAGGGACGCCTATTGTCATGCTCTTCGCCACAAGGGAGAAGATAAACCCGAAGCTAATGCTGCTCTCATTGGCCTTTGCAGTGACTATAGGCAGCGTGGCAAGCCCGATAGGGAATCCCCAAAACTTCCTGATAGCATCAAGCGGAATCGTGAAGAACCCATTTCCCACGTTCTTCTCATACCTGATAATCCCGACAATCATCAATCTCTTTGCCGCATACCTAATCCTTAGAGTGTTCTACAGGAAAGAATTCCACAACGAACCGTTGATACATGCGAAAGTCGAGATAAAGGACAAGCGGCTTGCCTGGCTTTGCAAGATATCATTTCTGCTCCTTGTCCTTTCGATAATGCTTGACATAGCCTTGATATCATTCAACGTGCCGCTGCAGTTCAATCTCTCGTATGTTGCTGTCATAGCCTCGCTGCCCATAATAATCTTCAGCGAGAAAAGATACGAATTGATAAGGAAAATAGATTGGCACACAATAATATTCTTCATGGCGCTGTTCGTTCTGGTGGGTAGCGTATGGGATTCAGGCTTCATCCAGGGAATCGTTAGTTCCATGAATCTTCAGATAGGTTCTGTACCTACAATACTAGTTGTGAGCATAGTCGGCAGCCAGTTCATATCAAACGTGCCGATGGTCCTTCTATATCTGAAGTTGCTCGCAGGTTCAAGCGTTTCGGCAGCCGCAGCAGTTGCACTTGCCGCAGGTAGCACCATAGCAGGCAACCTCTTCATACTGGGAGCCGCAAGCAATGTCATTATAGTGCAGAAAGCCGAGAAGAGCCATGGCCAGACCCTGTCTTTCATGGATTTCGTCAGTGTTGGCGTAGTCCTGACGCTTCTGAACATATTCATCTACTGGGTCTTTCTTTCGCTGTAAAATCCAGATGGCTTATAATCGCGCATTAAATCATAATTGTGCCATTTCCTATTACCTAACTTCCGGATACCACGTTAGAGCCGCCTATGCCAGCATGCCAGGCAACCATGGCCATGTCCTTTATCTTTGCATGATCTCTTACTACAATCACTTCGGCGACTATCGCATAATTCCTAAGCTTGGCATTCCAGCATAATCTTGCCATGCATCTTGCGGTGGAATGCTAATGCATAACGGCGAAATCCTCAACGCTTCCCTTGTCAAGTACCAATGCTGTCTTGTCTATATACGCGTTCCTTCCTGCCCTGGCAGTGCCCTCAACGAAACCTCCAAGGCTGCCGTCATGGCCTATGTGCCTCGAAAACTCTCTCCTGTAATCCATTACTTCGATGTATGCGCGCATGCATATCAACGGAAGCTCCCTTACCATGTAAAGCTCACCGGCAGCAGTGCAGTTTCTCCTAAG
>JAJYVY010000006.1 GCA_021791775.1 Microcaldota archaeon | reverse complement strand
CGAGCTGGTCATATTGGGAAACGGCGCAGCTGCTTTTGCTGCTGCGATAAAGGCTGATGAACTCGGCAAGAAAACTGCCATGATAAAGGGGGGCACAATAGGCGGAACATGCGTTAATGTGGGCTGTGTTCCAAGCAAAAGACTTCTCGTTAGCGGGGAGGTTATAAGAAATACAATAACCCACAATTTAGGCAAAGATGTTATAGTACAACATGACGAAGAGTTTGATTTCGCTAAGTTAATGGAGTTCAAGAAGAAGCTTGTGGAAAACCTAAGGTACGAAAAATACGAAAGTGTGCTAAGCAAGCTCAAGAATGTAGAGTTGTACGAAGGCATGGCGAGCTTCATCTCTGAAAGGGGGGTAGAGATTAGGTACAATGACAAAAGCACGGTTATTTTAGGAAAAAAATTTATCGTTGCAACTGGCGCTAGCCCATCAATACCTAAACTGCAAGGAATAGACAGTATAGATTACTGGACAAACATAGAAGGCCTTGAGCAGGAAAAGGTTCCCGAATCGCTTATAGTCATTGGCGGACGCGCCCTGGGTTTAGAATTCGCACAGATGTACAACAGATTTGGAACTAGAGTGACCCTTCTACAAAGGAGCCCATCGCTCATTCCTGAGGAGGAGCCAGAAATGGCAAATGCCCTTAAATCATATTTGGAGGAGGATGGCATAGTAATACATACGGGTGTTGCTCTCAAAAGCATCGAGAAAAATGCTAAAAACAATAAGGTTATTGTGAAGGCCGAGATTAATGGTAGGCAGGTTATGTTTGAGGCACAATCAATACTCTTCGCTACAGGCAGGATCCCAAACACAAAGTCACTAAATGTCGAAAATGCCAAAATTAAACTTGGTGCTAAAGGAGAAATAATAATTGATTCGGAAATGAAAACAAATAACCCGAATGTATTTGCTGCTGGAGATGTAACTGGAGAGCCGATGCTAGAATCTCTAGCTGCCAGAGAGGGCACATATGCAGCAGAGAGTGCGCTCTTAGGCTCTCATAAAAAAATCGATAAGAGCATTGTACCAAGGGCTATATTCACTGACCCGCAGTTTGCAAGCGTTGGTATAACCGAAAGGGAAGTAATTGAAAGTTTCAAGGCCTGTACATGCAGATTGGTTAGATTCACGAATGTGCCAAAAGCAATAATAATGGGGGATACAAGAGGCATGATAAAGATGGTTGCACATCCTGAAACTCACATTATTTTGGGTGTGCAAATACTTTCGCCGATGGCGGCTGAAATTATCCATGAGGCTGTCATGATAGTAAAAAACAGGTATAGGATAGAGGATGTGATAGACACCATACATGTATTTCCAACGATGTCAGAATCTTTAAAGATAGTCGCTCAATCTTTCTTTAGAGATATAAAGGATACAAGTTGCTGTATATAACACAGTCCGTGTAAATAGTTTTATCTTTCGTGGTCGGCGTTTTCAGGCTTCCTGCTTGATGTCTTGCCTCTGGTTTTGAGCCTGGAGCCATAGGCGCTGGGTTTGAATGGGGCTGCCGAGATTTGAACTCGGATATCCGCGACCCGAACGCGGAAGTCTGCCAGGTTAGCGTACAGCCCCTTCTAGGTTATTGGCGCCGCAGTTTAAAAGTGTTAATGATATATTCGCAGTTATTTATATTTTGCCGCTGCATGTTATCCGATGATAACGGAAGAGGAGCTTTCTTTCGCATACAAATTTCCTTTTTCAAAAGAGGCAAAAGGAATAGTCGCAGACCAAAGCAATGCCGGATTGGAGGAGATGCACAAATTCATAGGTTTCGCAAGAGCGAGGGTGGAGGAGGCGTTTCTGAAGGGCAGGATAGAATATAGGAACATAAAATACGGACGGCTTGATTATGTTATAGGCTATGCTTATTGCAGGCTGCTTGTTAGTGCAATTGGCCGCCGCGATGTCCTTTTGAAATATGCTTTTGCTGAAGCTTCTAGGTCTAAGGAGGCCCTGGAGTCCGGCAGTGAGCGAGAGGCTACGCGAGTATCCAGATCTTTGGGGCTTGACGTATCATATGAATCCGGAAACTTCAAAATAGACTTGGCGACATTTCTGAAATACATGTCTGGGAGGGAGGAATTCCGGCTTGCAGATTTCAAGTTGCATGGAGGTTTTGTGGTCATCGATAGGCACGGGCTTTCGGAGCTGCTGAAGAATGCCGTATACAAAGAAATACTCAAGGGCATGCCGATAAAAGTAAATGAAATACCGAAAGAGGTCGTGGTGGCTGCCAAAAACGTGAAGATACCAAGATTGGAAACTGTCATGGCGCCAAGAAGCGGAAGCAGCACATCATGGATAGAGAAACTCCTTAAGACCCCGATCCCGGATGTGCGGCACAGGACAGTCAATCTCGTACTTGCCCCATACATGGTGAATGTGAGGGGGATGAGCGTGGATGACGCTGCAAAGGCCATATCAGAGTACATAGAGCTGTGCAAGGGCCTAAATGCCGACACTAAGATAAACGATTCTTATATAAGGTACCAATGCGCGTATGCCAAGAGAAGAGGACTGAAGCCATTGTCATTTGCGAGGGCCAAAGACCTCCTTGGGGAGATGGTTGAGCTAGGATGATGACAAAGAAGCAGTGTGGGGTGTGCTCCAATATTGCAGTTGCTGTTTGCAAGCTCTGCGGCAGGCATGTATGCGAATTGCATTATGACAAAGCGACTGGGCTGTGCACAAGCTGCAGGGCGGGCAGGGCACTGAAAAAATAGCTTTAAAAATCTTATCCGCGTAATTGTACTGTCAAACGGTAATAGGGGCAGGGAAACGCCTAAACCCATTCCGAACTTAGAAGCTAAGCCTGCTCACGACATGTGTGTACTGCCTACGGCGGGAAAACATGTTGCTGTTTGGCACTATTTTTGATGATTACTTGGAAGGGAGAAGGGCGCTGACCGAAAGGATAGCCAAAGAAAGGATTTCCATACTGTTTTCTCTTGCAGAAGAGCGTGCTTCCTCCGAGCCCGGCCTTGCGAAATCTTACATCAGGATACTTGAGAGAATTAGGAGGCATTATCACGTACGGCTTCCCAAAAGAATGAAAGCGCGGATATGCCATAACTGCTCTATGATCCTCGTGCCAGGGCTCAATTGCAAGGTAACGGTTGCAAGCTCGTCAAAAATCATAATCTATAGGTGCATGGCATGCGGCAAGGAAAAGCACATAGTGTACAAGTAGCTATTTGCCACTTTTCTTCCTAGATTTAAGGAATTTTACCAGTTCCCTGTCTAGCTCTATCGAGCTTGTATCTATTACAGGTATCTTCAGGCCGCCAAATTGCTCTGTGTTTATCTCTATCATGGCTTTGTACTCAGGCATATCGGCATAGTAGATTTTTGTGAAATGCATTTTTCCTTTGAGCATCTCAGCGTCCCATGCCTTTTCCCCCAGTCCGAACAGCGAATATGCAATGCCATCGCACCAGTAAAGCATGATTGGTCTGCCGTCAGGCCTTATCCTTTGCAGCACTAGGTCCTTCAAATCCATTTTGTACAGTTCATGCACGATTATTTCCTGTATTGGGTCTTCTGTTATTTTCATTCTATCACTTTTTATTGATGGGCCCGGTGAGATTTGAACTCACGACCTACGGCTTTCTTAATTTTTATAAGACCGTCGCTCTGACCAGGCTGAGCTACGAGCCCCTCTGGAAAGAGTCTATTTAAAAGTATTTAATCTCTTTGTTGTTGGCGCTTCAATCGGAATCCAATTTTGAATAGCTTTCTCTTTGCCCTCCAGCAGCTATCCTTATGAGCTCCGCATTTCTTCTAAGTTCACCTATACTTGTCGCTCCAGAGTAACTGAATGCCGATCTAAGCCCTCCGCAGAGCTGAGTTATTATGTCCTTTGCCGGCCCAACATATGATATGAAAGTTTCGTTGCCCTCTCCTACCACATCTGAAAGATCGAACTCCGACCTGTCTACTTCCAGTTTTTTGCTGTTGGCGGATATGGATGACATTCCTCTGTAGAACTTGTATTTCCTGCCACCTCTTATTATTGTGGATCCTGGGGCTTCTTCAGTTCCTGCAAACACTCTGCCTATCATCACTGTGGATGCCCCCGCAACCAATGCCTTAGCTATGTCTCCCGATGTCCTTATTCCTCCGTCGCCTATTATTGGGATTCCATAGCTGAGCGCGGTTGAGCTGCACCAGTTTATCGCTGTGAGTTGGGGGACTCCGCTGCCTGCGATGAGCCTTGTTGTGCATACGCTGCCTGGCCCTATTCCGACTTTGACCGCGTCAGCTCCTGCAGCTATCAGGTTCTCTGTCGCCTCGCCAGTTGCCACGTTGCCAGCTATGACGTCCGTGTCAAATTTCCGTTTTAATGCCTTGACTGTATTTATCACCGCATCCGAGTGGCCATGTGCTATGTCTATGACAAGCACATCCGCTCCGGCATCTATAAGCGCGGCTGCGCGTTTTACGGCATCCTTCACTCCTACGGAGGCGCCTACCATCAGGGTGCCATCCTTGCTTTTTGTTGCCTGGCCGTCACCCATGCTCCTTATGTCCTTTGCTGTGACCATGCCGACCAGGTTGAACTTTTTGTCTACGATCGGCAGCTTCTCGATTTTATGCTTTTTGAATACATCGATGAATTTCTCTGGTTTGATTCTTTTGTCCCATTGCACTGTAATTAGATCGTTCCTCTTTGTCATTATGTCGCTGACTAGAGTATCATCTTTCTGGAACCTTATGTCGCGCTCTGTCACTATGCCGATTAGCTTCTTGCCTTCAACGACAGGAAAGCCGGTAACATTTAGCGTTTCGCTTATCGCTTTTGCATCGCCAACGGTCCTATTTTTATCTATGGTATATGGGTCTTTTATTATGTAGGAGCTCTGCCTCTTCACCCTCCTTACCTCAGCAGCTTCCTCCTCTATGGTATTAAATCTGTGGAGTATGCCGAGCCCTCCGTTCTGGGCCATTGCTATCGCGAGCTGCGATCCCGTGACCGTGTCCATGTTGGCGCTTATGATGGGTATGCTCAGCATTATGTTCTTAGTGAGCTTGGTCTTGAGGCTTACCTTTTTCCTAGATCCGAAGCTATTCTTTTTCGGTATAAGCAGTACATCGTCAAATGACAGCCCTACCTCTGGATGCAATCTCAATTTAGCCCCCGCCTAGAAGTATATGCGGTAAAAATTAAATACCTTGCTTCAGCCTGGCATCGTGTAATTGTTCTTTACCCATGACGGTTTTGGTGTCTTAGGCGGCAGGCTTCCTGTAAAGTTGTCTACCTCGAATATCCTTATGGGGTATGTTCCGTTGACATAGTTGATGCCTGTCGCATTTAACGGATATACTTGGGTAAATCCAGGTATGCTGCCTAGGAAGAAGCCCTTGTAGTAGTTTGACTCGTAGAACAACGATGGTGCATCGGTTATGGTGCCGTTTGCGGCATTCGGCAGGTATATCATTAGGTATTCTACGAAAGGCACGCCCGACAAGGTTATCACCCCCTCGTATGCCGAAGCCTGTATGACTGCGTTCATCTTACCTCCGGACTTGTTGTATATCTGCAATACTCCTTTTGTGTTTGGTTGCGAGCTTACGCACACTGTATTGTTTGATATCCCGCCGCCAGTTATAAGGTAGGAGCTTATTAGCGGTGTTGTTGAATTAGATATGCTGCAGTAGAAGGATATGCTTTGGGCGGTCGTATTTGTAGGTATGAGGGCCGGTAGCGGCACTAGGATGAACTGCGGATCGTGCTGCACCTCACATGGAGATGTACCGAGAACATAGGGCTGCGGTGGGTTTTGGGCCTGCCCTTGTGCTATTGCATATGCTTTTGATGTTGCATTTATGTCAACGCATGCCAGGAAGTCCAATGCCTGCCATTTCTCCACCAAACCCTGGTCATAAAGCACATATTTCGTCTGATTGCTGCTCATCATGTTAACCATTCTCTGCGGGGTGTATCCGTCTGCAGAGCTTAGGACGAAGCTTGCTGCAGTCGCATAGTCCTCAGTGGGGGCTGAATTGTCCCCTCTTATCACTGCTGGGGAGTTGCCAAACCAGTTTATCCAGTCTCCATAGTCCCACCATGCAAGAATCCTGTATCCGAATGGTCCGATGTTCTGCTGCATCCATTGTGTGGCTTCGATCCAGTATTGCGGCACCTGATTGCAGAATATGTCAGCGCCAATAGCATTATCTCTGTTGTTGAATATTGTGCATGCGTTGGCGTTGTTTGACGAAAATATGTGCGCTGCCGATATCGACTGCAGTATTGCACTGGATTCACCAAGCATAAGCTGATGGTTCACTATCACGGCTGCGATCTCTATTATTATGAAGAGGACGAACAAGGCCCATAGATAGCCTTTGCGCTTCGGTTTCTTCAGAGCAATCACTGCGACTATCATTATTATTGCCAATATCGGTGACAGGAAGAAGAGGCCTATTGCAATCAATGACAGATAGAACTCTGTATGGTTTTGAGCTGCATTGGAAAAGTCTGGCGCTATGAGGGTATTTGATACGATCTTTGAATATTTCTTTATGCTGAAATCGCTATCTGCTAGGAGGAGCAGCTCTCCCAATATGATTCCGAGAAGGATGATGAGCACAACGCCGAGGTGCGGGAGGTATTTTACTTCGGAAAACCCTGCAAACATTATGGGCAGCGCGATTGCGATATAAAGTATGCCGGTGGTGCTCTTTCTGAATATTATGCTTATTGCTATCAGGATAAGACCTATTGCTGCAACGAGCCATGCGACGATTGGCACACCATCTATGCTCGCCGCTATGAGTCCTATGCCTGCAGCACCAAAGTTGTACAAAAGTCCGGTAGGTTCAAATTCCTGAACTGTCATGAAGAGGGGTATTGAGGGGGTTGTATAGTGCGCGCTCACGTTTATGTATCCTTTTAGGGATCTGTAAAGTGGTGATGCAATTACAACTCCAAGCGTCAGTATTACCAAGATTACCAGCCAACCAAGGTATTCCTTCCAATTTAATGATTTGAATATGATTTTGTATCTCTTCAGCAGCTTTGGCACATAATAGAACAGCATGACAAAGATTAGCGCGAACATAGGCCACCCTATTGTTGTTGGAATGCCTAGCGTTTCTGGTATCGCACCGCTCAATGTTGATTTGTATGCGGTGTAGGGCGCCAGGAAAAGCGCTATTACTATGAGCATTATTATGTTCATCTTGAAGAAATATTTGTTTATGTCGCCTCTCAGAGTGCTTATGACACCTTGCAGTATTATGTAGATTGCGAATACCCCCGCATCTACAGTATAGTAGTGTGCGCCGAGGAATGTTGATGCGAAAGCCACTCCGGCAAGTATTGCCAGCCTGGTGTTCTTCATGTCTCTTATGGCTAACACATACATGGCAAAGAAGAAGAACAGAGTGAATATCCCCCACGGCTCAAGGAGCTGCTCGCCTGCTACGAAGGTAGTGAAAAGCACAGGCATGGATGCGGTCACAGATGCGGCAATCAGTGCTACGTATTTGCCGTACTCCCTGTAAAGCAGAGCGAATATTGAGAATACAAGGAGGGCTGCTGTAATGGGTGGGTAGACAGAACCCACATAGCTCATCAGGTTTGTGCTGAAAGTTTGATAGTTTCTAGGCCCGAAATAGTTTGCTAAGTCGTACCAGTATGCTTCAAGGTACGGGATTACTGGCTGAATTCTCATTACGGAACCAGCAGCCTCTACAGGCCACGCCGAATGCGCCGTGTAGAATTGCTGACCATAGACAAGTATAGATTGCGCCGCCATCATGTCGAAGTACGGATCGAATTCGAAGAAGTGCTGCGATAAGGAAATCCCTGTCATTCTTGTAGCGAAAGCCAAAATCATTATTATGAATAGCAGGAGCCATGGCCATGCCGTCTTCAAATTTATTATTCCTGGTCGCGTTGAAGAAGCTGTACTTTTGCCAAGCCTGTTCAAAAGCAATCTTTCTTCTTGTTCGTGCTCCGCGGCGAGCTTCTCTTCCTCTAACCTGTGCAGTTCGGAAAGCTTCGTCTTGTCTGCAGCATCCATCCTATTGATTAATCTTTGTTCTTCTTGGTGCTTCTTTCTTAGCTCTTCCTCTTCGGTTTTGTGCTTCGAAATCAGTTCATTTGCGTTTTCATAATATGAGAGTTTTGCCCTGGTCTGCTCCAACCTCTCAAACAGGCTCGCTTCAGCTGAGTTGATTTCAGCTTTCTCTTCATTTATCTGTTGTGCTCTAGTCAGCCTGGAAAGATTTAGATTGCGGAATACGCCCTGCCATATACAGAGTATAATTCCGACTATTGTAAGGATCAGGGCGTTTATTTCGAAAAGCCACAAAGAAAAAGAGAAGGCGTGGAAGTCGTTTATGAGGAATGATTCCAGCCACGTCATGCTTGCAGGCCCCAGAAGGCCGAATATGAAACCTATAACTGTTATCTCAAATATGTGTAGCTCTGTTTTCTTGTAGAGAAGCGCAAAAGCGATGAGGGTTCCTGGTACGAATATTGACAGGAATGCTACTAGCACAGTCGCAATTACTGCTACCATAAGACCCCATTAGATAAGCTTATAAACCATTTTAACTGTTTAGGATAGTCTTCGGTATTTCGATAGGTTTCATCGTAGTTCCTGGGAATACCGTGCCGGGCGGCACTATCCTTACCTTCACGCCTATTGCTCCGTATTTCGGATGCGCTGTGGCTTGCGCCTCCCTTACAAGGCTGACAACGTCGCCAGCTTTTGGTATGTAGCCTACGCTCTTTATTATAGTTTTTGCCCTTGCGCCTTTTGCCGCCAGCTTTCCGCTTGCTATTATCTCTGCGCCTATAGCACCATTATCCAGTATCTGCTTCAGCATTGACTGTATGACCTTCCTTGCATTTATCCCCCTTTCGAATTTTTCCGCTATCTCTCTTGCAACTAGAAGAGGTTCGAGCATCTTGTTTTCAACTTCCATTACGTTTATCTGCGGGTTATCTACCTTGAATGTTTTTTTGATGCTATCGGTAAGTGTATCGATTGTCTTTCCTGCTCTTCCTATTACCCTGCCTGGGCTGAGCACATAGACGGTTATTCTCGTTAGTACAGGGGTCTTCTGGATTTCCACTCTTGAAAAGCCTGCCCTTGACAGCTCCTTCTCGAGGTATCTGGTTATGTTTAGCTTTATTATCGAATCTTCTATGAACTTTCTCTCTATTGCCATTAATTCATCCTTTTGTTTTCTTGTTCTGGCTGGCCTTTGGCTTTTGCTTCGTGCTCTGCTGCCTTCTCTTTTACTGGAGCGGGCGGTTTCGGGGTTGCCTGCGACTTTTTCTCTTTCTTTACTTTTTGCTTTGGCTTGCTTTTTGCCTCTGCCGCCTCTACTTGCTTCTTCTCTTTTCCTATAATCTTCCGCATCCTTTCACTCAGGCCCCTTTCTTCCCCGTATCCTAGCGCCAACTCCAATTTTGCGAGTTCTAGATCGGTCCTTCTTGTCGAGCCTCTGCCCTGCACATGCCCGACCCTTAACTCCCCTTTTGGGGCGACTCTCTGGAATATGTTGGTTTTGTTGGCTGCGGCGTGGACTATGTACATGTCTGATGGCGACTCTCCTTTACCTTCTGCATTCGCCATAGCATTGACAAGCACCTTTCTGACTATTTTTGTACATTTTATGGGGTATCTTCCCTTCCTGCCTCCCAGCTCGTGCCTTGATCCCATATACTTGTTGTATTTCCTGTAAAGTATCGGGACACCGCCTTGAGAAACGGAATCCAAAATAGACATTGCAGTCTGCGCGTTTTTATAGCGGATTGCGTCGCACACTGCGCTGAGGTCCTTGAAACTCGCGTTTATGTCCTTCGCGTGCGCGAATACGATGCCTTCCTTTTCTCTGTTAAACGAATATTTCATGCGCTCACTTCTTCTCTCCTATGAACTTGCTTCCCTTTGTTGCGCTTATTCCAGGCGCGGAGTGCACCACGCTTTTTGTTGTGTATGCGTATTCTCCTAGTCTGTGACCAAGCATATTGGCCGTTATACTGACCGGCTGGAATGTCTTTCCGTTGTGCACCTCGAATGTGAGGCCTATCCACGATGGGAGTATTACCGCTTCTCTGGTATGAGTCCTGATTGGCTTTTGCTTCTTTTCATTCTTGAACTTCTCAATTTTCTCCAGAAGCTTTCTGTATGCTAGGCTCTTCCTTTTTATGCTCCTTCTTTGCCTGGCCTTTATCATGCCAAGGTATTGCTCGTCTGTGAGCTTTTCCAGTTCGGATGGGAACATGCCCTTAAACGCTATTCTCTCTGCCATTATATCATCTCTTCCTTCTGCCCACTCTCCTAGCAGCTATGTGGCCGACCTTCCTCCCTGGAGGCGCGTTTCTGGATGTCATGCTGCTCTTTCCTTTGTGGTGCTGCTTCCCTCCGAATGGATGGTCAACGGGGTTGCTCTTTACTCCTCTTATCGTGGGCCACATCCTGTTTGTTGCGTGCATCATGTAGTGGTGCTTGCCTGCTTTTACTATAGGCTGCTCCGTCATTCCACCTCCAGCCACTAAACCGAGCTGCGCCCTGCAGTCGTTGCTTATCGCTACAATGCTCTTTGATGGGAGCAACACGCTGGTGTTCATCCCGAGATGGGCGGCTATGTACGCCGCGCCGCCGGCACTTCTGACATATTTGCCGCCGTCTCCTGGCGAGGCTTCTATGTTGTACACTGCCATGCCCTCGGGTATGTCTCCGAGCCTCATTGCACTTCCCAATGCGAAAATGTTTTTGCCGACGTAAATCTTATCGCCTAGCTTTATCCCCTCCGGCGCCACTAGGAAAGACGCGGAGAAATCTTCGTATCTGACCTCCATGAGGGGCGCCTTATGCCCGGTGTGATTGAATATCCTTATTACCTCGCCCTCTTTGGAGAAATTTGTATTATACGGATAGTTCACACTGATGTCAAATGTGCCTGGAGGCTTTGCGTACGTCTTTGTGCCCTTTCCGCGCCTCTGCTGCCTCAATCTCTTTCCCATGGTTACACCAACTTTAGCTTCTTTGCTACCTCCTCTGCACTGCTCCCTTTGGCAAGCTTTATGTATGCTTTCTTCCTGTTGTTTGGGGTGTTTTCAGTCCTTATGTCCTGCACCTTAACATTAAATACTCTTTCGAATTCTCCTTTTATTGCAGATTTTGCCGACCTGTGGTCTACAATATACACTATCGTGTTGCCGCGCGTCACTAATCCTATCGCTTTTTCTGTGGATAATGGATACTTTAGCACTCCTGGCATGCAATCACTCTGGTTTCATGGCTCCTATCGTTCTGTCCAGTTGCTCTATCGCAGCTTCGCTCCATATTGTTATTCTTCCTGGAACGCCACCTGGGGCTAGGACGTTCGCGGTAAGCTTGTTGACAGTGCATACATCTACGCCTGGCAGGTTGTTAGCTGCTTTCACTGCGCCATTGTCGTTTCCCAATACGATAAGAATCGACTTTTTGTATGCACGCTGCTTTGAAAGCCTCCTTATGCCTTTCCTCCTTGTTTTCTCAGTGCCACGCTCCAATGCGCTGCCCAGTCCTAATTTGCTGATTATGCCAGACATCTGCTTTGTCTTCTTCACCTCCTCTATTCCATTCGACAAGATTATTGGAAATGTTATGCTCTTTGCCGCATCATTTTTTGGATATGTTGGTTGTGATGTGGCGGACACCGCACTCCTTATCGCCTTCTGGTATTCCTTGCTGTTTATGTTCTCTGCTATTATCTTTTCTATCTTGTGCGGGTGCGCTCTTTTACCTTTCACTGCTGATGGAATCCTTTTGACCTTTCCCTGCACCCCTCCTCCAAGTTTCTCTCTGGGCCGGATTGCGATTCCCATGTGCCTTCCTGTTCTATAGGAATTCATTGCTCCGTAGTATCTTGCGGTTGTTTGCATTCCGGCAAGCAAGTAATGCGCCTGCGGCTGCAGCTTTGCTGTGCTCTCTGCATGGACTGCCCTGAGTATCAAATCGCGCCTGACCTTTTCCGCAAATGCCATGGGTAGCTCTACGGTCTTCAGCTGCCTGCCATCCAAATCCAAAACATTTGCGTTTGCCATCATATCCCTTTGTCTGTAGTTGCTAGATACGTTATCTTCGATTCCTTTATTCCCCTGCTATCTCTATTACTCAGTGATTTCCTTATCCTTACAAGCCTTTTTGCGGGCCCAGGGATGGAACCATCGATTATGAAAAAGTCATTATGGATGTTTCCATAATTGATAAGGCCTGCTTTTGTGTTTATTGCTGCGGATTCTTCCTTCCCGCCCACCTTCAAAATCCTTTTGTTATGCTCTGTCCTGTAATTGAATCCCATCTGGCCGGATTGCGGCACGGAATAAAGCACTCTTGCTATGCCGAATGACCCAAGGACGCCGACATGCCTTGTCTTTTGAGTTGCCTTGTGGTCCAGTCTGGCAACACCAAATCTTTTGATTACGCCGGCCCATCCTTTGCCGGTGCTTACTGATGTTACGTCTATGTGCTCTCCATTCTTGAATATATCATATGGCCTAACTTCCTTGCCGAGCTGTTTTGTCGCATAATCAAATTTTTCCGCTGCGCTGCCGCCAGAGACCCTCACTTCAAATCTGTCTGGATGGTGCTGCCCCGTTGCGGTTCCTCGCGGATACGCAACCATAAGCGCTGAAACGTCCGTAGCTGCATCTAACGCGTCTTTTGCTATGCTGGTTGCAGCATCTTGCGGTTTCTTTATGCCTGCTCTCTGCGCTGCTCCCTTATCGTATATCTCCTTGAATATCCTCTTGTAATTTGTGCCTGGATCTTTTTTGTACAGCCTTATACCATATACCTCTGTCCTTGGGACTTCAATAATCGTGCATGCCCTTATCTCTTCCTGCCGCCCATCAATATTCACCGCCGCGTGAGTCATCCCCGCCTTGTATCCTATCAATCCTGTAAGCACTGGTTCCTTTGAGCCGTCAGGATAATTCCGCACTCTAGGCAGACGTCTGTATGCCCTTCTTTTCTGCCAATACTGCAGTGATCCTCTAGCCATTAGTTTCACACTCCTTTCCTGTGAATTAAAATCAGGCTTTTAAATACGTGCCGATTGCGTTGTTTTCTTATATTTACACATTTTTAATTCTATCTAATGTGTTAAGTACCTAAATATAATGATTTTGGAACAGACTTAGTTCCATGATGGAATCCAAATTCGTTGTGCTATTTCTGAAATAAACATGATACTTTACATGAAGCGGGTTTTTATGGATGCACTAACTCAGGATCTGAAGCCTGCCCTCCTGCTGGGTCTTCTCTTTATAGTGCCATAGCCCCGCGTGGCTATTCCCCTGTGCTTTCTGCCGCTGTGGGTGAGTCCTCTGTAGGCCCTGCCCTTTTGGGATAGCATACCGGAATACAAGGATTGCACACTTGGTGACGCTTTGTCTATGAGTATTACCTCGTAAAACTTATCAGAGCCTGACTGCCCTACAAAATATGAATTTAATACCTCACAATTGGAGAAGCGCGTTGCCGCCCTCTCCTCTGCTATAGATTGCAACGACTTTGCTCTAGAGAAGAACCTTCCGCTTTTCGATGGTTTTCTTCCCCCTCCATGCATGGCTCTTTTGCTCTTTCCTCCTTTAAGCCTAACTCTTGCTATCAGCACTCCTTCTTTCGCCCGGTAACCTAGCTCTCTGGCTCTTGTTATGTTGGTAGGGCCGTCTGCCCTGGTTATGACCGGCTGCGATCTCCAAAGGGTAAGCCTCTGCCTGTATGTATCGCTACCTTCCTTGTACTCGTTTTTGAAGGTCTCCTTCATTTGACTATACATGCTCATGTAATCTCTTCTCTATAAAAAGACATTGTTATTTTATGCACCAATATATAAAAGTCTTCTCCATCCTCCAAGTTTATGGAAGCCCCTCCTGGCACATCCGGTTGGCAGTATAGTTATTGGGCATAGCTTATATGATGCGATTCGTGGGCTCAATTCAGAGAGAGTATTGAAATAGGGATTTCTTGAGCCAAAGGTTTAAATATTTAAGATGCGTATAATGTATTGGCGTTTGACGACTTCTACGTTAGTCCAGGTGAGTGCGTAAGATGGCTATGACTAAGAGGAAACACATTGCAAAGGCAACGATCAAGAAAAAAGATAAGATGGCAGTAAGAGCAAGACGGGCTCCTTCTCGTTCTAATGTAAAAAGAGCGAAAATAGCACGTACAAAAGTACACGCCGCTATGAGCAAGTCAAAGGAAGCGGAGCGTATAAACATAAGAAAGACAATGCCGAGCCTCTCTTCGCCTGAAGAGGTTGCTTCTTCCTTGAATGCACTCCTGCAAAATGAAAGTGCTGTTGCATTCCTGAAGAAAACCGTGAGCACGCGCGCGCCTGAAGTACTTAGCCTGCTTACTACGCCCAAAACAGATGAATATATTGCCGAGACGCTGGAAATGAAGATAAATGCCGTAAGGAGAATACTAAACCTAATGCAGGGACACGGCATAACCAACTATTACGTGTCAAAAAACACCAATGGGTGGCTTTCCTTTGCATGGTATATAAATTCCAGTAAGGTGCCTCCTTTCTTTGACTTTGTGAATAGCACCCTTAGCAAAAAGAGCATAGTGACTAACGATTGCGATGATTATTTCGTCTGCAATTCCTGCTATTCAAAGGATAATGTGATTTTCACGTTTGATTCCGCATATGAGTCTTCTTTCAGGTGCGCATGCGGGCAAAAGCTTTCCAGGATAAGCAGAGGGGACGCTGAAAGCATAATAAATGAAGATATTAAAGAGATCGGCGTTGGCAAGACTGCAGGAACTGCAGTCCTGTAACTTTTATTGCGCATTGCCGTCCAAGTGCACGAAAGATTTATTAGATGCTGCTGCTAAAATAATTGCATAGCGAGGTAGGGTAGTCTGGAGTGCCCGTCGGGCTCATAATGTGTTTGGCTTGGTTGAAAAAATTACAATTATAAAGTCTTACATTGTTGAGAAACCCGAAGATCAGTGGTTCAAATCCACTCCTCGCTAAAAAAGTAATGAATTCATCTCCCCTCAATTCCACTATTCTTTATAAAAATCAAAGGCTATTATAACACAATTTATATTTTATTCATTACAAACATATTATATAGAAAAAGGGCGATTAGAGGAAGTGAGGGGTGGCACACATGGTTTCGGAAAATTTAACCTATGATATATTATGGCAGATAAATCAAAAAGAGAAGCAGTCCAATGAACTCCAGCTAGTCCCAAAAACCCTCTACAACGATATAAAAGAACTACTAGACAATACCGATGACAGAAGCTCTGAGGAGCTTAAAATACAAAAAGAGAACACATTAAAGCTTATAAATTCAATATTCGAAAGAAGAAAACAGAAGATAATGGTGTACGCGGCATACGGAAAAGAAATGCCGTCCCCGGCGCCGGATCAGGATAACGCTTTCTATAGGGAAGCAGTAAATCTCATTGGCGCAAATAATCTTACATATGCAAAGAGAGAACAAAGAGAGGTGCAACTGAAAGCAATCCAAAGCATACCGGAGATAGTGCTTCCATCCGGCAATAAAATCGGGCCGCTAGAGAAGGATCAGGTCCTCAACCTGAATCAAAAAGAAAACGAAGACAAGAACTTCCTTATAAATAACGGAATATGCAAAGAAATGTAGTGGTCCAATGAAGATAGTCAAAGAAATAAGGACATACTGTCCAAAGTGCAATAAGCATACACAGCATACTGTTAGACTTTACTCTGGCAAGGCCGAGAGAGGCCAGAGCATGGGTAAGAGAAGGAACATAAGGAAAAGAAAAGGGTACTTTGGAAAAGTAAAGGGAATTGCAACGCACATAAAGGTCGCAAAGAGGCAAAAGGTGCTTTTAGAATGCAAAGAATGCAAGTATGTTGTTGAAAGAGTCATCGGAACCAGAACAAAAAAGAAATTAGAGATAAAAGCTATGTGATTTTGAATGAGCGAGGAGTCAGCACCAAAAATAGGGGAGCTTGTAATAGCCCAGATAGCGAAAGTGATGCAATTCGGCGCGTACTGCAGGCTTCCTGAATACAACAATATGGAGGTATTCCTGCCTATAAAGGAGGTGTCATCTGGATGGATAAAGAACATAAGGGAATTCATCCACGAAGGCCAAAACATAGTAGGGAAGGTCACCATTTATGATAAGGAAAAAAAGACAATAGACATCTCGCTAAAAAAAGTAACTCCAAAAGAGACAAAGAACAAAATCGGAGAGTATAATCTTGAAAAAAGGCTGGGTGCGCTTCTCCAGCAGGCGATAAAGAATGCCGGTCTGAGCAGCAGCAAGGAAAGCATAGCAAAAGAACTCAGGATCGAGCTGGGCACATACGTCAATCTTTTCAAGCAGGCAAACTCCGACACAGATACATTCGAAAATCTAAAGATTCCGAAGCGACTGAAGGACGAGATAAAGAGCATTATAAAGGAGAATATAAAAGAGAAAAACAGGAACGTCTCTTATGCAGTGACAATGATGACATACAATACAGAGTCTGGGGCATCAGAGATAAGATCCATTTTAAGCTCTGCGGAGAAAGCGGGCGTTGATATATCATACATAAGCGCACCTAAATACAGATTTATAGCGGAAGGGAAGGACTACAACGAAGCGGAGGCAAAGATAAAGAAGGCTGTCGAAATAGCGTCTAGCAAGCTCAAAAAAGGAGTTTTCAAATATGAGAAGGAGAAGCTGAAGAAGGAAAAGGAGGATATATTTGCACAAATCTGACATGGCCGCTGGCACATGGATAAAAATGCGTGATGGAGTAAAGTTCAACAAGCCCATTCTAATAGTGGGCCTGCCTGGAGTGGGCAATGTTGGCAAGATAGTTGTGACGCACATAAAGACTGAACTGCGGGCGAAACGGTTTGCCACATTATATTCCAACCATTTCCTGCACAGGGTAATAATGATGAAGAACGGGAAGCTGAGGATGATGAGCAACAGGTTCTACTACGTAAAAGCAAAGAAAAAAGGAGGCAAGGACATAGTACTGTTAACAGGCGACGACCAGGCGGTTACTCCAGAAGGGCAGTACGAGGTCAATCTTGCCATAGTGGATTTCTTTAAAAATGAATTGGGAGGGTCATTCGTTTTCACAGTGGGAGGCTATGCTCCCGCGGAACCAATCGCATCTACACCCCAAGTATTTGGCAATGCCTCAGACAAAGAGGTAATAAAAACATTCAAAGGGGCAAAGGTTGTGTTTGGGAAGACAAAGGGAGTAATATGGGGGTCTGCTGGGCTGATTGTTGCACTGGCAAAGCAGCGCGGCATACCTGGAATCTGCCTTATGGGCGAGACAGCAATAATGGATATGGATGCGGCAGCGGCGAAATCGGTATTGTCTTTGTTGGGGAATGTGCTGAACCTCCAGCTGAATACGCAAGGGCTCGACGACATAATAAATAAGACCACCAAGGCGCTGAAGGAGCTGGAGCAACAGATGTCAATGGGGATATTCCAGCAGCCGCAGAACATACAGAATCCGAGCACCCCAGAGCAGGGACCCAGCTACATCAGATGACAGATGCCGATTAGGCAGGTGTCTAATTTCAACGGCATACATAAAATTTACAAAGATAAATTGCATGCGGTGCATCAAATAAAAACCTTGCAAATGCACCATCTTCGGTAATAAGATGGCAATAAGGCAGTTCTCTTCGGAGAGTGTGACAGAGGGGCATCCCGACAAGGTGTGCGATGCAGTGAGCGATGCAATACTTGATGCTTGCATTGCAGAGGATCCGGAAAGCAGGGTTGCCGTGGAGACATTGGTGACAAGGAACTTTTGCTGCGTCGCAGGGGAAATAACCACAAAAGCAAAGGTGGATTACGAGAAGGTTATAAGGCAGAAAATAAGGGATATCGGTTATACAGACCCAAGCCTGGGTTTTTCGGATAAGTGCGAGCTCCTCATGCTGCTCCATGAGCAGAGCCCTGACATAGCTGTAGGAGTGTCAGGGAAAAGGGAGGGCAACAAAGAACAGGGGGCTGGCGACCAAGGCATGATGTTCGGGTATGCATGCAATGAAACACCGCAGCTAATGCCACTGCCAATAATGCTGGCGCATGCTCTTACAAACAAGCTTACAGAAGTAAGGAAGAATGGAAGCATACCGGAAGCGCTGCCGGACGGCAAAAGCCAAGTAACAGTAGAATACGACGGCAGGGTGCCAAAAAGGGTGAGCGCAGTCGTAGTATCTGTGCACCATAAGGAGTGCGACATAGAACGCCTAAGGGAGCAGATATCAAATAAGGTGATCAAGCCGGTTTTGGGCAGCTGGCTCAATAAGGATACAAAGGTGTTCATAAATGCAACAGGCAAATTTGCACTTGGCGGGCCTGCAGCCGACACCGGCGTAACAGGAAGGAAGATAATAGTCGATACCTATGGGGGGAGGGGAAGGCATGGCGGAGGAGCTTTTTCAGGAAAGGATCCTTCAAAAGTAGACAGGTCGGCAGCATACATCGCCAGATACATAGCAAAGAACGTCGTGGCGGCGGGCCTTGCTGACGAATGCGAGATACAGATATCGTATTGCATAGGCTACCCTGATCCTCTTGGCGTACATGTAGAATGCTTCGGCACCAACAAAATCCCGCAGGAAGAGATAGAGGAACTGATCAAAAGAAATTTCAACCTGAAACCTGCAGAGATAATAAAAACACTCGATCTAAAGCGGCCTATTTACTCCAGCACAGTAGCGTATGGCCATTTTGGAAAGGAGGGATTGCCGTGGGAAAGGACCGACAAAGCAAAAATATTAAGAGAGCAGGCTAGAAACATATCAGAAGAGCAGGTTAGTGCGAAAGAGCGCTAGTAGTCTAGTCCGGTAGGATCTTGCCTTCCCAAGGCAATTGCCCGGGTTCAAATCCCGGCTAGCGCACATCATGCTTATGTTTAACTTTTATGATAAAATATGGGGCATTTGGAGGAGTTATATACGCCCAGCGTGCCATGCCGTGCTTGCAACTTTTATTTTTGATTGTGTTGGCTGATATGGGCGGACCTCGCTACTGTATCTTCTTAGGAACCGTTCACTTTCCCCTGTATGGCGCAGGACATCACGCACACGTAAATCAGGTCCATCGGCATCGCCTTTCGGGTAAACTATTTCGCCTTTATTGTTTGCAGCAACAAGCTTAATCCTGTCATGCGTAAACTCCCTGAGTATACTATAGAACTCCGTTATGCTTGCTAGGAACCCCCTAGTTTCATCATCTTGTACATAAGAAGGGACGATGCCTGCCACAATCCTGTAATCTGCGCCTCTGTAGTCGCGCAGCGACGCAAGAATCGCCCCAACCTCCTCAGGTCGATAACCCTTGTAGCCATATGACTGCATGGGGAAGCCGCCAAATATCCTGCCATCCGCCATCCCAAAAGCCACAGCATCAAAATGAAGAAGATTGTCATATCCTTCAAATGTAAGCCCTCGCCCGCGCGCATCCAAAGCAACTCTCACAAGCGAATCTATATCAGTAGGAGTTTTCATTGTTTCTACCACACGGCGCAAGGGGGCGTCGCCGCCCGCTCTAAAATTCCGAAGGGGTTTGGCCGCACGCAGGGTATCAGATGGATAAACAAGCCCCGGCAGCGCGACATGCTGCATGTCTTTAAGCCTGGCGCGGTAAGTTTCTTTTACCCCATCAGCAACTACAAATAGCATATCCTTGTTTCCCCAATTATTATAGAATGACCAGCAAGTCGGGCATCCTGGGAAATGTTCTACAATATTGTGGCTTGCATCCTGGTACCTTTCTACAAGAACTTCGAAATCGCCTGCCATCTTGCCAGCATCGATCAGGCCCACACCCGCAACTTCCTCTGCATGATAGCCGTTATACGCCCTGAATTCTATGTTAAAACCGGATTGCCACACCAACCTTCCATGTACTCTTACGCCAACAGAAACTCCGCATTTTGTCCTGCTCGTCATCGCAACTTCTCTGGCTGTATTGGCGTGAAGGATCCCCTCCGCTATCTCTGCATCTGTAATTGATTCCCCCATGGTTTCATTTGCAGTTTGATTTTTAGATATTTAAATCTGTCTGCAGCCTATGCAGCAATTGAGGCAGCTAAAAGATAAAGTAGGCTGGCAGCTGCAAAACATACAGGAGAAGAGCAAAAATCGCAACTCCTGCTGCCCCACCGCAAACGCTGCAGATGAAATTTGAAGTAAATTTATTACCCAGCTTCTTCTCTTCAAAGTGGCCCATCATGGAGTCAACTAGAGTGCCGACAAAGCCGCCGATTGTAAGAGACATTGCAAGCAGCGGAAGATAACCGATTAAAAGCAGCGGCATCACGCCATAATTCAATGCAAAGTAGGCAAACGGTATGGATATCAGCGCAGCGCCAAGCAATCCGGAAGATAACCCAAGTGCGCTCACCCCTCCAGATCTTCCTTTCTTGATGCTCTTTAACGTGAAAATGTCTTTAGGCTTGCCGTTCAGCACCCCCACCTCGCTGCTAAACTTATCTGCCGTGATCGATGCCACACTGGCGCCGAATGCAATTGCAAAGATGGTCATGAGCTGCCAGGCTAAAAAGTACGCGGATATGAAAAAGAGCGCGGCGAAGATCAACGGACCGAGACCGTTCGACAGTACGTTCCACACCCCTCTCGATTTCTCATACACCTTTATGCGCTTTTTGTACTTAACCCCCAGAACCGTAACCGCAGCAGAAAGCACAAGGAAGTAAATCATAAAGACAGTGAAGATAGGGTTGAGGCGGCCAAAGGCCAGAAGGAGCACACCTAATACTATGGCAATAGCAACGCCTTTGGCATCAAGGGTAAGGAAGGTCATAATTCCATCTTTTTGAAATATTATTCCACTATTTGACGATACAAGGAAGTTTTTTAAACCTATATTTTAATAGCTTATTACGGGTTCTCTACTGTAGGAAGGTCGTGAAGAACTGGTCGCCTTGCCAGCGTGTTAACCACGCTGGCACTATTTCTTCTTTCATAAAAATCCTGCTTATCAGTGATAAGCATATTCTGTTTTAAATACCTATTCGTTCATAAAATAATATCGTGTTTTGATGCCCAAAGAAAAAGCAATACGTGAATTGGAGGACTTGCCAGGTATAGGACCAACAAGCGCGGAAAAGCTCAGGGCTGCCGGCATAGACACGCTAGACAAGGTGGCTGTAGCGTTCCCTTCCAACATTTCGGAGATATCAGGCATAAGCCAGGACAAGGCAAAAGAAGCTATAACGGCTGCCAGAGAAGCAACAACAATTAGCTACGAAACCGCAGCAACGCTGCTTAAAAGAAGGGAGGCGATAGGAAGAATCTCCACAGGATCTAAAGACCTTGATGATCTTATAGGAGGTGGCGTAGAAACAGACGCGATTACAGAAGTTTATGGCAGATTCGCAAGCGGAAAGAGCCAAATAGGGTTTCAGCTGTCGGTCAACGTACAGCTTCCATTGAAGAAGGGCGGGCTCGACGGCGGAGTGCTATTTTTAGACACTGAAGGCACGTTTAGGCCAGAAAGAATCGTATCGATTGCCAAGAAAGCAGGTCTGGACCAGGAAAAGGTCATAGAGAACATAGTTGTGATAAGGGCGATGACAACAGAGCAGCAAATGCTTACGCTGGAAAGGGCGGACAAGCTAATCCAGGAAAGGAACATCAAGCTTATAGTGGTAGACTCGCTCACTTCGCTATTCAGGGCGGAATACCTGGGAAGGGGGGCGCTGAACGAGCGCCAGCAGAAGCTGAATTCCCATATAAGGAGGCTTGCAATCCTATCCAACAAGTATAATCTAGCCGTATATGTTACAAACCAGGTAATGGATAACCCCGGAATGATGTTCGGCGACCCAACCACGCCGATAGGCGGGAACATACTCGCCCATGCAGCCACGACGATGCTCTACATAAGGAAGAGCAAGGAAGAGAAGAGAATAGTCAGGCTTGTGGATTCTCCAAACATGCCGGAAGGGGAGTGCGTCATAAAAATCACCCCGGACGGAATAGTATAAGGTGGTAAGATGCTTTTTCTTGTGGGTACGGGTTTGTCCTACTATGACATATCCGTTGGGGCAGCCGAGGCGTGCAAAGGCTGCGCCGCTGTTTTCATAGACACGTACACCAGCTTTATCGATGATGCGAAAATAGGGGCGCTGACAAGGATTATTGGAAAGGAAATAGGAAAACTGAAAAGAGAGGACATGGAAGACAAGGCAAGAGAGCTGGTAGAGGGCGCGAGGAGCAAAGACATAGCAGTGCTCACAGGAGGGGATCCTCTTGTCGCAACAACACACAAGATTCTTTTTATAGAGGCAAAAAGGGCAAAAGTAGAGGTAAAGGTTTATCATTCATCAAACATAATGACATCCGCCATCGGTGAAAGCGGCCTTGATTTTTACAGGTTCGGGGCGGTGTGCACAATCCCGAGATGGACAGCCAACTACAAGCCGCTCTCTTTCTACGAGACGATAGAGAAAAATTCAAGGCAAAACAATCACTCCCTAATCCTTCTGGACTACGACCAGGAAGGCGAGAGCACAATAAGCGTGAAAGAGGCTGTAGCAAGGCTGGAAGACGCAGAAAAAAGCTACAATATGGGAATAATCAGCAATGATAAAAGGCTAATCATAATGAAGAACCTGGGGTTGGAAGGCGAGTCTGTAAAGTTCATAACTGTAAAGGCAGCAAAAGAAGACAGTAATAAAGGAATGGCGGCAATTATACTGCCGGCAGAGATATCCGCAGTGGAAAAGGAGACAATGCAGGGAATGCAGATCGGTGATTGATTGCTCATGCTGAAGTACGAAAAAGGGGAGGTTTACTCCACTGACCAGTCCACAATCGACATATTGAAAGATGGCTTCATAGGAACGATGGAAGACGGCAGGCTCGTTCTAGGCCGGGAGGAGGCGCTCTACCTCATGGACATAAGGAAGGCGAGCTGCAGCACATCCGACCAGGAAAGCACAATGACGTTCAACGAGCTTGCAAGCAGCATGTCAAGCGCAGACAAGCTCATATCAAGGTACTTTACGTACAAAGACTGGAGGGATAGAGGGCTGATAATAAAGGACGGAAGCTTTGCCGCCAAGGAGAACACAAAGACCCCGGTAAAGAGGTATCCCGCAGCGCAAATCAGGCTCTCAGGCTACAATCTAAAAGGGATGTTCTTCCAGGAGGACATGGTAACAATAGTAGAGGATTCTCAGGAAAGCAAAAGGATATACACAGAGCTGTGGTTCGGGCAGTACGGCACATACAAGCTTGGCGACCACGGCGTGCTCAACAAGCTGGATGTATACGAAACCCTCTTCCTTATTGAGAAAGGGGCATTGAAGGTATCAAATGCAACCAAATCGAGAATAATAGCGATAGCAAGCAAGAGGAGGAAGGATTTCGCCAAGCTCTACCAGGTATACAAGGACTGGAGGGAGAAGGGCTACGTTGTAAAGACCGGATTCAAGTTCGGGACGCATTTCAGGATATACCTGCCGGGTGCGAAGCCGATCAGGGAAGATCCATCATGGATGCATTCCAAACATGTCATCCACGTTTTCCCCAGGGGTGCGAAGCTGCTCATAGCCGAGTGGGCAAGGGCGATAAGGGTTGCGCATTCGGTAAGGAAGACCTTCATACTGGCGATACCCGGGAAAAGCAGAAGGAAGAGCGTGGACATAGATTTTATCCTTTACC
>JAJYVY010000039.1 GCA_021791775.1 Microcaldota archaeon | reverse complement strand
AGAAAACAATAAAGAAATTATTAAAAATCGGAATTTAGTTTTAATATAATAAACATAGCAATAACAAAAAACACTACTTCTACAATTATGTTACCAGTTGTAATACCAAATAAGTAAGCATATTTTGGAAATATATAGTATATGCTTGCAATAACACTAAAATATCCTATAGAGTAAGAAGTGGCATTTCCGATGCCATTTGATACGTCAAATTTTTCTTCCAACTTTTCAAAGTTTTTGAGCGTAGAAAATTTTTCTGTAGCTATAAGTGATGCAGGAATTATTAGTGCAAAAATCAAATTTAATAGGACAACAGGATAATACAAACCAGTAGTATAATTTAGTAAATGATTTAGCAATCCAATCAAATAAAAAATGGCAATAATTACTTCTGTGATAACACTTATTAGCAAACCAGTTACTAATGAGTTGATATGCTCTTTAATCCTATCAATAAGTTCCGCTACTTTTTCTTTAGCTCCATTATAAAAATTTTCAATTATCTCTAAAACCACATGCACACCATAGCTATTGTTAATATAACTCTGATCTTTCTATCGAATTTTAATAAGCGTTATGTTATATCCGCTTCTCCATGCTAAAACTATGTTAGAGAAGGGGGACATTTGGGGCTTCTATATATAACCCCAAAATTCAAATGCTCCGACCGGGATTTGAACCCGAGTTTCAGCCTTGAGAGGGCCGTGTCCTTGACCGGACTAGACGATCGGAGCCAGATGATTATTGCCTGTTGTGTATTTATCTATTTCCTGTTCGCCGGCCTTCCCAATACCGCTTCGCTCAAGGAATACTTGCTAAGTATCTTTGCCTTTATTTTATCCCTGTTTTCTACGTTCATCTGCTTCAACCTATGCTCGGCTTGGTTGAGCTTGTTTGCCGCTGCATTGTATGCCTTTATGGCTGCAGAATAAGCATCCCTCTCGTGTGCGTTCTTTATCCCGGTTTCCTTTGAGAGTTTCCTCTTCTCTGACACCGGTATGTCTTTTTGGGGCAGCGAAAGCCTCGAATTGAACACAGTGTTGAGCTTTCTTGCGACATTGCCTGGTTCGACTTTGTCTGCCGCCATTATCGACGGAATCCCCACCCTTCTTATCTCATCCACGAACCATTGCATGCCTGCATCCCTCTTGTGCGCCACATGGAGGAGTTTCCCCTCCAAAGACAGGCAGGCCACTGCGGAGGTCTTGCCAGGATCTATTCCCACTATTATGTGGTCCAATTTACCAACTATTTTGCATTGTTCAGTTTGCTTATTGTGTAATTTATTGCGTAACCAACAGTTTCGGGTATTGAGGAATACCTGCAGTTGACCACCAACTGCGGGGTTTGGACTATTCCATAGAAACCAGCAAGCTTTGCCTGATAGTCCAAAGTTGAGGTGCTGTTGGCCATGCACGCGTTCAGCATGGTTGCATTCAGGCCAGATCCTATGGCAGTCTCATAGAGCGTTACATTTGATAGCGGCCTTCCATCGAATATCTTTGTTATGTTGGCCGAGTATGGGGTTATCATCCGCTGATTGGCCGCGCAATAAAGATATTCGCCTAGGAGCTGCGTCTGCTGCACACCGTATCCAGAGTAAAAACTGGATGAATAATTTGTGAATATGAAGTCGTAGCTGACATTCAGCTTGCCTGGGTATTCTTTAGATAGGTTATCGGCTTTAGCTATGCCTGCAAACGCGCCAGGCGCATACGGGTCTGTTATCATGTAGACTGGGAATGGCTCGGTGTCCTGGCAGAAAACCCTCCCGCCTATCTGGACGGTTCCCAGCGACACCACGGTGTTGTTGCCGCTCTGTCCAGGGTTGATGCTCTGCAGATATGATTTTATTAGGGACAGGTTCTTTCCAGAAAACATCATTGAGACGTAGAACGTCTTGTTTTGTGCAAACGGGTCTATGTATGGTATATCTACTAGCCACTGACCAGTTGCTGGAAGATATGATACATTTGCGTTGTTCGGCTCGGAATAGTACGGCAGCAGCGCAAGCGAGGAGTTGACGTTGGCATAGTTCGCCAGGACCTTTCCTGCTGCAGCCAACACCTGGCTTGAGTTGTATTGCGGGCTTATGCATGTACCGTTCATTATGCCGTACTGGCAGTTCTTTATTATTTCGGCAGGCTTGAAGTACGCCAATGAGAAGGCGAGCGCTATCAGTATTATCACCAACGCTATCAGCGAGATGTGGAGGTAATCGAGACCGCCATGCTTCAGCGCCGACTTGACTATGAAGACCGGCTCTTTATTCCCGCTTTTTTCGCTCTGCCTCTTCGCCAATGGCTCACCATACGCTTTCCAGTGAATACTATTTAATGCGAAAAAATAATAAAGGTTTTGAACTCTTTAGGCTGGGGAATGCTTGCCAGATGATCGGGCTCGGCGGGATTTGAACCCGCGGCCTATGTCTTAGGAGGACATCGCTCTATCCAAGCTGAGCTACGAGCCCTTTTTTCGATTATGTTTGACCGCATTAGATTAAAAAGCTTGACAGGATTAATTGCACCAGATATTCAACAGCTTTTTATACGTTGTGTAGTATAAATATCTGGGGTGCGAATCTCGCAATCTATTGGTGAACCTAATGGTAACTACAGCAGACCCTTTATACGCGGTTGCGGCTTCCATTGCTATAGCTGGAGGGCTTATAGGAACTGGAATGGCACAGCAGGGCATAGGCGCTGCCGGCATGGGCATAATAGCGGAGCGCCCGGAGAAATTCGGGCAGGTGCTGTTCTTCTTCGTTATACCTGAAACACTTTGGATAATCGGCTTTGTCCTTGGTTTGATACTTTTATTGCAGATACTTTGACCCTCATATGCTGATCAGATGGGCCTTGAAGAGATAGTAGATAGGATAAATAAGGATACTGAAGATAAGGCAAACCGGATAATCGATAAAGCCAGGGGGGACGCCAGCAAGACATTGAATGCCGCTGCGGCGAAAGCATCCAGCATAAGAAAAATGAAGGCTGCGAAGGCGGAAAACGATTCTGGCCTTATTGTATCTAAAGCTGCAAGCAAAGCGGAGGTAGATGGGGCGCAGCTGTACCAAAAGAAGGTCAATGATTCGATAAACTCCTCGATCGACGCGCTAAGGAAGCACCTTTCAAAGTACACGAAGACGGACGAGTATGCCAGACTCCTTTCCAAGCTTTGCTCTCTGGCTGAACACGAACTTGGCGACGGCTGCAAAATAGAGATGCAGAAGGATGACGCGGTGAAAATAAGGCCTGGGGGCAAATATACGATAGTCGATGCGCCAGCTGGATTTGCTGGAGGGATACGTGCGGTTTCCGCTGATGGAAAGAGATCGGTTGATTACTCCCTTGAAAGGCTCCTTGAATCTATGAACGACAGGATTGCTGTTGAGTTGCTGAAAGCGATGAGCTGATGGATTCCACTTATACCGGCGCGTATGGACGGCTTAAAGCCATGAGGTCCGAGTTCCTGAACCCAGGCTTCATAGACCAGCTTGAACAGAGGGACGCATCGGAGTTTGCGAAGTATCTGAGCACAACAAGTTACAGAACAGAATTGGATGCCTTATCCGGGATGTACAAAGAGCCGGACCTTATCGAGGTGGCAATAAATGCGCACATGATGCGCATGGCGCGCAATTCCGCATTCGCCATGCCGCCTTTGGCCAGGAATATCATATCGGCTTTCATGAGCAGGTGGGATATAGAGAACATAAAGACGATATTGTCATCGAAGAAGCTTGGCTACAGCGTCGAGCATACGGAGACGTTCATAACCGTTGAGAGGGGGACGCCCGTGGGCCTGCTAGCAGGGTTAATAACCAGGGAGGACTATGCGAACATGATAGCGCAGAAGGACATAGAGGGAGTGGTGAACTATATAGTAAAGTACGGATACGGGACCTTTTTGCTCAAATATCTGGACGATGCGAGAAGGGGCGACATATCGGCAATGCTTTTGGCGCTTGACTTGCACTATTATACAAGGCTCATTTCCGCTTTTAGGTTCTATGTAGGAAATGAGGGACTGCTTCTAAACTACATGAAAGAGCTGATAGACACAAAAAACATAATGACGGTGATAAAAGCGATCGAATCCAAATCCAAAAGCATAAAAGAGTTCATGATCCCTGGAGGAAACATCCCCGACAATGTCCTCATTGATATGTTTTCAAAAGGGAACGTCCTGCAGTTGCAGCAGCAGATGCCGTTCAAGATAGATGACGCCTTCGATCTCTACAGGAGCGAGGGCTTCGTCGCATACATAGAAGCTGCGCTCAGGAGGGAGCTTTACAGGAAATACCTGAAGATGTTTGACGGCTCATCAATATCGGTAGAGCAGATAATAGGCTTCATGATAAGGAGCGAGATAGAGAGGGATGAGCTTAGGAGCCTCTGGTTGGGTAAGTACTACAACATAAGCAAGGAGAGGCTGGAGCACATGAAGATACTGAAACATGTGGTTTGATGAACTTCGAGAAGATAGCTGTAATCGGGGAAAGGGAGCTTGCTCTAGGGTTCAAGCTCATCGGGGTTAAGGACGTGTTCATGGAAGAAGGGAGGGAGG
>JAJYVY010000005.1 GCA_021791775.1 Microcaldota archaeon | reverse complement strand
CGATCTCGCTTGAGAAGCTGCTGTTGCTTACACCGATATCTGAGGAGTTTGTTGCATTTACTCCGACTCCGTATCCCGATATCCTACATCCCGTGACAGTAACGTTTGTGACGCCATTTATGGCAATGCTGGATCCTGTAGATGGCAGTATGGATGCGCTTATCTGGTGGCCGTTGCACTTAAGAGAAACGTTGCTGGAACGCACGTTTATGCATACCTGCGTACTTGCGGCCAGGTCGAGCTGCAGGCTATAGTTGCCGGGCTTCATTATAGTGGTGCAGGAGTTTATCGGATAGTAGCCGATTGAAAGAGACACGTGGTTTACGCACGGCGCCCATACCGCATTTGTAAACCCACACGAGGTTGTGGTCATAAGGTTGTAGTTTGCCTTGGCTGAATTGTTGGTAGCATAAACATCAAGAACCAGGTTGTTTTTTGCCACCCCCCCATCGAAAATGTTTCCGGTAGAGTTTGATAGATAAAGCCCGTAGCTGTTGTTCACCACGCTGAACCTGTTTATCGTGTCTGTGGTGGAATTGGAAAGGAATATGCCCTTGTTGCTGCCTGCCACAGTGATGTTTTTCAGATTGTCCTGATGAGAGTTGCCAAGCAGCACTCCCGCCGCCCCTCCACTGATGCGCGTGTTGGATACTTCCGAGAGCGAGACATTTTCAAAGTCCAGCCCGTAGTTGGTGGCGTTTATGACGCATCCTTTTACAGATATGCCATCAACCTGCGAAGCAGCTATCCCTATGGTTGCGTTGCTTATCGCGTAGCCATTGCAGTTGAGCGTTACGTTTCTTGTTCGTATATTTATGCATGCTTCGTTTTTGCTATATGCCGGGTTGACATACAGTGCCATGTTTATCGGGCCCGATAGGTTGTACACTCCGGGGAAATTCACTGCCCCGCAGCCCGACACTTGGTTCGACAGGGTCACACCGGCGAGGTTCGGGGGGGTGTTGTTGAATTCGCATTCAAGGAATGCACATCCGCTATTGACCTGGCAGTTGTTTGCAAATCCTTTGTTATTTTCTCGTATGCCGCCATATGGCGAGCACGAGAACGACACCGGAGTCCTATTTATGTAATTGTTGTGGAACGAGTTACCTGTGGAGCTGATGTTTATCCCTATGTATGCAGCGCCTAGCACGGTGTTGTTGTAGAACGAGTCATCTGTTGAGCCATTTGTGATATATACGGAGCCTGGTCTGCCTACAGAGCCTGTGAACATATTTGAGTAAACGCTGCTTGAGCCGGTGCCGTTCATGTATAAGTTGGATATATAGTTGTCGGATATCCGATTTCTGTTTATGGTTATGCCTGAGGAGCCAGGGGCGGTGAAGATGCCATACGAGAAGTTCATTACCGCGCAATCGGTTATTCCTATATCATTGCCCGCGACCTTAATCCCATAAGTGAATGGCCCGACACCTGAATACGGCCCGGATCCTGTCACTCCATGGCCATTGCAGTCTAACTGGACTCCATCGGCTGTGACATTTATGCACGGACCGGAGGATATGCCAGTTGTTATGTTGCCTGAGAAGGAATACGTCCCTGGTGAGTTGATTGATCTGCAGGAGCCCACTAGGTTGCTGTTTATTGTGGTGGTCACCGCCGTGGTGGTAGTATTGCTGCTAATCTTTATGAATTTTGTGGCGAATATCACAAGCGCCGCAACGATCACTATCGCGATTATCGGCAGTATTAATTTCCTTGCAGATGAGAGCTGCGGGATCTTCGACAGCCTTGGGGAGGGTTCTTCTGGTATGCTTCCAGTTGTAATGCCGCCGCCTGGCGCGACAGTGCCTGGAGCTGTTGGCGCTTTCTCACCGGGTTGGGGGGCAAAATCGGTAACCTGTGCAAAAATGGGCAAATCACGCATGCAAACCATAGTATTGTTAGCATAAGAGTTATTAAAGATTTTAGTAATTGCGTTGCAGTGCGCAAAACGCAAAAGCGTATAAATTTATACGGCATAATATATACAAAATCGGCAGATGCAAACTGCCTTGTATAAAAGCATCTCTGAGCTCTGCCGGAAGATAGAATAGGAAAGAAGAGGAGATCAGGTGGGAGTATGGACATAAACAAGACTTTATTCTGGATAGGCCATGCGAGCTTCTACATAAAGGTAGATGGCAAAACAATTTTCATAGACCCCTTCAATATAACCCCTGCAATAAAGGAAAGGGCGGACTTGGTGCTTATAACCCATGCGCACTTCGACCACTGCGACAAGAATCAAATAAAAAAGGTATTGAAGCCAGATGGTGAGATAATATGCTCGCAGGGATGCCTCGACAATGATGCCTTCAAGAACTTTACTTTGAGCAAGCCCGGTTTCAAGACGGATTTCAATGGCACTGCAATAGAAGCGGTCCCGGCTTACAATATTAAAAAGGAACGGATGCACTTCCACCCAAAGGAGAATAATTGGGTTGGATACATAATAGATGTAGGCGGATTTAGGATTTACCACGCTGGCGATACGGACTTCATAGACGAGATGAAGGCTTTGCATGGCTTGGGTGCATCGCTGCTTCCTATGGGAGGCACCTACGTAATGGATGCTGACGAAGCTGCGGAAGCCGCGAATGCGATAGGGGCGCAATATGCTGTGCCGATGCATTACAAGGCGCTGCTTGGCAGCGAGGGCTCCGCAAATGCCGAGAAGATTTTCAAGGAGAAGGCTAGGAACGCGCTCATAATGAAGGAGGTGCAGGAGCCGTATTACAAATTCTGAAGCTTGTTTGAGAGCTTCCTAGCGATTGCAAGCAGCTGGGCCGGCTGCATCTTCGATGGCCTGATATCCCTCTCGATTAATGAATCGCCCATCTCCCTGGCTTTGATTTTGCTTATTTTAAGTCCGGATGATGCATTCTCTATGGCGTTTCTTAGCTTCCTGTTCTTGTGCTCCATAATCAACGAAATGATCTTGGAGTTTTCTAAGCCTATGTCTACCCCTTTGCTCTTCAGGTAAATCACTTTTGAATCAACCCTGGGAACCGGATAGAAGCTACGTGCTGGCACATCCATTATCTCGTACATCTCGAACTGCAGCGAGGCAAATACGCTAAGCCTGGAATATTCACTGCTGCCTGGCTGCGCTTTCATCCTTCCAACAAACTCCTTCTGCAGGCAGAGCACTGCCGGAACTCCTTTGTTGGAAAGCCACATGAGGAGCTTGCTAGACAGGCTGTATGGCACGTTTGAAGCCAGCATGTCGATCTTTCCTAATCCAGAAAAATCCATCTTGAAAAAATCAGCGTTTACCAATTTGAGATTCTCAAACCTGAGTTCCGACCGCAGGAAATTGCACAGCTCCGAGTCTATCTCAACGGCTACAACACTTTCTGCCTCTTCGCATATTCTCTTTGTTAGTATGCCGAGTCCTGGGCCGATCTCCACGACTCTCTTGCCAGAGCAGTGCGCTGCTTCCGCTTTTGCCACGCTTTCATCTATAAGGAAATTCTGCCCTAGCCTCTTGTGCGGCCTTATAGACTTCAAAATGTTTCTATAGTATTCAGCGCTCTGCATGAACATGACACCCTGCCGCGCCTTTATGCGCGGTGCTCAAATGCGGCTTTTTTTGGCCTATCGGATTGAGCCACCAAGCATGGCGGTTGGTTCAGCCGCAGTAGATGAATTCGTTAACCTATTTAAATATATGATGCATATTTCTGGTCATGGAGACCAAAGGTCAGAATGCGATAGAGTTCCTATCTAATTATTCTATTGTAATCTTAATACTGACGGTCGCGATTGCGTTTGTTTTAATACTGGCCAATGCTCCGTCTGCGCTTTTCCCAAGCCAATGCAGCTCCTACGGAGGTTTCAGCTGCGCGGATGCGGTATATTCTTTTAACGGTCCTGGCAGCGGATCGCAGCTCTTTGTAGAGCTTACTGACACGCAGCCAGGGCTGCTGAATATAAGCAGCTTTTCAGCACAGGTCAGCCACATACAGAGCAGCACGGGATACTGCACCCCCCCTGTAGCCATGCAGGGAGAAAAGGTATACTGCACTGCAAATGTGCCTTTCACGCCAACCCTGGGCGATGTGTACTCTGGAAGGTTCAATATTTCAGCCAATTACTGCTCTGTTGGGATAGGGCAGCAGTCTGTTGCGTGCCCGTCAAACGGGAATTTTGTGTATTCTGGTGGGATAGAAGTACAGGCAGGCAGGCAGCAGATTTCCATGGGCCCATACTATTATCTTCCGTTGAATATAACCAACCCAACCAATTCCCCAACGCAGACGGGGTTCCAAATGCAAATCAATTTGACGGCAAACTCGATTCTGTATACACCGCATGAAAGATCAGACCTCGGCAACTTGAGATTCTATGACGCTGCGCAGGCTCTTTACAGCTGGTGCGAGTCGGGATGCAATTCAAGTGCAGGCAAAGCAGTATTCTGGGTGAAGATGGATAGACCGATACTTGCAAACAGCGTAATAACATTGCAGATGTATTTCCTGCCAAATAACATAGAATACAGCGGAAGGTACGCCGGGGAGGCGCCACAGCTCTCGCCCACCTACGCCCAATACGACAACGGGGCTAGCGTGTTCAATAATTATTGGAATTTTGCTGGAACAAGCTTGCCGAATGGGTGGACTGCTGGCGGCTATAATGTAAATAATGGGCTTACACTTTCAGGTGCTCAAGCAATTGCCTATACAACTATCACATATCCTTCAGTTGGAATTGTTGCTGATTCATATACAACAACAGGCAGCACAACAGCTCCGGAGGACCCTTTATTTGGTTATGGTTTGACTAAAAGCGGTCTTGTCGGTTACGGCTATGCCTATACGGGATATACTGCTGCTCCCGGAATCTATCTATTTTATAATAACGGCGGAACTCTCGTATCTTCACAAGCAAGTCATTTAGGCACTCTTGTATATACAGCAACGTGGTCAGGCACACAAATTACAGCATATTATAATTATAGCCTGGCTGGTACCGTTTCAAACTCTGCAGTCAGTTATTCCAGCGCAAATCAGCTCGTGATAAGAGGAGGTGGCACTGCTTTAGGATTCATAACTAACTGGCTCCGCACTCGTGACTACCCGCCCAACGGCGTAATGCCGAGCGTGTCATTCGGGCATCTAACTGAAGTCTGAATGAAAGCTCTATATAGTTTTCTTGCGACGTTATTCCATGGCAAAGCCTGAAGACCTGGAAGATGCAATGCTGAACCTCGAGGAAAGGGAGGCGCGCGATTCAAGTGAGCACAGCGCAGCCGAAGCTGGCAGCAACAGGATACAGGTGGGCACCGTAGACCACTTTTTTGACAAGGTCGGCGTTGCTGCTGTTGTCCTTACTGGCAGCCTGAAGGTCGGGGACATGATAGAGATAGAGAAGGACACCGATGTGCTGAGAATGAGGGTCTCTAGCATGCAGATAGACAGAAGGGATGTCGAAACTGCATCGAGTGGCGATTCTGTCGGAATAAAAACGGAAACACCGGTGGCAAGAGGCAGCATAGTCTACAGGGTCGATTAGAGAGAAAACCTGCCCAAGTAGCTCAGTGGTAGAGCGTCTGCGTGGTAAGCAGAAGGTCGGGGGTTCAATTCCCTCTTTGGGCTCACATATAAGTGGTTCATCGCCCTATAGTATGGGTATTGCAATAACAAAAAGCAATAGAGATATCCGATATTTATCCATGCATCAAAAAGTTATAAGATTATACCGATATAAAATTCAACTTCCTAAAAGATAGGGTATCTATATGTTTTTATATTTGTGTGGGCAATTTACCAAGCACAGGCGGTTTATATGAATTGGGATGAATTGGCAAGCGCTGATGCGCTGAACGCAGCGATAAAGGCGCTCAGTGCAAACGGCATATCGGTAATTGTTGTGGAGAATGGCGAAGAGGCAAAAAAGAAAGCCCTGGAGCTTATACCGAAAGAGGCGGAGGTATTCACAGTCACCTCAACAACCCTTGCCAGCATGGGGTTGGACAAGGAACTAAACGAGTCAGGCAGCTACGCTTCCGTAAGGAAAAGGCTCAACGGCATGAACCGCGATACGCAGAGTATGGAGATGGCTAAGCTTGGCTCGGCCCCGGACTGGGTGGTGGGCAGCGTCCATGCGGTTACTGAGGAGGGCAGCGCGATCATAGCGTCGCAGACAGGCAGCCAGCTTGCATCCTATGCGTACGGAGCCCGACACATCATATGGATTGTGGGGGCGCAAAAGATAGTCAAGGACCTTGATGAAGGAATGAGGCGCATATACGAATACACATTGCCGCTGGAGAGCGAGAGGGCGAAAAAGGCGTACGGCGCGCCAGGCAGCGCTGTGAACAAGCTGCTCATTGTGAACAAGGAGGTAGTCCCTAACAGGATTACGATTATACTTGTGAAGGAGAGGCTGGGCTTCTAGCTCAGAAAGGCGTTTGAGCATTCTGCGATGTGGCACTTGGTGAGCAGATGAGAAAAGAGGGCACCTGGAGCCTCTTCGGGTCATGCCTCAAATCCCGCATGGGTACGGAGTGGGTGATAGTTTTTTAATACTGCTGTTCGAAAGGAATTTGGTTGGATGGCAAAAAAAGGATGGCTGCACAGGAACCCGGCAAAATTTGCAAGGTCTATCGAGATACTTTTTGGTGTAATATGGGGCATTGACGGAACATTCAAATTCATTCCTGGCGTGGTGCAGGCCTTCCCAAACCTGCTACTGCAGGCGTCTTCGGGCCAGCCAGCTTGGCTTTCCGGCTGGTTCTCGTTCTGGTCGCATGCGACCATGAGCAACCCCGCGATATTCGTATATAGTGTGGGCTTCCTCGAGCTAGCGCTTGCGTTCTGCCTCATCTTCGGATTCATGAGAAAGATAGGCTATGCGGGAGGGTTCGTGCTAAGCCTCCTGATCTGGTCTGTGCCGGAAGGCTTCGGCGGCCCGTACGGGCCAGGCTCTACGGACATAGGCACAGGGATAATCTATGCTGTTGTCTTCCTACTGCTCATGGCGATTTCGCTCGCCAACAAAGAAAACAGGGCTTCGCTAGATTACATTATAGGGCGGCGCTTCAGGGTTTGGCGCAGGCTCTTTGCCTTCTGAGGGCAAGGCTTAATATTTTTGCATCGGATACTCTTTGGTTTGCATGGACATAGATACTAGGATGGATGCCTTCAGGGGCTTTGCCGAGGAGATAGTGACTCAGGATGAGCTTAGGGCGCTGCTAGAGGCTAATGAGCACCCTCTCGCTTATGACGGGTTTGAACCTTCAGGAATCGCGCCGATACATTTCGGCCTTCTCAGGGCCAAGAACCTCAAGCGCATGCTTTCCGTAGGAATCAGATTTAATCTCTACCTGGCCGACTATTTCGCCTTCATCAATAACAAGCTGGACGGCGATCTGGACAAGATCCGTTCTGCCGGCGAGTACTTCGTAGAGGTATGGAAGGCATGTGGCATAGACACGTCGAAAGTGAACATCATATGGGCAAAGGACCTCATGGACGATATTGAATATTGGGATAAGTTCATGCGGGTCGGGAAGGCGACAAGCATAGAGAGGATAAAGAGGGCTGTCACCATAATGGGCAGGGCGGAGGGAGAGAAACTCAGCACGGCGCAGCTGTTCTATCCGGCTATGCAGGTAACAGACATATTCGAGATGGACATAGACATATGCCAGCTCGGCATGGACCAACGTAGAGCCAACATACTAGCAAGGGAGGTTGCTGATAAATACGGGTGGAAAAGACCTGTTGCGGTGCACCATCCGATCATGCTTGGCCTTCAGGGCATACCAAAGGGCGTGGACCGGAAGAACCCCGATGCCCTCATAGAGTTGAAGATGTCGAAATCAAATCCGAAAAGCGCAATCTACATGCATGACAGCGCCAAAGAGATTGCGGCGAAAATAGACGGCGCATACTGCCCGGAAAGGGCAGTGGAAGGAAACCCTCTTTTTAATTTCATAAAACTTGTCTTGATTGATAAGCCAGAAGAGAGCATTACCCTTGAAAGGCCGCAGAAGTTCGGAGGCGAAATAGAGGTATCGGGCTACGAAGAGCTGGAAAAACTATATGTTGATGGTAAGATCCACCCGCTAGACCTTAAGAAATTCGTAGCCGATCGATTGGAAGAGCAGATCAGGCCGGTAAGGGAGCACTTCGAGAAGGACAAGAGGGCGAAGGAGCTGTACAGCACGGTAAAAGGTTTCAGGATTACCAGATAGCGGCTACAGCCTCCCGGTTTTGTAAAGCCGGCTTAATGCGCGGGCGTATGCGCCCATCTGCTTTTCTTTGCTGTACTCTTTTGCAATATCGCTCGAGAGCCTATTCAGGTCTGCCTGCAGCTTTTTATCGGAAAAGTATCTCTTTATCTTCCGCCTCAGTTCCTCAGCATCCATAGGATCGAAAGTGTAAAGCCTGCCGCCGAATTTTTCCTTCAAGTCATTGTTTATTCCTTTGTTTGACAGCAGCAGAGCCTCGCCGAAATGCGCGGCTTCTATCATAGTCGCATTGAACGATTCCCATACTGAAGGGAGCACATACAGCTGCCCTAAGGAATAGTAGTACGGCAGCTCTGTCTCCCCTATCCTGCCTGTCATGATTATCCTTTGATCGTCTTCGGCCATTTTCTGGTACATGGGCATGGACTTTCCTTCGCCGACTATGACGAGCTTGAATTCCCTTTCTCTTATCCCCTTGAAAGCCTCTATAAGAGTGCTGACATTTTTCTGCACTTCGGCAAGCCTGCCCAGGTACATTACCACCTTTGAGCCGTCCCCTATACCGTACCTGCTCTTGAGCCTTTGCAGCCTTTTCGGTTCTACTCTTCTTTCTTTTATCAGTATGCTGCTGTGTATGACAGTTACATCATCGTTGTACTTAGTGATGCTTTCCTTTTGCTCGCTGTTCAGTGCCACTACCCCATCGAAAAAGCCAAAGAATCTCCTCCTTGCCTTTTCTAAACCTATATATTTTCCTGTTCCAAAAGTCAATGGAAGTATGTTGTAATCCAGCGCCGTCTTGTAAGCTCCGGACACGTTCGCATGCTCTATGTAAACAAACTTCGAGCCTTTTAGGTCTCTTTTCATTTTGGTTAGCAGTATGTAATCCAATGCGGAATTCGATAGGACTATGTCTGGCTTCGTCTTTTTTACAAACCCCCTTATCTTATCGGTATAAAAATTAAGCATAGAGTATCTCGAGTAATAGAGAAGCCTGATGGGCCTGCTCTCCATCAGCCCCCTGAACACGCTCTTCTCAACTATGCCTTTATCTCCTCCAGCATTGAGGTATATCGACCATGCCTCGGCCAGGCTTTTAAGCGCCCCCTTTTCCCCGGGATCCTTGAAGAGCTTGCTCTTTGTCTCCAACCCCAATATTAGAGCTTTGCTGTCCTGCCTTATGTATTCTGTCTTGTAACCCAAGTAGTACGTGTCTATGCCGTATCGCCTTAGCTCGCATAGCAGGTTGGCTGCGACCCTTGCCCCGCCCCCGACTCCGCCGAGCCTCGAACTTATATCAACTACAAGTACCCTCATCCTCCCACTAAAATATCGGTTTGTACCTTTTATCGTTCTGGGGCGCATATCCGAAATACCGCATAACAGTCGGGTTTATGTTGTATACGTAGAGCTTCGTCTCCGCTATTTTTCTGTAATCGAGTTTCTCCCCGTAAGAAACCACGCCGAAGATGCCGTTTTGAAGGTGGTCTCCGGACTTCGGCCTCTCAGGCTTCATGAAAAGGTTGCCGTTCTTCTGGTATCCGAACGCCTCCAGTATGTAGCCCTTCCGCACCGAGGCGAAAATGTCTGGTGCTATGAACAGCTTTGTGCCTTCATAGTAGTCATCTGCGTCGTACACACCAGTTATGAGCTTCTTGCCTTTATCGTCTTTTATCGACATGAGGTC
This sequence comes from Microcaldota archaeon, assembly GCA_021791775.1. GTDB lineage: Archaea > Micrarchaeota > Micrarchaeia > Micrarchaeales > Micrarchaeaceae > JAJZAB01. The sequence continues at coordinate 15,423 of JAJYVY010000005.1, read as the reverse complement.
TCTCATTATCTTTCTCTTTATTCTTTTTTTATCCGCGGCGCTTACACAGCCGTGCTGGAACCTATGGTCGTTTATGAAGATCGTGGTGGTGGGGCAGTTTGCTATGCTTGCGAACGCCAATGTGTGTTCCATGTCATAATCGAAATCATGGATTCGCGTGTAGTTTCCGGTGGATGTTCCTGTGAAGACGTTTGCGAGCACGGCGCGGACAATCCTCTTCCCTCCGGATGGCAGCTTGCTGTACAGAAGGGTCTTTGACCCCTTCCTGTGCACAGAACGCAGCACCTGCTCCCTTAACTTGTATCTCAGCGCGCCTGTGCTCTCTCCGCTTTTCAGCCCTTCCTCTATTTTCCTCTTCATTTTCGAGTATCCTTTGTTTATCAGCCATCCATTCATGAGGAGGGCCTTCTTTATCGGCTGGGCGCCGTGATCCGACACTACGATTACTGTTCCGTTTTCCTTTTCTGCACGCCTTTCGATCCATTTTAAAAATACGGATATTTGCTCGTACAGCGGTAACGTATACCTCTTCCATTCGGGCTTGTTCAGCGCGAAGTGCTGCACCCTGTCGGTCTCTGTAAAACAGATGAACGATAGGTCGTAATCGTTCATGTCTATGAGCTCCCTGCTCACCTCCGCCCTCTTCCTTATTGATTCTATGTACCTTTCTGACGCTTCGTCTAGGCTCATTTCGTCATGATGCAGTTTCATCTCTATTTCTGGCTCCCCTATGAAGTCGTGGCTGTCGGCTACCTCTTTCACCTCTTTTGAGCTGAATTTCGGAGGCAGCGGAAAACCGGTCATCATGTCCACATTGGGGTATTTTGATGTTTTTACCAGCATGGCCGGGTTCATTACAAGGCTCCTAAGCCCTTTCTGCGCGAGACTATCCCAGAACGGGGGTTTTATTTCGGGGTTGTAGTACACGACAGATCTGGTGTAATTCGCTTCTATTTTAAGGAACTCTGGAACCCCGTGATCGCCAGGCCTGAATCCGGTGTATATGCTGGGCCATGACGGTCCGGTCATGGGCGGCATTGTAGATTCCAGGTCTGTTAGGGCTCCTTTGGCCATGAGCTCTGAAAACCCATCCAGGTTGTACTTCCTGTAGTTGTCCTTTATGAGCCAGAGCGGAGCTGCGTCTATCCCTATTATGTAAAGCTTCTTCCTATCCTTCGGCATAGCATCGCATACAATTTGCTGTTCAGGTTTATAAAAGTGCGTGGGAAAAACCACGGTTTAAATCCTGGGATGAAAGCGAACCGCAGGATGACAAGGCGTCATTGGAATCCAGCGACTTCATTCGTGGTAGCATGCCGCAAGAATTCACGTTTGGGAAAGAAAAGGGCGCAGTCGGGCTACCTTTTCCTTGCGCTGACCGTTATCATGTGGGTTTCATTCTCATATCCCAGCGCGGCCTTGAAAGCCTCGGGCTCCATTGTCACGGTTATGTCCGAATAAGGATCATTTATGTAGAATGTGTCCTTGTCGTAACCTTTGACTACAACCCAGTGCGGCGATGAATCCAATTCGGGGTTTATGGACTTGGCGTCTATTACTACTATCGGTATCTTGTTGCCGTTCAGCGTCTTCTTTATGGCGTTTATGCTGGCCCTGCCGTGGCTTTCCTTCACTTTGAGCGCCCTTGCCTTGTCCCTTACCTCATTGAAGGATGCGCTCAGCGTATCCAGGTTTATGCCCTCGTATACCGCCAGCTTCTTTTCATAGCCTTCATCCCTCACGTCGCTGATTATCTCTGTCCTGGCGCCTCTCTGCGCAAGCGCATAAGCCAATCCGTATCTTGAGCCATACCATACACTTCCGCTTACAGCCTGCTGCCATATCTTGTATTCAGTCTCTTTCGAAACAGGCATGCGCTTGTTAAGGTACTTAAGCACCATTATGGCGCACGCTGCGGAGCTGGTGAACCTCTCTGTCTGAGCGTAGTTTGGAATCTCGAATATCTTCGCTTCCCTGCTGGCTGCACGCTTTGACGTCCTATTTGCTGTTTTTGTTTTTCTTGCCATTTTCTCACATTTCAGGTGCAGGGAGGGAGATTTGTCCAATCATACGATTTTGAACTCCCGCAGGCCTAAGCCAACGGATCTTGAGTCCGTCGCGTTTGACCAAGCTCCGCCATCCCTGCACATCTCTATTTCTTGCGCATAATATAGATAATTGTTTGCATGCAATCAATCCATATAGACTGCGCACTTGCTATTGCCTTATAGTGATATTTAAAGCTTCTTGAGAAAAAAGGCATTCCTTTTTAAATCTTTCTGTCTATATCCGCAAATGACGTCCCATACTGCCAAAAGCCGGACTTCCTGCGCTTGTGCATCAGGAGATTCTGCTGCTGATCTGGGGCGCCCTTCTGGCATATCTTCCCTTGTTTATCCTATATGCACCGTTAGATATGTACATGCTCCTCACGCGCAGGCGTCTTGCCCTGGCCAGCAATCCCTTGTAGCAGACTGAGCACGCCAATCTTTCGCGCGTAGGACGCGGAATGGCGGAGAGCGCGGCAGAGGGAAGAACAACCTTCACGTCCCTGCTTCTAAGCTCTTTGCCGCACACCACGCAGCTTATCCTGCCTCCGGCTGACTCATATATAGTGCCTAATCCCATCGCGTCCACATCCCACACCCATCCTCGACCATTTTTACACTTTTATGGTCTATCCCTCTCCTTACTGTTCCGTTCCAGGATGGATTTTCTTTTTTCAGATATTTATATCTTGTTGAATTTGAGGAAAAGCGGAAGCGAGGCATCTTTCCGTTAATTAGAAGGGCCTGGCAGATGCCACGCTGGTATGCTGCATCTCACTTTTTCATGAAGCTTGCATCGATGACCAGCCAGATTATGTCGGCTACCAGTATTATGATGCCTAGCGCCAACCATGTAGGTACGCTGTAGCTGGTGTACGTCCAGTACAAGTCTGCAATGAGTATTATTATACCCATTATTATTCCTACAAGGGACTTGCTCTTGTTGTTCATAGTATCACATAAGCTTGATTCATTTGGCTTTTGGCCTATTCTTTCTCATTGCTGCGGCAGCTACGGCTGCTGCGGCTATTATTATGATGACGACTACAACTATTATGAGCGTGGAGCCGCTCGAGGCGGGGGTTGTTGCCACAGGCAACGAAGTTGATGCGATAGTGGTAGGAGTTGTACTGGCCGTAGTAGGAAGTGTTGTTGGCGCTGTTGACTGCGCTGTTGTTGTGGGTGCGGTTGTAGTAGGTGTTGGCACCGATACCGTGAAAGTGAATACCGCAGGGCTGCTCGATGGGTCGTCTCCGGTAGCTACGAACGTAACATTGTATTTCCCAGGAGGCGTTGTCGCGCCAATGGTTATGGCGGCCGTGCCAGAGTACGGCGGATCCGCATAGGTTTTGCTCAGCGCTACGGTTATGCCGGATGCCGACAGCTGGTTTTGGTTAGATGCGCTTAACGTGGTCCCCCAGGTTGACCCGCTCGCAAGGTTGACGGTATAGCCCAAACTGTATGTCTTTCCCTGAACCAGAGATGCGCTTGAATTGGATAGGGTAATTGAAGAAGTTCCATATCCGTATTGCGCATACGTTACGCCGAAGAATAGGAGTGTGGAAAATATCGCAATCGCAAGATACGGGAATGTATTGTAATTTCTCATCGAATCAACACCCATACAACGGAAAAGCTTTTAACCATTTCGCAATTAGTCAGACTACAAAATGAATCTTGTGCCGTTTTGCAGCGCCAGCGTTGGCCTCCTTGTTTGTTACTGGGTACATTGTATGCAGATATGTAATGTAGTGATCCATGTAGAATATTCTTGCTAGGCACTTTTCATCTTCGTTTAGATTTGTGCATTCATTTAGCCATTTGAACATGTCATCTATGCCCGTTTTGGTGAATATTGGTTTTTCTGGCAGCAGGCCTGGCGCTCCACCACCCTGCGAAACAATGTAAGCTGCTAGGATTATCCTCCATTGGAATCTCTCAAAAGTGGCGTATTTCAGCATGTCTTCTACGTTAAGCAGGGTCAGGTCGTAATCACGTTTTTGAAAGTAGTCTTTTACCAAAGACGCCACGCCGTCCGTCAAAGAGACCGGCGTTGGCTTCGTTCCATTGCCAGTGCTTTTAAATATGAATTTATCATCTTGTTTTTGAATTTTATCACAGAAAAACCTCGTCATTTTCTCTATGTCTGGAAGCGCGCGGGATTCCGACAGTGTCCTCAGAGGCACGGATTGCATATTCCCTGCATGATCTGAAGCAGTACCGGTGGTGTTCACTTGGATGTCTATTTGATCACCTGATTTATCCATGTTTCATTCTTCTAACAATATTTATATGCCTTAGTTGAAAAGTGGATAATTGACGAAGTTGACAGTGACTTCGAGCTATACCCACCAACATGCCTATGTTGTCATATTAAAGAAGTGGCAGAATTTGCCACAACGGCCTGTAATAGCAAAGGCATATATATTTACCGCAACATACTATAGTGAAGAAGAAATTCAGATAAGGTAAGCAGTAAATAAATCTTATCCTAAATTCAAGTAAAGAAAGCATATTAAATCTAAGGCTCTCTGAGCGGAAAGTTTTGAGAGAATTAACTGCTTTTGCGATTTAGGCACTTGAAATCTGTAAGTCGCTGAACTTCTTCTTCCAATTGAATAGAAGATTTTGCTATTACGTAGCAGTAACAAAGGCGGTTGCTTGCGCACCTGTACTGCCTATAACATTTATTGTGTAGCGCGTGCCATTGTTTGGCGCTGTGCGGATCGCACCGTTGTTGTATGTTGATGTTCCTGAATACGTGAGGGTTGCGCTGGCACCTGGAGCCAGTGTGAGTTTAGCCATCTGATATTCAAATACATTATATTTAGTAAAGTATAAATACTTTTACTTTAATAAATATATTGGTGGAATGGGTTTGGGCAAATTTCTTCGCAAACTGCCTGTAGCTTACCGGCAGCGCCGCTCATGCTTTAGCGCTGCCGGGTCGCCACTTACATTCAAGGTGCTCGGCATCCTGCCGGAACGCACGTTTGAAACTGATGCAATCCGGTTCAGGAGCATAGGCATCAATGATGGCACGCTCCTTTATTCTATTTGTCCTGGGGCTCTAAGCCCGGATGAATTAAGGATTGCAGAAAGCACCAAGGCGATGCTCATCAATAAGATGGTGAACGATAACGATATGCACGCTGTCGCCTTCAAGGACGTATTGAAAATGACGGAAGAGCTGGTGTTTGGCAAAGTGCCCAAAGACAGAATCCACTACCTCTCGTATCTTGTTGCGCATGATGTAGGAGGCCAAGGAGCGATAAGTATCCTGCTTGACGACTCTGAGGAAATCGAAGAGATAGAGATAAATTCGCCGTTCAGCATCGCCGTTTACCACAGGAGGTACGGAAGGTGCTCCACCAACCTGCAATTCTGTAGCAAACCGGATTTTAGGTATACTATAAATCGCATAGCCGCGAGCGCGGGAAAGGAGTTGGGAGCAAAAGACGCCATACTGGACATGCAGTTTGGAATAGGGCGCCTGCATGCGCAGCTTGGGCCATATGCCATCAGTGGCGGTGCCGCAAGCATACGGCTTGGCAGGCTTGCAGCCATGACGCCGGATGAGATGATTGCGCTGAAGTTTTCGACGAAAGAGGCGTTTTCTTATCTTTCATCAGCAGTAGCAAAAGGCGCAAACATCATAATCTGCGGTGCGCCTGGCACCGGCAAGACAACGCTGCTCTCCGCCATTTCGTCTTTCATACCCAACAGCATGCGGGTCATAACAATAGAGGAGGAGATAAGTGAGGTTGTGCTAAGCAGCAGCCTTAGGAATGTTGTGAAGCTGAAAGGGTCTGAGCGCGATGGCGTGGGTTTTAGGGAGCAGATACGCAATGCGCTGCACATGAGGCCAGAAATGCTCGTCATAGGGGAGATAAGAGGCGCGGAAGCAAACGATGCGTTCTCGGGGGCGAACCTAGGCATACCGTTCATAACCACGATGCATAGTAGCCAGAATGGACAGGCGCTATTGGACAAGCTTGAGTCGAATCCATTGAACGTAGAACGGGCGCTATTGAATAGGCTAGACATATCGGTCTTTTTGTCGAAAAGGGAGAATGGCAGCAGGATAATCGAGAGCATAATTGAATACAGGTGGCCAAGCAGCAAGGAATCCGGGGTAGGCATGCTGCCCATTGTGGAGAAAGGAAACGTGAATGCGGGCGCTATCAGGCTATCCAGAGTTGTTAACGATGGAGAAGCACGCGCTGATGCCTTGCCGCAAACGGTTTCAGATGGCAGGAGGAGCGTTGCGGGGCACGCCGTGCAAAGCGAATAATGTGAATAAATGAAATCTAGAATTATTGCAACAAAAGCAGCAGAAAAGAAATTTAAGGGGCTGGACCTCGTTTTGCCAGCATCCGCATCGGCCATATTGCTTCTGATGTTTGGCATGGTTGCTCTTCTGGCTATCCCTTTCGTAGCGCTTTCTGGCATCCTTGCCCTGCTCTGCAGGAACAGAATAGAATCAAAAGAAGCAGATGCGACAGAAGTGCGACAGACCGCAGCCTCACTAGCCTATATTAAAGAAGAGGTCGCGGCAGGCCGAGACACTTTTAATGCAATATCCGTTGCGGCATTGGCATCGCCCGAGGGCGTTGTGAAAGACCTGCTTAGCGGCATTTCGAGGCGTATAGCGGCAGGGGAGGATTTCGGCACTGCAGCGAATGCAGAAGCGGAATCCATTAAGATAAGGGAGATTAGAGAGGCGTTTTCCAACATGGCAAATGAATACTCCATCTCGGGGAGGCTGGAAGAGGCTGCGCGCAGCTCAGTTATAGCCCTGGATGGCGCTTTGAATGGGCTAAGATCATCGAAGAAAAGCAGCCTGAATAGGTATACTGTGTTATCGGTTGTGGCTGCAGCAGTGCTCCCTGGAATGGCGACCTTCGCATTCGTCGGGTATTCGCTTCTATACTATTCTGCTACGGTGCTCCTTCTTTTCTGCATGTTCATGCTCTCTGTAATGCCTTCGTTCTATTCTGTGATCAATGTTAAATTGGCGAGTCTCTATGGATATTGATTCATCAAACGCGTTTTATCTGGCGTTGTCGCTTTCCGGAGCGTTTTCGTTAATCCTTATTTTTCAGAATCTGTTGCTCTACGGTGTTTTCGCTTTGGTTGCAACGGCAGTCTCGTTGTTGCTCTACAGGAAGAGGGCGGAACCGGAGCTGACAGATTCCGATGTTCTTGGTTTTGTTGGCGCGCTTGTGAATTCGTACTCAATGAAAGGCAACATGCCGAGTGCACTGGAAGAGGCAGTGCCGGTTTCGCCGCGCATAGGCAAAGCAATGAAAGAGAGAGTATATGCGTACAAGGCCGGCGCAAAGGACGCATTCTTGCACGGTTACAAAATAGGAAACCGTTGGCTTGAGCTGGTAGTTAAATTGATAGCCAGAGCCATGGACGATGGCCACGAGGTTAAAGGCGAGTTGAATAGGCTTTACGATAGCATGACGGTAGCGCTAAACGACAAGATGGCCGCAAATGGGGCGGTGAAAAACGCCAGTTTCATGGGAATACTCGGCGCAACGCTTTTCTTTCCCCTTTTTTCGGGCATAAGCATAGGCATACTCTCATATGCGCCCTCAATCGGCCAAGTTCATTCGGTAAGCCTTTCGAGCCTGGCTCTCCTCTTTTCAGCATTCATACTCATTGAAATATTCATTAATTTCAAGGATAGGCGCGAGGGGCTGCAGAGACAAAATGTTCCGGTTATGCTGCTGTGCGGCGCAGCTGGGCTTCTTCTCTTCAAACTCAGCTCCCTTTTTGCGATTCGCGCTATTTAGGTGATGAAATGAGAATAGGAATACCATACATGACAGAGATGAGGGCACTGTGGGTGTGCCGGACGAAAGGGCAGGGATCGCTGGAGTACATAATGATGCTCTCTGCGGTAGGCATAATCATAGTCATCGCTTTGGCCATGATAATGCAACTGAAGGGCACTGCCCTGCACGCGTTCGTGAATAGCTCCAACCAGAGCGTGTCATCGCAGCTTGCTCACGAGCTGCAAAACCTAACAAACAGCACGTGATCGTATGAAGGCGCAGCTGTCCTTTGAAATGCTCATCTATTTGGGGCTATCTCTCGCGTCGATAGCCGCAGCGGTCTATGCATATGTGTATGGTAGAGGGGCGGTCTCCGGCGCTGCTGCAACATATTCATTGGAGGAGTTTGTAGCTGCGGTGAACTCCAATGCCGGATTCCAGTCAAGCAGTTTCTATGCGTATGTTCCCAATGGATTATGCAACGCCAGCCTGCTGGGCAACATGCTGATATACAGGAACGCTACGTATTATTTTGAAAGCAATGTGAGCATAGCGAAGGGGTTGCTCTGCGCATATGGGTTTACGACAATCAGCACGGAAAGGCTGGCGAACGGCACAATACTGGTGACTTAGTGGCACGAGGGCAGATCTCTTTTGATATCATGATGTCGCTCGTACTATCAGCAGCATTTGCACTGCTCGTGATCTACCTATTTACTGTTTTTTCTGGGGGCGAGCACGAGGGGCTTACTAACCTGGCCGGAGAATATGGAAGTGCGGTTTCGGATGTGAATGGCATACTCAATGGGGGTACATGAGATGATACTATAAAAAGGATGATAGGCGTATTTGCGAGTTTCGATACGCTTGTAGGCATAATGGCGTTCTCCTCGTTATTCGCAATTTTCGCTGTTGAGAATGCTGCATTGTCAAGCCGATTATTCAGCTACGAATCTGCCCAGCTCAGCTATGTTGCAGAAAGTTCAAAGTTGGAAAGCGCGTTGACTGTGATAAGGAACACATCGGCAAACCTTTCTGATGCGGAGATGACGCTAAATTACTACATCGGGCCAGGCGAGTACGAGGTCCTGCCGTTCCCCCCGGCATCAAATTCAACAGCCAATATCGGCAGGCTTGCCGTCATCGGCAATACGGTCTATTATATAACGGTGAAATCGAATGAGACACAACGCACAGTCTAGCATAGAATTTTTGCTCATTGCAGTCGCCATTGCTGCGTTTTCGATAACTGTGGTATCTGCATACCTTCGCTTTTCGGCGGGGCAGAGGCAGGTTTACAATTCTATAGAAGCGTATTCACCGAATGCGCCAGAAGCCATGCCGGCCCTGGGCCAGGGAATAAACGCCTATTTGAGCATGCCAAATGTGGCTTTGGTGAATAGAACCGTATCAGCGTACCTGGTGGTCGATGACCCGGGGCATAGCATAAGTGTAAATGCCATGGCGATTAGCGGCGCAGGCATATCAATATACCCGAATGCGACTCGGACGAAATTTGAAGGGTTTGGGATAATGGCCTTTAGCCTCGTGCCCACATCCCCAGGAAGTTCGCAGGTAATGGTCTCCTTTTCCGCAACGGCAGGAAATTCCTCTGTCTCTAAGCAGATAACAAGGACGGTTATCGTAGAGAATCAGCCAATGCCGGGTAGCTATGCGGTGACGAACGCAACAAAACAGCCCGCTTTCGGAGGCTACATAACAAACGATTACGAGAGAATTGATTATCCGACATCGGCGCAGGCAGAAGCATATGATGTGACCTACTGGTCGCACTGCGCATATCATGATGATTGGACAGGCAACGTAGAGCCGGAGAACCAGCAGTGCGGTTTGAATACCTGGGGGTTCGATACCGGAGATCCGCTCTGCAACCCATATGCGTGGAACGGCGATGACAGGTATTACTGCTTTGCACGCGTAAACGAAGGAATAAACGTGAGTACGCTTTTGCAAAATTTTGGCTACTCATATTCGATAACGCTCCATCTTAGCAATTCAACATTAAACCTAAGTGCGCAGTTGAGCTCTGCTGCGGATACAGCAAATGTCATAGGGAATAACGGCAAAATTTATGGCACTGCGGCTGTGGAGGGGGCATATGGCCAGAACGTCTACCCCACGCCCTATTCATCCTATGCGGTAATCTACTCTGGGAGCAACGCAAGGGCAGTGAATATCAGCACATATTCGGCGTATTCGACAACGCAGTACGACTTGGTGCAACAGCTTACCGCATACAACAATACAGGGGGCGGCAACCTTGGCTATATAGAAAGCCTGATAAATACACTCAACAGCCAAGAAACCATTTTAGGAGGCGCCCCAGAAGCGGCATCGGACCAGTGTGCCTTAGATGGAGTAAATGGCACAATAGAATATTCCTGCAACGCCACAACCCCCATCAGCTTCAATATTCTTGTAGAGATGAACAGAACGCTCTATCAGAAAGTCAACCAGACCCTTTATATGCAGGATTCTGAAGTGAGGATTGTTTGAATGAAGGCGCAGGCTGCGGTGCTTGAGGCACTGATTGCTGGCACACTCCTTTTCGTTGCCATGGGCATCTCTTACGAATTCGCATACATAGCATCATTTTCTGGGGCGGTAGAATCCGTGAGAATGAGCAATGCAGTATATGACATGCAAGCGCTATCTTACAGCGATACCAATTTTGGAGAGTGCATGAGGAACGTGAGCCATATCTGCATCAACAACGAACTGCCAAGCATATCTGATGTATATGGTCTCACCTACATCAAGATAACTGTTGGGAATAGATCCGGAACATACGGCAATGCCGCATTATGCAAGGAATCCGATTACTATTGCTTTCCAGTAGGGGAAAGCGCCGGCAGCGCTGCTGAATGTGTATATCTTTGTAGTGATTGAATGCCGTTTTATGGAATTTTGGCGTTAAGCGCGGCTGCTATTGCAATTGCGCTGATTGCACTGACCCCCCAATATTTAGCTATGCAGTCCAAAACCAACCTCCTCGTTTATGAATACGATGCGGCTTTGAGGGCCTCGGCATTCCATTTTTCGATGGCATGGGATGCGAATTATTTCGGGTACAATTACACAAGAGTCGCAAGTGATGCGGAAACGTATGGCAAGATAGATGGATTTTCTATTATGTTATTGAACCAGACTCTCTTCATAATGAATGTGGGCGATAAATCCAGTTACTTTTTGCTGCCCGTTCCTTTTAGGAGGTAAGCCGTATGTGCCGAGTGCCATTGTGAAGGTTGCTCTTTTAATTGGGATTGCCTTTACGGACCATTTCCCATAGGTGAGAGCGGAGTGCAGAAATGCGTATAAATATGCATAACATTATAGATTGCACTGTGCAGAGGAAGCCCACAACATTTACGGGTGTGGGAATGCCGCATGCTTCTGGGGTGAAGTAGGACGTATGGCAGCAAAAAAGAAAAAAAGGCAGAGGAGCAATTTCCCGTCGATATATGATAGGAAGGTATGGTCCTGCGCCATGGCTCACCTGTCGAGACGCGACAAAATCATGGCTGGGCTGATAAAAAGAATGGGCAGGATAAGTATAAACTGGGGCGGGGATTCGTACGAGTCGTTGATGAGTGCGATAATATACCAGCAGATATCCGGCGCGGCAGGCAATTCAATAGAAAAAGGGCTTAAGGCGCTTTACAATGGGAGGATGCCGTCTCCGAAAAAGTTCCTGAAGACATTGGAGAAGAAAGTCAGGGGGGCAGGCATATCCCCGCAAAAATATTCCTATCTAAAGGACCTTTGCACGCGCATACTTGATGGACGGCTTGAACTCAAGAAATTCGATATTATGGAAGATGAGGACATAATAGAGGAACTGGACAAGGTGAGAGGAATAGGAAGATGGACTGCAGAAATGTTCCTTATATTCAGTCTGGGCAGGATAAACGTAGTGCCGAGGGACGATCTGGGCATAAAGAAGGCGATTAAAAACGTGTATGGATTGAGGGATTATCCGACGGGGAGCAAGTTCTCTGAACTTGCAGAAAGATGGGCGCCGTACGGAACCATAGCATCTCTGTACCTTTGGAGAAGCGCCGACATCAAGACGCCTAAAAAGATAGAATAGCGGCTCATTGAAGGGATGCCATTTTGTTTTCCAGGGCTTACCTTTGCGGCAGATTCGAAGGCCTTTATACTTAGCTATACGGCAATGCCAACTGCCTTCAAATCCGGCTCCGTATTATTAGATCAGGCAATGCGCGGTTGCGATAACTGCACCATGCAAATTTTATAATTTAGCGTACAATACATATTGATATTTTGGATGTCGAAGAGCATACCGGAAAAGAAAACGCTGCACCTGCGTTCTCTATAGAATATATGATGCCATCAGTAAGCCCTATCGAGGATTTCTACACGTATGCTGCAGGCGGATGGATACGTACGCACCCGGTCCCGCCAGACAAGGCATCCTACAATGCATTCGAGGAGCTGACAGATTGGAACCTTAACCTTCTCCGCAAGATAGCAGAAAGATGCAGGAGAAAAGGCGCTGCACAGCAGAACTCGTATGCAGGCCTTGTAGGAAACTTTTACGCCTCTGTAATGAATAAAAGACGCATAGAGGAGCTCAAATTCTCACCAATAGAGGATATGTGGGAGCGTGTGAGGATGGCATCCTCGATTGAGGAGCTGATAGGCCTTGTTCCGCAGTTCCATTCTGCAGGCGTACCGGTTTTCTTCAACTCGTATTCGGACGCGGACCAGAAAGATAGCATGACATACGCCTTCTACATAGACCAGGGAGGGCTCACGCTTCCTGACAGGGACTACTATCTCAGCGAAGCATTCTCGAATGTTAGGGATGCGTATGTACCGCATGTGGCAGATATGTTCATGCTGAAAGGAGTAGACAAAGAGGCGGCGAAAAAACATGCGTCAAATGTCATGAGCATAGAGACTGCGCTGGCAAAGAAAAGCAGGGCTAGGAAGGACCTTAGGGACCCGGAAAAAAACTACACCAGGATAGACGTATCGGATTTGGATAAGAGGTACGGCAGGCTTGCCCTGCGCCGCTATCTCTCGGAGCTCCATGTCCCGGAAGTCAAGTTCATAGTCGTATCGCAGCCTGAGGTTATAGACGCGCTTAACAATCAGCTCGATACAGCGGATGTGGAAGCATTGAGGAGCTACATGTACTGGAATGTCCTGCACGCGTATGCGCCGCTCTTGCATAGGGAGGTAGACAAGGAAAACTTTAATTTCTTCGGAAGGATTTTGATGGGCCAACAGAAACAGAGGGCGAGATGGAAACGGGCCATCAGCATAATCGATTCCGAGATCGGCGAGGCGCTCGGCAAGCTATACGTTGATAAGTATTTCACCGAAGACGCAAAGAGGAAGGCGTTGGAGCTTGTGGATGACATAATCTCTGTGGTAAGGGGCAGGCTGCAGAATATGGCCTGGATGTCAGACTCTACAAAAAAGAAGGCGGTGGAGAAGCTCGACAAGATTGTACCAAAGATAGGGTATCCTGAAAAATTCCGCGATTACTCGTCGTTGAAGATATCGCCGGACGACTTCGCCGGAAATGCACGAAGGTCTGCAGAGTTCGAATCGCGGCGCCAGGCTATGAGGGTTGGGGGGGCGGTAGACAGGACGGAATGGGACATGACCCCGCCCACAGTAAATGCGTACTACGCTCCTACTGAAAACCAGATTGTTTTCCCAGCGGGAATCTTTCAGCCGCCGTTCTTCAGTGCGGGCATGGACTATGCTGTTAACTATGGCGGTATAGGGGCGGTGATAGGCCATGAGATAACCCACGGTTTTGACGATGAAGGCAGGAAGTACGATTCTGACGGCAATATTAACAACTGGTGGACGAAGGAAGACGAAGAGAGGTTTAAGGAGAAGGCCGACACGATAGTAAAGGAGTATTCGAAACAGGAGCCGCTGCCAGGTTTCCACATAAACGGAGAGCTTACTCTTGGAGAAAATATCGCAGACATGGGGGGCATCAGCATCGCTTTTGAGGCCCTTCAAAGGAGGCTTGCGAAAGACCCAACAGCAGAAAAGGTTATCGACGGGCTGACTCAGAAGCAGCGTTTCTTCATAGCGTATGCACAAGCCTGGAGGCAGTCCATAAGGGAGGAAGACCTGAAAAGGCGGCTGACAACAGACCCGCATTCACCTGCAAAATACAGGGTGTTAATACCAGTGGCAAACGTTGGGGCTTTTTACACTGCTTTCGCATCCGAAGGAGATAAGAACAGGTCTAGGCGCCTGCTCGGCATCTGGTAATCAGCACCCTGATGCTTGCCTGCATTTGGTAGAATCTATCGCATGTACGGCATTCTTTCCGCATTGGGTAAGCCCTATGGAGAGCCTGCCGCCCCTAGGCTGCGCCTCTCTGAGCTCTATGGCATTGACTCTTTGGCTCATGAGATAGTTTAGCACTATGTTCAATGTGTCGTCGGGCTTGCACGAAGTTTTGGATATCGACTCTATGCTAGAGAGAGCGTTGGCTACCCTTTCCGTGCGCAAAAGCGCATTTAGAGTAACTTGCTCGCATACCTCCTCCATCTCCGCTACGGCAAGCAAGACTGCCGGGCTGGCCCTTTTTATCAATGTATCGTATGGCGCCTCTGCAGGCTTCGTGAGCTTAGGTGCTGTTTTCTCTGCCATTTTATCCCAGGTGGGGCTTTATTTATGGAGATATTTATACCTTGTCTGCATGCGGGCTTTGCATTTTTAAGCCAAAGATATGAATGTTAAAAATGCAAACTCAAGAATAAAAGTGCAAGTTAGACTTTAAGTGCAAAGCCAGAGGCGAAGGAAGGTATTTATATCTAAATAAAGTAGGTAGCAGCGTGAGAGGATGGAAAGAGAAACTACGGCGCCGCCGCAACCCGTTTCAAAGCACGAAGTGCTTCAACCGTTCGAGCATCCGCTGCTGAGAAGATTTATGGCGTATTTGAGAGGCTCTGACCCACAGGGATTTCCACGCACCTCCTGCGAACTACTGTATGATGGCCAACTGCGGTATGGTATTCCAGACACAGACCTCCTTCTTGATATGGGCTGCCGGTGGAGAAGCACATACGGCATGCCATTTACAACCGCTAGCGAACCCGAATTCCTTGCGCTGACTCCTAAAGTGATAAAGAAACTACCATATGGGGCTAAACTCTTTACTGTGTCAGGAGAGACCAAGGTTGTAGGCAAGGACCCGATACCACTTGATGCTGATGAAGAAGGTTGTACTTTATTTGGAATTTGGCGCTGATAAAACATATCATCTCTTCGACTAGAGCAAGCTATGGCGCATTGCGGATATGCTTTCTGAAGGGAACTCAATCATTGGCATGCTCCAGCCGACATGTGGGAACCACAGTAGCCCTGGACTTTCTTCAATTCTCTTAGCAAAACTAGGATACTCTTTCTGTTGCTCTCGAAAAAGGGCTTTATATGCAATGGGTATAAATATATTGTCTTGGAAAAAGTAGGGGGTAAAATGGCAGCAGAGAAAACAGCACCCATAGGTGTGCGGGATACAACGATAGATTATACCAGTTGGGCTCTTATAGATCAGCAAAGGCACG
>JAJYVY010000038.1 GCA_021791775.1 Microcaldota archaeon | reverse complement strand
AGGGATCCCTATCCATCCATTTCCAGTCCGGCTTCGCAGATAACCTGCGGAGCATCGCAAAAGAGGAAAGGGCTGCCATTGTTCGACCTGGTTCAATAGGAAGGGCATCGGGCCGCGAACTTCCCAGTAGCTCGCGTGGCCTGCATTTCCAATATCCAAACAAATAAGACAGATATCGTAGTCCTCTACACGGATAATAATGTGTTGAATTTAAATGCATTTCAAAAATTAGAAGAAGATTCGATGGATGGGCAATCAAAAACGGCAAACGGGACAATAGGGCTCAAAGATGTGCTGCACGATATGCCATTGGTGTTCGAGCCTGCCCCTCCGGCAAGGGGTGGCGATGCCAGCACCACAAGGGCCGACAAGATAATAGGGCTGCTCAGGGGAATAAGCAGGCTCGATGCGGTAAATGTGCCTGAGCTTATAGATGTGAACCATGACGGGAAGCCGTACTATAGAAGCGGTGATATCGTTGCATTTGCGTCAAGGATCGCGAATGCGATAGGAAAAGATGCAATAGTGAACAAGGTGGTGGTGCACCTAAATTCTGAGGAAGAATTCCAGAGATGGCTTTCTGAGACGAAAAGCAAAGGCATAGACAACATAGTCATAGTCGGGGGTGCCAGCAGGCACATAAGATACCCCGGGCCATCGGTCATGGCGGCGAACATGGCGGCAATGGAGATGCTGCGGAACGATGGCAGTAGCCTTATAGGAAACATAACGATACCGCAGAGGGAGGGCGAAGCTGCAAGGATGCTGGAGAAGACAAAGGCAGGGGCGAGATTCTTCACCACGCAGCTGCTGTTCGAGAGCGATTCGATAATAGGGCTGTTAAGGGAGTACGGCCATCTATGTGAGCAGCACGGAGTAAGGCCCGCCACGGTTCTGCTCAGCTTCGCGCCACTGTCCGACAGCGGCGACATAGACTTTGCAAGATGGTTGGGGGCAGAGATACCCGAAGACGCGGAGGAGAAGATGATAGTGCAGGGCCGCCATGAGGAAAGCGCCGGCAGGTCGATAGAGAATGCAGAAAAGATCTGGAAAAGAGTGACGGCAGAAAGAAAGGAGCACCATGTAGAAGTGCCTGTGGGGATAAACGTAGAGGAGATATCGAAGCACAACCTCGATGCCGCGATAAGGATGCTGACCAGGTTCGCAGAGGTTTTAGAGTGCCGAACCCATCACGGCGACATGCCGCCCAGCAAAGGGTGAGCCATTCCAATACTGATGGCAGGCCGTTTGCCTATAGCCTTCTTACCCGTGCGAACATCATGCCGCTGCCGAGCATAAGTATGCCTCCAACTACGAAAGTCACCCAGTATCCCAGGTAGAATGCGGAATACCCGGATATCAACGCCCCAAGGAATGTCCCTACACCCATCAATGCCGTATATGCGCCCAGCGCGCTCCCCCTTCCTATGCCTTTCAATGAATCAAATACGAGGGTGTTGGATGCTGTGTAATAGAAAGCGTACGCAATGCCGCTGGCTATAGGGTAAAAGATGAGACCTGTTATCAACGCCCCTATCTTGCTGTAGAAAATGAATGCCGCCCCTATTACTATGTAGGATGCGGAGCGCAAGGAGAGGGAATTTACAATAGTCGGAAGCTTCCTCCCATCCGTTGACCTCTTCCCAAGGATGTAAAACGCAACCGCCTGTATCGCCATGCCAGACAAAATCACAAGAAATACATTCGATTGGGTCAGCCCAACCTGGTCAAGGCCTGCAGGGTATGCTGTGTTGAAAAGGCCGGAGCCGAGAGAGAAGACAAATATGGCTTCATATATTATGGCCAATTTTGCATAGTCCGATGTGGAGCCGTGCATCTTCGCCCACAGCCGCCTGATCCTTGACAGCGTAGGAACTCTCAGTATCATGACCGGGCTGACGAAAATCCTAGACATAAACGCATAAAGGTTACTTGCGAACCCCTCTCTGGACATTTTTTCCTGCGGCTGATAGACGAGCAGTACGGTTAGCGCCGCCGATACCACCGCCATGGCCGCTAAAGCCAGCATGAGCTCTTTCAAAGAGAGCAGGCTGGCTATCACAACCGCAATTGTGAACCCTATAGTCGACCCCAGGCTCGCCATATATTGAAGCCTCGAAAACGAGCGCGCCCATTTTTGCTTCTGGCTTGTTTCCATAACGAGAAGGTTCTGCGGGGTTGCGCTTGCGGCAGTCACAAATGCATACAGGCCATATGTAAGCACTATGCCCGCGACGCTGTGCAGCAATGCAAATGCAACCAGCAGCACAGCAAGCCCTGCATACGCCACCACTATCTGGGCTTTCCTGCGCTGGAATACATCGCTTACCACCCCCCAGAAGAGCGCTGCGGGTATCGCGACAGCGCCCGCCAGCGCTATCGCGTACGATACATCTATTACAGTCCCGCCGAGCTGCAGTATGTATAGTGTTATGATTGTGGAAATCGGCCCCATAGCTATGCTTGCCGGCAATGTAGAATATATCCAGCGTGTGCTGTGCCTAAGCTTGTAGTTTTCGCTATGGTTCTCCAAATTTTCACCATGGCCGCGATATTAGGATATCAGAACAAAGATTTAAACGTTTGCGATAACGCTCATAATCTTTTGATGCGCTTGGGCACTTTCACAGCCGCAATGCGTTTATCCAGGCTGGGATGCCGGCTCACCGTTCCCTCCTGCAGGGCGCGTGCGGGCATAGCTTTTTATATTCTGGGATGCCTTATATTAATACGGAAGAAGGAAGGTCTGAAGGAATCTTTATGGAATCTCTGATGGCTCTAATTCTGACGTAAAAGAAAACAAAAGTGAATATATGGACCAAGAAGAAGGAAGCAGCGGCTACTCTGATGAAGGCCGTGGAAGAAGGGAACGAGGCGGATTCGGCGGATTCGGCGGCGCGCCAAAACCTGTAAAGGTCGGCGACGAAGTTGAGCTGAAGGTCGAAGCGGTAGCATCGAAAGGAGACGGCATAGCCAAGAAGGACGGATTCGTGATCTTCATAAAAGGGGCCAAAGAGGGCGACACGGTGAAGGTCAGAATATCGGAAGTGAAAGAGAGATTTGCAATTGGAGAGATACTCTCCTGAATCTGCATTTCTTCAATCGTTACAATGTAGTTGTAGCGTTAGCTGTGCTCTCGTCAGCCCGTATTTTGTGCAGCTTGCGGGCTCCTGCACATTCTACTTCGCTTGCCGTCATTTGCATCAAATCCGGCTCAGCCAAGAACAATCTTCTCAGCCGCTTTCAGCATCTTCCTTTTCCTCTCCTGATGCCTCTTTATGAGCTTGGTGGTGAAATCGACCACCCTCTCTTTCAACTCCCCAGATGTCATCTCCCCGCTCTTGAACCTCAAATATATATCGTTGACCAGCTTATCATCAGGATGGTGGTACCTTAGTATCTGGAATGCCCTGTCGATCTCCGGCACCCCACCGCTCCTCCTATGCTCTGCAAGCGTATCCCTGCCGCCAGAATAGGCGCCCATTATCTTCCTTTTCACCTGATCCGGGGTGTCGCTAAACAGTATCGTGCTTGACGGCGCAGATGAACTCATCTTGTTGCCAAGCTGCAATCCCGGCTGGAATGAGAAATAGATGAATGACGGCGTTACTAGGTTGTACGGAAGTTTCACCGCAATATCCCGAACTGCCCTGGCGTGCGGATCCTGATCCACTCCTATTCCAGTCAATGAGGGCATCGGGCCGTTGAACTCCTTGAGCTGTTGGTGCAGTATGTCAGAGTATTGCAGCATGTTGGCCGAATGCTTTCCTGGGCTGTAGTCATTGCCGTATATCGCGTATAGTGTGCTGAACGTGAACTTCTTCGAGAGCTCGAACGCAAACTCGTAATATCTTGGCTCCTTCCTGCTCTGCACATATACATCTCGCCTGTCTATGCCCAGCGTAAGCGCATCCGCCACGTTATCGACCGCGATCTCCTTCGCCTTTTCCAGGCTTGGTACCCTTTCATCCGGGCGCGAGACATAGCCATCTATGTCTGCTGCGCAGTAATAGCACTTTGCCCCCATCTTTTTGAAAAACAGAAAGAGGTCTATGTCCACCTTATGGCCTATGTGCATTGGGCCGGAGCATGCTATCCCTGTCATCTGTATGAATGGCCTGCCCTCGTCTATGCACTTCTCTATAAGGCCGAAGTCGCGGTGTGCAATGACAATCCCGCGCCTGAAAAGCGGGCTGTCGAACCTTTCCTTTTCGCGCTCGGTGAATGTCGATAGCCCGAACTGCTTTATGAGCCTACTTACAACCTCGCCCTTCTCGGTGTCCGGTGCTGTTGACTTCCATGCGTCAAGCTCTACCTTTTCAGCCATCTGATCTGATTTAGCTTCCTAATTAAAGCTTTTATTGGTTCTGTGGCGGCATGGGATTGAATACCATTTTCCTTTTGCATAGTGCAGATGGAGCCCATACCATTTACGGTGGAGGGATGTCACTACCGGCTGCTGCACCGTATTTATAGATTTGTGCCATATAATCTGCATGTGCGATAGTAGTCTAGCCTGGTAGGACATTGCCTTGCCAAGGCAATAACCCGGGTTCAAATCCCGGCTATCGCATTCTGTTGAAGGTTAGATCGTGGAAATCTTTATTCGTAGGGCAGGAATATCACGACCTTCAAGTCTTGGAGCCGAATTCAACAAACTTTTGGACATTATGAAGGAACTTCCAGAATTGGGGGAAAGGCTATCTAAGCTGCAAAGAGATAGAAACCTTTCGAATACACTTATGAATATATACAACAGTATAATTCATATGCACTGCAATAGGATTCTTGGGTTGAATCCCGATGATGAGACAGACACAAGAATTTTAATGAAAAGAGCGCTAGAAGTATTACTAAACACCATTACAAGTTCGCAGTAAATCCGGGATTTAGCTT
>JAJYVY010000004.1 GCA_021791775.1 Microcaldota archaeon | reverse complement strand
ACAGGAACGATTTCAAAAAGGCTCTCTAACTTGGGAATAAGGCACTACGTCCTGGGCAACCTAATGGGACCTGACATAATAGCATACATCGGCAACGAAAAGGTCGCGATAGAATACGAGACAGGAAGGAAATCATACAGAAGCACGGCAAAGATGTTGGAATCCAGGAAAAGGAAGTTCAGCAAGACCATAGTGTTCGTCAACAGCAAGGCATACCAATTCTACAGCAGCTATTACACAAATAACGAAATAGAAGTTATAGACATAAAAGCGCTGGAAAACTGGCCAAACGCCCCCTGTCATAGCATATAGATAGTTATTTAAACCTTCTACGGAAAATATACAATATCGAAAGGTGAAATCATGGCAAAAGATGGTCCAGAGAAACCGCCAGGAGGCGGAGGCTCAGGCGGCGGAGGCGGAGGCGGGGGCTAAAGACACCGACTTCCTTCGGTTAGAAGCTTTTTATAAAATGATTTCGTGCACTGCTTAGTCAGCAGAGTAATCTATAGAGTTTTTAGGCCGCTCTTCCTTGTACTCTTTGATTAGCGTGTTCATTTGCTCCGAGTTGGCATTATCCATCTTCCTATAGCACAACTCCCCGACAAGCACGTTTGTAACTATTGCCGACTCCAATTTTATCCCACTCACTTGCGAGCGCAGCCACTCGATTTCGGTTTCCAATTCCCCCTCTTTAAGCACAGGCATAATAAACAATTTCCCTTCTGGAGATAGCGTGTCCCCTTCCAACGCAAACCTGTTCGAAGGCGCATTATAGTCTTTGATTATAAAATGCAGAAATCTTTGCCTATCTCTCAAAAATGACCCCTCGTTTATTACAGTCGCCAAAATCATCGCCTGGTACTTAACGTTGTAGCCTTCCATAGTCAAAGTCGATCTCCACAAAAGCTCCTTCTCTTTTAATTTGTCAAAAACGTATCTGCACGTCCCATGGCCTAGATTATATTTCTTTTCTATATCGGAGAAGGGCTTGCCCCCATCAGTATTCAACTCTCTAAGGACCAGAAATTCCCTTTGCATGAGGCTATCGCTCGCCGGCCTTGGGCCGGTTTTGCTGCGATGCCACACATTTTTTTCAAGAAGGTCAAAGAAGCGATCCCTTAACGGGACATATCCGTAGGCCTGGTCGAATACAACAGCAGTCCATATGGATTCGTAGTCCTTCAGCCGCTCATTATTTCTAAGTTGGAATACAACGCTGTTCAACACCGCGCTGTTCTCAACCAGTAAGTATAGAACAAGGTCGTAGCTGCCCTGCGCAGACAAAGCAAGCTGTATATGCGGTTCATCCTTTAATGCTTCCTTCAGGTCCTCCATACCTGGCTTCCTGTCCTTAAAATTTACGAAGATGAGATATGTAGAATAGCCTAATTTCAGATAGTTTATGCTTGCCAGGTACCTTATCCCGAACCTTCTCTCGAGGTTCTGCTTTCTTCTCACTAACACATTCGTGCTCAATCCCAGCGTTTTAGCGATTTTTGATATTGGATATCTACAATTCATACTGAGATATGTGAGTAAGGTTTCGTCCACCTTGTCTAATTTGTAATCTGCAATAGGGTAAACCGGACTGGGTTGCGGCTGTTCTATCTTCTTTACGAATTTCCCATCCTCCTCTATCCTCCCAAGGTACACGGTTTTTGCCCTAACCTTCTTCAGTTCCTTGTCCCACCACGTATGCGACCTATACACATAGAACCCTCCGTTTATTTTGCTGAGTACAATGTAGAAAGGGTACTCTAATCTCAGCTGCGCAAACGTCTTCTGGACAGCATCTGGCAGTTGCATGTACTTATCATAAATTTATAGATATTTAAATATTGTGCAATAAGTTAACTAATAAAGTTATATAAACGGGATAAAAGTGAAAAATACTACAATATAGCATAAAGGCGCCTAACTATATGCGCCTTATTAGCATCCACAGATAAATAGATGGAACTACATAACTTATAATAAGGTGGAGATGGGGGCATGAAAACTAGTAGGCAAGGAGTAAATAAATTGCTTAATTTCAAAGAGTCTTTTGTCTACCCTCTCAAAATGAAAGATGGTTCCTTCCAGAACATCCACGTCTCCTTGTACGGTCTTTTTTTTCTTGTCCCAAATCCCTCCACCCCTTCCCCACTTTCTTCTAAGCCTGTAATGCCTTCAGGTCTAAAAGTCAAAACCCTAAGCTTTGCAGGAAAAGATCTCAGATAAATATCCTGATTCTAAAGTAAACAGCAGATTCTGGCTGTACAAGCTCTATCTCGCCAAAAACCCACATGCCGCATGAAAAAGAGCGGCTTTTAGTGAAGCAAGGCTGTGAGTCGTTGCCACTGCGCCAACCGGCAGGCCACGATGCAGCCTTCAGATAAGAATTTAAATCTTTCATATGATGGTATTAGCGTGATTCAGTGGCACGATCCAGATTTGGAGAGGATTTAAAGAAAGGGTTTGGCGCCCTTATACATCCAGGAAAGGACTCGCAAGGCAGCTACTCGATAGGAGGGGCATTGAGGCTCTATTACTCAGTGAGCATAATCCCATTCATATTGTTCCTTATTGTCGGCTCCGTACTGTACGGAAGCTATGCGACAGCTACAAGCTGCCTTGCTTCGTCTGCGCAGATAGCTGGCATAAGTTGCGGCCCAGCAAGGTACTTCACAGTATTCGATGGATTCATAGGAAGCCTGGCACCACTGATAGGAGTTGTGGCATCTGTCTTCCTAGCTGACGTCCTCTTCCTTCTAATCATACCACCCATAGCCATTTTCATAGACTCGCTGGTATACCAGCTGATAGGAAAGTTCTTCCTAAGGGCATTCAAGAAGGACATACACAGCACATTCACAGCTGTAATGTTCGGCGCACTTCCTGCACTTGTGCTCTACTGGCTGTTGTTCATACCTGTTGTAAGCTATGTGATGCTGCCTATAATAACAGTATGGGGATTCATAGTGGCAATAATCGCGCTGTCAAACCAGCAGAAGATAAACAGGACTGAGGCATTCGTGGTGTACCTTGTTACGTTGTTCCTGGTATTCCTGATAGCCATAGTCTTCAGTAGCGCAATACTGACCAGCTTCGCACCGCAGCTCTTCTACGGCCCGGTACTCCCCTGACGCTTTGTTTTTCGAGCGAGACCCATCGCTCTTTTCCCCCGGCCGTGCTTCCCCGCACGGCCTTTGAATGCTAGCCTAATTTATACTTTGAGGAATGAAATGATTCGATGAACAGGGCAGACGCCGTAACGCTGTTTCGCACCATCCTGGTTTTTCCGATAGCCTATGCCATACTCGCGAAATTCAGCCCAGTACTGGTGGTTATAGGAATAATTGTGATGTTCGTCCTAGATGCGATAGACGGATTCTTCGCAATAAACACGGCCAGCCGAGGCAAAATCGGCATATTCGATTACATAAGATACGCATCAGGTGACAAAAAGCTCGGTTCATACGTAGAGAAGCTGAGGCCATCGTTAAAAAAGCAGTCGAAATACGGCGCAAGGATAGATGTCGCAGGCGACAGGGCAACAGAATACATATTCTGGATAATCTTCACATACGTGGGGATACTGCCGCTATGGCTGCTGTTCATCATCGTGCTGAGACACTCGTTTGTTGACGCATTCATGGGCGCAAAGGGAACGTCCTCAAAGATGAAAAGCACCTTCGCAAGGGTAGTATACGGCTCAAAGGCGGGCAGGTTTGGAGTAGGAGCGCTCAAAGCGATAACCTTCTCGTACCTTGTACTCGTATACGTATTGAATGCGCCCGCCGTCCCCGGCTACCTGCTCGTTGCGCTGCTTGTCGCATACATAATGCTTAGAGGAATAGCAGAGATTTACGAATCGTTTAGAAAGTGAGGTGCGGCAGTGTCTGTTATTTTCATCAGGGTGCACGGCCAGGTACAGGGGGTGGGTTACAGGTACTTCGTAGCAAAGACCGCAAAAAGGCTGGGCGTAACCGGCTGGGTCAAGAACAACGATGATGGCAGCGTGGAGATCGTAGCCGATTCTGATGACACTACGCTGGAAAAATTTGTAAAGGGGATAAACATAGACTATAGTAACGGACCAAGCGTGATGAAGATCGACATCTTAGGAAAGGAGCAGGTTCCTACAAAAGGCGGCTTCCCAGGCTTCACGGTGCGGTAACCCCCTCCTTGCACGGAACCGCAGCTTTGTGCTCGATCCTCTCCCCAATCGTGCCGTCCTCCTCATACACGTATGCCACAATCCCTACAGGGTAATCGTCAGGGAAGTTGTTCGGCCTTGTGAAAATCTTTATCTTCTTCTCTATCGAGCTTCCAGGTTTCGCGATGCCGATCCTGGTCCTTCCATTCTCCAATTCCCTGTCGTGCGCCAGCGAGAGCGGCGATTTAACCAAGACATCGCACTCACACCAGTAAGACGAGCTGGCATGCAGGTTCTTTACCGATATGACAAGAAATGCCTCGTTCTTCGCATACGCTTTCAAAGTGTCAGGTTCAAACGCCGCATTTATCTCTACATTCACCAACAAAGCACCGATAAACTGGTCTAGATTGAAATGAAGCAAATTTATTTAGTCTTTACGCACATTGCCGCATCAAAAAGCGAAATCAAAGGAATCGCTTAAATACTTTGCCGCAGCAACAGAACATATTATCGTGATTATCCGTGGAACTCAACGAATCCAAGCTCATAGAGCGCGAGATCACCCTGCGCAATATGATAATAACCAAGGAGGTTCTCGAAACCCGCAGGTCTCTTGTAAGATGGCTTGCTCTCGCTCTTGGCATAATAAATCCCGGGGAATCGAGGCTGAGCGCGATAGCAGTCCTCGATTCACTCCTCTACTTCCAGTTCATCGAGAGGAGGGACCCGTCAGTTCAGGAGCTTTCAGACTATATATCAAAGAACTGGGAGCCCATAAACGAAAAGACCCTGAGGTACCACCTTCTGCAGCTGAAGAAGGCGAACGTGGTGAATAACTCCAAAGGTACATACTTCCTTTCAAACGTAGATGGGGACGAGAAGTACAACGAAGAGGCATGGGTAAACAGGTACTTCGAATCCGAAGTGCAGCCCGTAAAGGACAAAATTTCAACAGTGATGCGGGAACTGAAAAATAGGCAATGAGATGGACAACAAAACAATCGCTGTCTACCTGATAATAACGCTGATAGTTGTCGCGGCAGTTGCGGCAGTGCTTATAAATTCCGCTAGGAGCGCAAGCTATAATGTAAAAGTGACGTTGCTCACAAATTCCACAGGTACGATGTACCCGTATCAGGAATCCGGCTTTAGGATATACGTGAATAACACGGGAGGCAGCGAGATATCCGGCCTGCCTCTTCTGCTCTATCTTAATGGCAACCCGTTCGAATCGTACAAGATGACGCTGCCGGGGCGGGTAGGCACATACATAACGGCAAATTACATATACCCTTCTAATGGCACATACCAGTTCCGGGCCATTGCAGACCCTGGCGACGTATTTCAGATAGCGAATAGGCAGGCAGCGCAGAGCAGCATAACCATAAACGTGAGTAATCCTCAGCAGGCCAACCCCTACACCTCAATACCCAACGCAAACATAACGGAAACCCAAACGACATACTTGTTGAACGGCGGGATAACACTGACGCAAGAGCTTGCGCAGGGCTATAATATTACATTAATAAATAACATGGTAGGTCCATCCGGAAAGATAATGGCGAAAGTGTTTGAGGACTTAGCATCAACAATAAACGACGCATCTATATCACAAGCGCGCTATAGCCATAACGCATCAGCCTACTCCATATGGCTGCAGGGAACCCTCAATCCTAGCCAAATATCAATAATCGCAGGAAGCTTCAGCGTGCCGCAGCAAACAGCCAGCATAAATGGCGTGACAGGGGCGTACGCAAAGATAAGCAACAGCACGAGCATGTGCTTCTATTATTCGGGAGGATGGACCAAGATTGTATCGTATTACAACGGCAGCGCGCCATCCACGTGCAAGAGCATATCCAATGCGACCTACAATAACACAATATCCCCAACAATCTCGAATGTGATAAATTCCACTCCACGCATACGCGGCATATTCAACAATTTCACGTACATCAACGCATCATACATGGGCCAGTCCCTCTCTTACAGTCCGGGCGGGAACGTTGGCATCGCAAAAATGTTCAGCAATATATACGGATATTACATGGCGTATGTGCAGAGGAATAATCCCGAAGTCAATATAAGTGCAAGAATACCAACCTGTTATGGCCTTATATACAACAGCAGCAACACGAGCATATGCTCTAGTTACGTATCTCCAACTGGCAGCTCCGGAACAGACCTTGGGCTCATAAATGAAACAATCATAACAAATAACTACACCGCATCCCTCTACTCCTTCATAAACCAGAGCAACCTCGAAATCGCAAATGAAAACGGACTGGCATTGTTAGAATCCCTCAAACTGAGCAACAGCAGCATGAAATGGAGCCCAGCATTCAAGAATACATGCTCCCTGCCGAATTCCACTACGGCCTTGTCGTGCAGCGTGCTGTCATTCGACCATACAAGCAGTGCCGCAAGCCTCGCAATAACCAACAACATGCCCTCTCAGGCAAAGTTGAACAGCATATCCTGCGTATTCCAGGGCATGACCGGGGAGCAAATACTCAATAGCACCCTGAAGCCCGGTGAAACTGTGAATATCACAACGACATGCTACAACCTGCCTGTGCCGATAGTGGCCGCATCCACAACATATACCTTGGCGATAAATTACACCGTTAATGGCAATACTAGGATTGACAACGGCACTCTCAACATCAGCAATCTCGCAGTCTAAAGTCAGACTACAAAGTCCTTTGCCCCCTTCCCTTCCGGAAACGCCCTTCCGTTCTGCGCTTCTACCGGCAACCCTGTTTCCTCCGCAACTCTTTTCAGCTCAGCCATGTCCAAAACCCTGTCGAGATATAGCTCCGCAAACTTTTCCTGCCCCAGATCCACCATTCTTACTTTGAATACCTGAAACTGGTACATACCGGTCCTTTTTACCCTTATCCTTATCTCCCCCTCTTTCAGTATCCTCTTTGCCGATTCGCTTAGCAAAACACCACGAAGATGATTCACAGCAAACGAATAAAAAGATTTGATGTAAAGGCAAATGGGTCAAAATGCTACAGATAAGCTCCGCAGCGATACAGAGCTACTTCAACTCTGCGCAACGCCTCCTTAGCGGCATTATAGGAAACCCCCTTCTCAATCCGATATCGCTGATAATAGCCCTGGTCGTTTTCGCAATAGCCCTACTCCTCATAGTGGGCATTTTCGGATATCTTATGGGGTGGTTCGAGAGGAAGTTCATAGCAAGGATGCAATCTCGCCGCGGCCCGACATATGTAGGCAAATTCGGGATACTACAAAACCTTGCAGATTTGATAAAGCTGCTGAGCAAGGAGAACATCGTTCCGGCAAACGCAGACAAGCGCCTTTTCCAATTCACCATACCGATGATGATTTTCGCATTCATCATGGCCATAGCATTCATTCCATTGACACAGACGTTTGTGGGCGTCAACACAAGCATAGGGCTTATAGTGGTGTTCATGATCCTCTCTTTCCTTCCGCTGCTCCTCTTCCTTGCCGGATGGACCAGCGGGAATAAATTTGCATCCATAGGCGCTATGAGATCCGTTGCAATGCTGGTTAGCTATGAAATCCCCCTGGTTCTAGTTATAGTCGCAGTCGCAATGCTTGCGAACAGCTACAGCTTCTCGACCATCATAGCGGCGCAGAGCCATTACTGGTTCGCCCTCCTCATGCCGATAGGATTCGTCGTATTCTTTGTAATAATGCTCGCGGAGCTTGAAAGAGCGCCATTTGATCTGAGGGAAGCCGACAGCGAGCTCATAGCAGGTTGGCTAACAGACGTGAGCGCTCCGTACTATGCGCTTGTGCTTTCCCTTGATTACGTCAGGCTTTTCACAGGCGCGCTCCTGATATCCGTACTCTTCCTAGGAGGCTATCTCGGCCCAAGCATACTGCCTCCGTTCGCATGGACAATAATAAAGACGGCAGCAGTATCCATATTCATAATAGTGGTAAGGGCCACAATGGTGAGGATGAAGATAAATAGGGTTCTAAGGCTGGGCTGGGTGGCGCTCTTGCCCCTCACAGTAGCTAATTTATTACTTACATTCGTATTGTTTGTGCACTAGTGGTCAGATGGGCGTAATAAAACCGATAACCGCGGTTTTCAGGGAAGCGCTGCGTTCTCCAGCCACCCTAGAATATCCAGAAAACAGGGAGGCGGTGACGGACAATTACAGGGGAGTGCATAAACTTGACATGAAAACATGCATAAGCTGCGCCGCGTGCGCCAGGATATGCCCCAACCAAACAATAGAGATGGTTGATACCGAGACAAACATGGGGACAAAAAAGATGCCGCAGATCAACCTCGAAAGATGCCTTTTCTGCGCACTGTGCGAAGAGGTCTGCCCTACAGAATGCCTCGTGCTTACAAAAGACTACGATTTTGAGAGGTTCGATAGAAGAGAATACATAAAGCGCCCCGAGGACCTCAAGTAAGGTTGTAGCGATGATTTATGTAATAGGTGCGATTCTGGGAGTATTAGCCATGCTATCCGCCCTGCTGGTATTCTATTTCAAGAAGATTTCACACATCGCTGTTGCGATATCTGCGCTCTTCTTTATGAACTCCCTTCTGTTCCTCGCGCTCAATCAGCCCATACTTGCAGTAATTCAGCTCTTCATAATGGTCGGAGGGATTTCAACATACCTTTTCATCGGAGTTGGCTCTGCGCCATATTCTGGGTTCAAGCACGTGAACTGGCCCGTCCTGGCGATTTCGTCCATAGCCATATTCGCTTTGATATTTTACGGCCTTCAGGAATCGGGTGGGCTCTCAAGCCTTTCCGCATCGGCATTGCCCGGATCATATTCTGCAAATGCAATAGCAGGGTCATTCTCATCGGCTCCCTCCCTGCTTGCCATATATGCCATAATGATAATGCTTTTCGGCATCGGAATAGGCGCGATAAAACTGCTTAAGAGGCTCAGCGTGATTTGATGCTAGAATACTTCATCGTTATCGGAATCGCCCTTCTATCATCTGGCATAGGCGGTGTCATTGCATCGCGCCATCTCGTCGTAGTGATCCTTTCAATAGAAATAATGCTTATCGCAGCTTCGCTGTTGGCCGTCTCGCTGTATGGATATTCCAACAGCGCAACGATCCTGCCACTGCTCTTTGTGATATGGGCCATTGCTGCGATTGATGTCATAGCCCTAGTTGTATTTTACAGATACTTATCAAGGTTCAAAATGGATCTGAATGTTACAAAACTATCCCACCTAAAGGAAAGATAAAATGTACCTATTATACTTGTTGTTGCCTTTGCTCCTCGGAGCGCTTGCAGCATTTATCTGCAGTTTCTCAAGCGGGGCCTGGCGCTATTCCAAATATGCAGGGCTTGGGGGTGCAGTAGCATCATCGCTGCTAACCCTCTTTGCATTTCTAAAACAGAATACCATACAGTTAGGGCAGCTACAATGGTTTACTGCGTTCCATAGCACATTCGCCATCTCGCTTTCATTCGGGTACATAAACCAGGTGCTTCTTGCTGTAGTTGCGGTGATTTCGCCACTGATATTCTTTTACTCTATAGGATACATGGATGTTCCGGAAGAAAACAGCAGGTACTACGCAGAGTTGAGCCTTTTTGCCGCATCAATGATGCTGCTTGCCGTATCTGGAGGCTTCATAACCCTATTCATAGCGTGGGAGGGGCTTGGAATAACGAGTTACCTGCTGATAGGCTTCTGGACAAACAAGGACGCGCCTCAGTACGCCGCAAGGAAAGCGATAACCACGATAATAATAGGAGACATGATGATGCTCTCCGGCATACTTGTAATATTCGCATCCTTGAACACCTTCAATTTTTCTACGATGATATCCGAAATCGCAGCAATGAGCACTGTTCCGATCAGCATCGTAGCAGCGTTCGTTCTGATAATACTCGGCGCATTTACTAAATCTGCGCAGTTCCCATTCCACGAATGGTTGTCGGATGCCATGGAGGGCCCAACTCCGGTATCTGCATTCCTGCATTCTTCTACAATGGTCAAGGCAGGAGTTTTTGTTGTCGCGCTGCTGCTCCCCATACTGGCGCAGCTCGGGCTGCTAAACATGATTCTTGTTTTCGGTATTATAAGCGCAGTAATCGGAGCCCTTAATGCTGCAGGCTCTACCCACATAAAGAAGATACTGGCGTATTCTACAATAGAGGATTTGGGGCTGATGTTTATTGCGATAGGGCTAAATGCTCTTGCCGCAGCAATGGTGCTATTCATAGTCCAAGCATTATACAAGGCGCTGCTATTCATGAATGCAGGCAGTATAATGAAGGCTAACGATGAAGAGACTGACCTGTACAAAGTGTCCTCGTTCAGCAAGAACCGCCTGCTTTTCGCAACCGCGCTGATAGGTGCACTGTCAATAGCCGGAATATTCCCATTCAGCGGCTTTTTCGGAAAACTTGCAGTAGATTCTGCAGGCCTATCAAACAGTACGGTGTATATTGTGCTTATAGTGCTCGACTTCGCCACCGGCTTCTACATTTTCAGGTGGCTCTTCATCCCAGAAAAGAATGAGAAAAAGGATTCAGAGATAAGGCTCAGGGCGAAATACGCATCGCAGCCAAAGTCAATGACTGTGTCGCAAGTCATACTTGCAGCGCTTGTGATTTTCTTAACCGCATTATTTCTCTACACCAACATTGAGGTGAACGTAGGCGCAGCAATCGTCCTTACTGCGGGAGCTGGGTTCGGTATACTCAGCGCGTATCTGCTCTTCTGGAGGCTTGCCGGGTTGGCGTGGGAAAGGAGCAGGACCAGGAACTTCCTGTCCAAGGGATTTTTTGTCAATGCAGCATACCTCGCAATTGCAAAAGGCACCAGGGCCCTCTCCACCGCTATAGAAGAAATAGATTATTTCATAAACAGGATAGTCTACCTGGGTGCATTTGGGGTCGCGGATCTGGGAAATTCGATACGCCGCAGTGAAACAGGAATAGTCAACTTCTATGCGGCAGCAGTTGCAATAGGCATTTTTATGATGTTACTCTTACTGGTGCTTTTAGTATGATCCCTTTATTGCTGATGATCATCGTTCCTGCAGCATTCCTAGCTGCTGCCGCAGCATTTAAATCCCACCCTAAAGAACTATCCGTCTCATCCACGTTTATAGGTCTGATCCTCGCCGTATATTTCTTCCTGAGCGTGATGACTTCTGGAAGCATAGCGCAATCGTACAACTACATACCCGCATTGAACATAGGATTTAGCCTGAACGCGGGAAGCACATCCATGATCCTGCTGCTGATGGCATCTATAGTGCTTTTTGTAACTGCATTTGCTGGCAATGTTAATAGAGAGAAGGAGAGGACGGCCAGCCTGCTCCTCCTCCTTTTCCAAGCAGGCGTTTCCGGACTCTTCCTTTCCGGAAACTTCTTTGTCTTTTTCATATTCTGGGACATAGGGATAATCGCGCCATTTTTCATGATAAATATACTCGGCTCTGCGAATAGGAGAATTGCTTCGTACAAATTCATACTTTACGAAATTTTCGCCAGCGCCCTATTGCTTGCAGGCATCATCCTGATTTACTTCTATGCGCCTGCCCACACCCTCAACATATACTCGCTGTCCAGCCTCTACGCTCAAATGCCATTATACATACAGGAGACAATATTCATACTCTTCTTCATAGCGTTCATGATAAACATCCCTGTATTTCCGTTGCATACCTGGCTCCCGGACGCGCATTCAGAGGCATCAACGCAGGGATCCATGGTTTTGTCCGGCATAGTCACAAAATTCGGAGGCTTCGGCATGATACTTATATTCGCCACAATGCCTGTGGCACGCTCGTTCTCGTATTATATAGCAATACTCGCGGCATTTTCGGCGTTCTACGCGGCATTCCTAACAATGCGCCAATCCGACTTAAAAAGAGTGGTAGCCCACACTACAATAGTTGAAATGTCGATTGTTCTATTCGCTATAGCCACGATGACTAACATCGGCCAGTCCGGGGCGGTATTTGGGATGCTATCACATGGCCTGGTGGTGGCACTGATGTTCCTGTCTGTTGGCGCTATAGAGCACATATTCCACGAAAGGAAAATCGATATGCTTAGAGGAATATCAAAAGGAGCAAAGTTCACGGCCTACGCCTTCCTTGTAGGGATATTTATAATGACGGGCGTCCCGCTTACTTCCGGATTCATAGCCGATGTATTGATTTTCATAGGCGGGGCAAGCGCTTTTGGCATCTACGGCATAATACCGCTGTTTTCTCTGATAATTTTAGGCGCGTTCATGTACCTTGTTATAAATAAGTCTTTCTTTGCAAACAGACGCGCAACCCCGGCAGCAGCTACAATAGGGATAAGCCAAAAAATGGGGTATGCGGTGCTGCTAGCGGCAATATTTTTCTTCGGAATACTGCCTTTTGTGGCATTGAATCTGATAAACTCTGGAGGGGTTGTATAGGGTAAGAGCATGCAACAAATACTGCCAGCTGGGATTCCTGCGATACTCTTGGTTTTGATAGCATTTATGGTGCTTTTCTCGCTTTTCACTCTCCTCTCGAGAAAAAGGAGAATATACAAAGTGGTGGAGATTGCAGCCGTCGCACTTATAGCAATAACTTCATTCAGCATGCTACTATCCGGATATAATTCCAATTTCTTGTATCTGTTCCAAGCAAATGCATTTTCAGAGCTGCTATTCGGCGCGCTTTCCATAGGAATATTCCTAATCCTTCTCATCTCGTTTGATTCCGAGCCGCAGGCCGAGACCGCGATGTTTGTGTCGTTTGTGATGCTTGGCCTCTTCATGGTAGCATTTGCCTACTCTATAATAGCGATAATCGTAGGTTTGGAGTTTGTCATACTGTCCACGGTGTTCATGATACTGTCCTACGGCAAGAAATACCTGGAGCCGGCGCTTAAGCTGTTTGTGCTAGGTGCGATATCCACTGCAATATTTGTAGTCGCGCTTGCATTGCTGCTGCCATATGACAGCTCACTGTCACTGGTAGGCATCGCGGCGGCAGGAGCAGGCAAATTCATTGTCGGATTGTCACTTGTTCTGTTCGTAGCGGCATTGTCCATAGAGAGCGCCGCGTTCCCATTCAATCTTTGGGTTCCGGATGTTTATGATGGGGCGCCAGGTAACGTAACTGCGCTAATGGCCGGCATCAACAAGAAAGTTTCATTCATAGCGATCCTTGAAATATTCCTGATTGTATTCGCGTCCTACGGCATATACGGCAACTCCCAGCTCATTTCTCAAGCGTTTTTCCTCATCTCCATATTGACAATGTTTTTCGGCAACCTTGTAGCATTGGTGCAGAAAAATATCAAAAGGATGTTCGCCTACTCTTCCATATCCCAAGCAGGATACATATTCATCGGGATATCAGCTGCAACACATCTGGGCATAGAGGCAAGCATATTCTACATAATCGCCCACATGTTCATGATCATAGGCGCGTTCGCAATAGTCTTCTGGCTAGAAACGAAGAACATAAGGAGCATAGAAGAATATGCCGGCCTGAAGGACCGCAACGCATTCGCTGCAGTGAGCCTGACAATCCTGATGCTCTCAATGGCCGGCATACCCCCGCTTGTAGGGTTTGCAGGGAAATTCGTGCTGTTTTCTAGCGCGGTATACGCGAACGACATAATCCTGGCGCTCATAGGAATAGCAAATAGTTTCTTATCGATATACTATTACGCCAAGGTGATAAACCAGATGTTCCAGACGAGGGAAGTGAAAAGAATAAGGCCCGGCATAAACATAATCGCCGCTGTAACAATATGCCTCATTTTCGTGATTGCTGTAGGGATATACCCGCAGCTGCTTCTGGGATGGGCATCAACAGCCGCGTCGGTTCTTGTGCACTGAGCAATGTCGTGGCATCCTCAAGTCTGTAAACGGTGCGGTATTCTATTCCCACGCCCACGTTGTTAGGGTCATTTGATAAAAAGCCGCTTTATCACCACGCTGGGCCTGTCCATATCTCCGTATTCCCCCAAGAAAGAGTCTATGCCGAAGACTTTGGAAAATTTTATCATCAGGTCCATTCCCCGCCCCCCAATCCTGGAATAATAAGAATGGAGAATCTTATGCAAACCAAGATCCATTCCGTATTTCCTTCTCCAAAGCTTCTCGTAATCCGAAAGAGGTCTGCCAAACCGTATGTGTTGTGTTATCACATCTGCTGCCATTTTGGCGCATAGCCCTCCAAAGATTATTCCTCCGCCGGTGGTGGATTTTACCTGCCCTGCGGAATCGCCCACCAGAATAACATTTCCCTTAACGGTCCGCTTTCTTACGTTAAAAGGTATAAGGCTCGCAAGGCCGCTACGTTTGCTTGCATTGCCCACCTCTTCTGTTATGGTCTTATTTTTCAGGAACTCTGAAAACACAGAATAGCTGTTTCTCCTAGTCTTCATCCATTCCCCTATCCCGACCTCAAGAACAGAATCGGAATAAGGCGCCGTCCAGCCGAAAAACTTCTTCGATATATTGGAAAAGAATAGTTCAACGCACTCTTTATCAGGAATGCTTGCCCCAGAGAACTCGGCTTTGTAGGTAAGTATGTATGAATCCATCTTCGGAAAGCTGAAAAAGCTTGCGACATTCGAGACCGGACCGTCAGCGCCTACGATTATCTTCTCGGACCTGAGTTGTTCCAGCCTTTCTTTTCCAATTTTCGCGTTTAAATTAATTCTCGCACCCGCGCCTTCCGCTTCTTTCGCGCAAATCATGGCCAATTTCTTCCTGTCAAGTATGTATGCCATCTTCCTTTTTGCTTTTATAAGCATCTTTTCCCTTTGGCCATAGATGGTCGCGCCGTATAGGGTATTGACTACCGCCTCTTTGTAATTTATCCCCAGCTGAGAAAGTCCCTCTATTGAAAGTATCCCTGATGCTTTCTCGGCCCCATATCCAATTTCTCCATGCGCTTCATATACGTCTACATCTATGCCGTTCAACGCAAGATCTTTGGCGAGTATCAGCCCAGCCGTGCCGCCTCCTATTACCGCTACCCCGCCTTGCATGCTAACCAGCCAATTATTGCACTATATAAACCTTCCTGTATATAAAAGCTATATAAAGGGTGGTTTTAATGCAGCAGAAGAAACCAAGAGTCTCTAGGCAGTACGGAGGTATGATAACATCTCCTCAAATAAAGATAGAGAATATAGTGGTAAGCGCGGATTTGCATGCCGAGATAGATCTCTATGCGCTCTCAAAGAAGGTAAAGGAAGTCGATTACGAGCCAGAGCAATTTCCAGGAGCTATTTTCAAGATTGCAGAGCCGCACGTATCAATAATACTTTTCAAAAACGGCAAAATGATATGCACCGGCGCCAACACGGAAGCCAACATAAAGAAAGTCCTAGCCTATGCGGCCAAGGTAATATCAAAATACGTGATCGGTCCGTCTCCTCCACCAAAACTGCTTCCTCAAAAGTAGCTACATCGACTTTACCTTCCTTATGGCCCTGTCATATCTACCGAAGAAAGCCCGCCATGAATACCTCTTTCTCACATCATAGAAGCCATTCTTCGCCATCCTTTCCGCCGCGGATTTGTTTTTTACAACGAATTCCATCTTATCTGCCATCTCCTCAGCGCTGTTCACAAGGAATCCCGTTATGTCCTTTTTCACAGTATCAGTAGGCCCCCCCTCGTTTACCGAGATGGACGGCTTTCTGCTTGCCATAGCCTCCAACGGCACAACTCCAAGGTCTTCGTTTCTTGGAGTGTAAAGGACCGCGGTCGCCTCGGCGAAAAGCTTTCTTACCTTCTCTTCCGTAACGCCAGGCAGCACCACAACATCACCAACTGCTCTCGCGAGCTTGACTATGGTTTTGTAATAGCCGGCATAGAAGGGATCGGATGAGACGCTGCCGCACAGCACAAGCCTGTAGCCTTTAACTCTCTTCTTGAATATGCGGAATGCCTCTATGGCATACTCCTGCCTTTTGTTGGGGGAGAACCTCGAAGGGTAGAAGAAATACTTTCCATCCCCGTCATTATAGAAATTCTCATAATCAACACCTGTGCCTATTATAATCGCATCTCTGCCATAATACCTCTTCACTCTTTCGCGTGTCGTTGCGCCGTTCGCCATTATAAGCTCTATCTTTTTTACCACCTCCTGGTCCATTTTCCTTACTACCGCCGCACCCAGCCTGTAAATCGGCCTTTTGTGAGGTGCGCGCATTGACATCCTAAAATGATACAAATCGTATATGTCCCTGAGTGGCGTGTGGCAGTGCCAGAGAACCCTCTCGTTCCTCTTCCTTATCCAATGACTTGGCCCAATATGCGCCCCGATAACGTCATAATCCTCTCTTATCTTGTAGTTGTAGAACGATAGCCCATAATCCAACCCCTGTATGGACCTGCTGTACGGCATGATTCTCGTAAAATGCGTTTTTGATATCACTTTTACGTCCAAGTCCTTGTACTCGCTAAAGGTGGTTCTCTTATTGTACTCTGCAGTGTATATGGTTGAATTGTAATGCTGTGCTATCCTCAGTATGGTGCGCTCCGCCCCTCCCATCAAAGTCAGATTAGATTGAGTAAGCAGCATTTTTACCTTCAACAAAGCACCATAAATAAAACCCACAATAACATATAAATAGCAAGTCTTCAAATTAATAACGCTGATTTTATGGACCTTGGTGAAGGCTTACGCAAGGCGTTGGCTAAGTTGAAGCACGCCTCTATAATAGACGCCAAAACCATAAGAGAATTCAACAAAGAGCTTCAGAAGAGCCTACTGGTGGCAGATGTAGAAGTGGCTCTGGTACACGAGTTTACAAAGAATATAGAGGAGAAAGCGCTGAAGAGCAGCCCGCCGCCGGGGGTGGCGCCCACAGACTACATAACCAACCTAGTGTACGAAGGGCTCGTATCGCTAATGGGGAAGTCGTACGAGCCGCAGATGGGGAAAAGGAAGATACTTCTCACGGGGCTATATGGATCTGGAAAGACAACAACAGCCGCGAAGCTCGCAAAATACTATCAGGATAGGGGGCTGAGCTCGGCTGTAATCTGCTGCGACGTATCCAGGCCTGCGGCTTATGAGCAGCTTGAGACCCTGGCGAAGCAGGCAAATGTATCTTTCTTTGGCAAAAAAGGGGCAAAGGATGCAAAGGCGATAGCTAAAGAGGGGTTAGATCGCTTCAAGGACAAGCATGTTGTCATATGTGACACCAGCGGAAGGAGCGCGCTGGACCAGCAGCTAATCGACGAACTGAAGGGGATCGCGGCCGTATTCAAACCAGACGATGCAATACTGGTAATCAGTGCTGACATAGGCCAGATTGCAGGGAAGCAGGCGGCAGAGTTCAATAAGTCGGTAAGGATAACTGGGGTAATCGTAACGAAGATGGATGGATCAGGGAAAGGCGGCGGCGCTCTGAGCGCAGCGAATGCAGCGAAAGCCCAGGTAATGTTCATAGGAACCGGAGAGAAGCTCGGTAACCTAGAACCCTACAATTCCGAATCATTTATTGGCGGCCTTTTGGGCATGCCGAATATAGCGAGCCTGGTAGAGAATGTGCAGAACGCAATAAAGGAGGCCGAGCTTAAGCCGGAAGAGGTGGAAATGGAGAAGCTGGACTTCAACACGTTCTACAGCCAGCTGAAGGCCATGGGGAAGATGGGCCCTCTAAAGAATATCTTCGGTATGATAGGGGCGCCAGACGTGCCTAAAGAAGTAGTAGACAAGGGCGAGACGAAGCTGGCGAGGTACAAGGCGATAATAGGATCGATGACAAAGGAGGAGCGGGAAAGCGAGAAGATACTGCATAATCCGTCAAGGATAAAGAGAATAGCTAAAGGCAGCGGGTCAACTGAAAAGGAGGTGCACGAACTAATATCGGATTTCAACAAGATGAAGAAGATGTTCGGAATGGTCAAGAACGACAGGAGCTTCAGGAAAAGGTTTTCTAATCTAATGCAGTGACGCATTTCCCTATTCGTCAAAGCATCTGAACAAATATAGTGCGTAGCCATGGACAAAAAAGTGGAAAAACTCGATAGCAGACTGGAAGAGCTGAATGAGGAGTACTCAAAGACGAAATACAACAAAGCAACGAACTTGCACCTTGGAATCCTCAGGGCTAAGATTGCGAAGGTGAAAAGAGAGATAGTCACGGCAAAGAAAAGAAGGCACGGCAAGGGCTTCTTTGTGAAGAAGACCGGAGATGCGACTGTTGCGCTTGCCGGGTTCCCCAGCACGGGCAAATCCTCGCTGATAAATGTGATGTCGAACACAAAGTCGAAAACAGCACAGTACGCATTCACTACTTTGACAATAGTCCCGGGCGTTATGCTTTACAGAGATGCGCACATACAAATTTTCGATATGCCCGGGATAATAGAGGGGGCGCACCTTGGCGTAGGAGGCGGCAGAGAGGTTATATCGGCAATGAGGACTGCCGACCTTTTGGTATTCGTTGTTGATGTGGAATCGGCTGGCACTCTGAAAGTGCTGATAAACGAGCTAAAACAGCTAAATATTTATGTAAACAAGCCGGAACCGCAAATTAAAATCGTAGGAATGGATCAAGGAGGGGTAAAAATAGACGTCAACATGTCAAAACTACCGTCTGATTACATAAAGGAGATATTTTCCGGATTAGGGATGCACAATTGCCATGTCCAGATAAATGAGGATATAAGCGAAGAGGAATTGATAGCGTTTGCTGCAGAAAAGGCGCAGTACGTAAAAGCCATAGCCGCGCTCAACAAGATAGACCTCAATGAAAACTACGAAAAAATAGCTGAGCTGCTCGAAAAGGAGAATAGGATCGAAGTCATACCCATCAGCGCCAAAGAAATGATTAATTTGGATAGATTGAAGGATGCGATATACAATAATCTGGGCATAATGACAATACGTTTGGCGCCCAAAGGCGGGGCGAAATCGGGCAAGCCGATGATAGTTAGGAAAGGATCTAGAGTCGGTGACGTAGCGAAGAAACTCCATACGGAGATAGTAGATGAGCTGAAATGCGCGCAGATAGTCGGCAAGAGCGCGAAGTTTCCCAATCAGAAAGTCGGAGTCACCCATGTTCTAAATGATGGAGATATAATAACTTTCATAAAAAACAAATAATGATGGAATGAAAATTCTAGTAACAGGCGCAAGCGGGCAGCAGCCATGCCGAACCAATACAGATGCGATCAAAACGCAGAGCTTGCCAAGAGCATAAATGTCGATGGCACCAGAAACGTCACAGAAGCAGCCAATGCGGCAAATGCCCAAATAATACTAGTATCTACAACTGCGGTATTAGCACCGGAAATATACGGGCTATATGGAAAAACCAAACTGGATGCTGAAGAGATAGTCAAGAGCTCTTCAAAAGGCTATCTGATCCTAAGGCCGGGCCTGATAATCGGGCAAAGTCCAAACGTTGAAAATGACAGATTTCAGAACAGACTCCTAAATAACATAACTAAAAATGCGCCGGCGATCTATGACAATGTTGAAAAATATGAAGTTACATGGGCAGGCCACGTCTCAGAGGTGATAGCACAATCCATAAAGAAGAATATAAACGGGCAGACGATACCAATACTGGCCGGCGAATATAAAACTAGATTTGAAATCGCGAGAGACATTCTTCAGAATTTTGGGGTTGCAGTTACTCCAAAAGATGAGCGGGAATCCACAGAAGGCATATACGAAACAACTGCCAAATTGCAAGAGTTGGGGCTTAAAGTGTATCGTTATCCTGAAATTGTGGAGAAGACCACATCAGAAATAAAAGAATACCTCAAGAACAGCCAGCAACAATAGAAGCAAAAGCCCCATGTCTTCCGAATTTATGGAATAATATTAAATAACCTTGCCGGCATAACATAATGCGATCAGTGACATCATGGGAATAAAATACTGGGAATTTGAAGATGCACCGCTGAAAGAGAAGCTGAAGAGTGCGAACGTAAAGGAGATAGCCAAGCTGTTCTTCGATAATGATACAAAAGCCTACAGGTTTTCCGCCCTCCTTCTTGAGGTAAAGAAAAGAAAGGGGCTGAGGCTCAAAGACGCGCCCAAGAACATACCTATCGCTACAGCCAAAAGGTATCTCGACTATGCTGTGCAGATTGGACTCCTGAAGCATGAGGATGGCATGTACCAGTTCACTGACAGGTACACGAGGCCCTTCAAGAATATAGCCGCATACATAAAAGTGTGGATGGAGAGCGAAGCTGAGGAGGACCTATCCCTAGAATTCGCAAATGCGAGGGTGGAGAAACAGGTGAAAAGGGGGGGAAGGAACAGCAACCCCGAGGAACCCCAGAGCCAGCAGCAGGAGGGCAAAATCGGAGTAGACGGGCCCAGCGGGATTTGAACCCGCGACCTTCAGCTTTCTTCTTTTGACCAAACTTTTCTTAAAAGCTTGTTAGAAGGCTGTCGCTCTATCCAAGCTGAGCTATGGGCCCACGGGTAGATATCTAAGGAAAAAACTAAATACGGATTAGCCCACCATGCTGCATCCTTCCGAAGCCGAAGAACCCCTTTGTATTATTTGTGAGTGCAGCAGCCGCTCCTTCAAAGTCGATACTCTTCGCTTCAGCCACAAGCCTTACAGATTGCTCGACAGCCATAGGCGAGTTTCCCACTACTGGGGCATCGCTCTCAGCCATTAGATTTTCGATAGGCGTCGAAGCTATCATCCTCCTCCTCTTGGAAGACTCTATAGGCGGCACCGAGATCATATACCCTCTTTTCACCGCGAGCTCGGCGTCCTTCTCATCTCCCTCAAAGTAGTGCAGGTGCACCTTCTCCGCATGCTCCTCCTCGAGGACCTGGAATACATCCTTAAGCGCAGATCGTGCATGCACCGAGATAGGGAGATCCAACTCTGCTGCTAGTTTAATGAATCTTACGAAAACAAGTTTCTGGCGCGAAGCCATCTGCCGCCATTCTTCGTTCTTGTAGTCCAATCCGATTTCGCCGATCCCTATTATCCGATTCCTGTTCTGCCGCGCAAGGTCTAGATTAAATTCAACAATTCTATCAAGCTCATGCTCTGGTACGCCCACGATGTGCTCTGGGTCCATCCCCAATGCTGCAAATATGTTCTTATTGTCTGCCAGCTCCAACGCCTTCATATTCGATTTTATGTCAACCCCGTTGGTCACCATGGAAATCACGCCCCTCTCTATAGCTTTTCTTATGAGACCCGCATCGTGGATAATGTCAAGATGGCAGTGTGCATCGGCAAGCTCGGTAAGGCTCTTAAAGACAGCGTTTTTCTGCTGCTCTATAACTCGCATTGCTATAAAATCACGCCTTCAGCACAGGTATAAATAATTTAGGGTTTAAATGCTTATCGAAAAGTGCATTTTTTGCCGATAAGCAAACAATCAAAAAGCCGTAGGCGCGAGCTCAAAAAGAAGCCGCCTTCCATAATCAACATCGCCCTTGGCGTAATAGTCGTGGCGCTGGTAGCGGTGGCCTTTATACAATATTCCACAATAAGCAACCAGGCAGGCACCATAAGCTCCCTAAAAAACCAAATAAAAGGCATGAACGCCACAATTTTAGGATTACGCGCAAACTCTACAGCTCCGGTTGTGGAGACAAAACTCACGGCCTACAGCATCTCTAATCAACAGTTGCCACAGCCTCCTCTGAGCCTGTCCGCATATCCTATCATAACCCAGCAGCAGCAATTCGGCAAAAGGCTTACGAATATAAACGCTCCATTAAATGCAACCGATCTCGCGGTGATAAATAATGCACCATTGTCATACTTTGAAACTGCAGGAGAGATGTTTCTAAACGGGTCTCTCGACAATTACGTGGGGGTTGGAGGCGGGGCGCAGAACGTAACCTCATTTATTGTAAACGGCAAGCCTTCAGTAATATACATGGGCAGTATAACCTGCATATTTTGCGGGGAAAACAGATGGGCCATGGCGCTTGCGTTAAGCCGCTTCGGGAAATTCAACTACCTCTTCAAGGGCTACAGCAGTTTCGGCGATGGAGACCTACCGACGCTTTATTGGAGGCCGATGACCTACAACAATGCAAGCGGAGAAATAGACATAGGTAACTTCTACAACAGCAGCATAATAAATTTCATAACGCTGGAGGACACAGAACCGATAACCCAGGGCTTTGACCTGCAGTCCCTCAGCCAAATCCAGAGCGAGCTACAGCAGATTAATAACACCCCGTATGTGGATGCATTTAACCACATACTCCAAATAAACACTTTCGGTGGCACCCCCTACACCATATGGGGGAATTATGTAGTAGGTGGCGCTGACGCGGTGGACTTTGGCAATACAACGCCCTCATCAACACCATTTCCATTGACGAATATGACACATGCGCAGGTGCTCGCCCAGCTAGCAAACCCAAATGACCAATACGCATGGACCGAATATGCAGGGGCAGACGTTTATGCGGCTTTGATGTGCAGCAGCCTCAACAACACCAACGCGGCGCCGATATGCTCCTTGCCAGCAATAAGGGCAATAGAGACAAAGATCGGTGTACCTGCATGATGCGTTTTTTTAGTAAACTGGCAAATTCACTCATAAAAGTGTACAGGCCGCCGTACCTGGCACTGAATATGGTTTCGGTTATTGTATACTACCTGGCGCTAACCGCATTAATAAGATCGCAGAACTACAACATACTTCTCATCACTGTGCCCAAGTGGCTTTTCTACGCGGTAATAATCTCCGCATCGATAATGCTGACCCTCGGGGTCTACATAACCAGAGAGGCGATAATAAAAAAGAGAGCAGCAACTACATGCGGCATAGGCACGGCCCTAACTCTTTTCACCGGAGTTGTGGCTGGCTGCGGCTGCTCTGCACCATTGATATACGGAATAGCCGTGATAGGGCTGAGCATAACAGAGGTATCGGTACTGCAATCGTTCATTGTGCGATATTCCACGCCCATATTTGTGGCCGTCTTGGCGATAAACACGCTCCTTGTACTCTACTATGCAGGAAAGGTGCAAAGATAGCGTTTAATACCTTTCAAGCGATATCTCTCTAGCTGATTGATTCCATGAAAAACAAAGTCAGGCGCAGAGGCCAGCAGAGAGTCAAATCGCGCACAAAAAGAAAGATCATGCCCAAGCAATCCGCACCCTCGCAGCTGCAGGCAGAGTCGCCGCACATAAAAAGCAAGGAGGAGGACCTGATATATAAGATACTTGAAAGAAACGGCGCAAGGAAAGTCCCCGAACTGGCGACTCTTTTCTCGCATATGATGTCCAGCCTAACTCCCTCCATAAAAGAAGTAGCGCGGCTGGAAGGAGTCCGCACAGGCCGCAAGCTATATAATATACTGAGCCAAAAACACCGCTATCTGCTCCATGAAGAATCTGTGGCGGACCTTGTTAAATTTTTTGAGCACGCCGGATACGACAGAATAATGTACAACATCTTTCCTGATAAGACAACAATAAGGTTTTACG
Organism: Microcaldota archaeon; assembly: GCA_021791775.1. Classification (GTDB taxonomy): domain Archaea; phylum Micrarchaeota; class Micrarchaeia; order Micrarchaeales; family Micrarchaeaceae; genus JAJZAB01. Next base: position 2,426 of record JAJYVY010000004.1, on the reverse strand, counting down.
ACATGCCAAGAGAGAATATAGGTATAAAGGTCCACTCTTTCGAATCTGGCCTGATTTCCGGATTCCTAAGCGCCGCAAGAAATCATTTTGTAGATATCGAAGAGCGCACATGCTCCTCTAACGGCTCTGAGATGTGCTCTTTCGAGACAGTGGCGGCAAGGCCGATGCAGCAGAGAGAAGACCCTATAAGCGCGCTGAGGCTGTTCTGCGAACACCTCGAAATGGAGGTGGACAACAAAGAGAAGCAGATGAAAATCAAGGCGGCGCCAGAATACTATGTTTTGTCTTCATTCTCGATTCTTTCAAAAGCATACCATAAGGAAGTCGAGCATGTAGCAGCATACGTAGGCGGCGAAATCGGATCAAGGCTGTTAAAGCATCAAAAACGCGCAAAAAGCGGCGTAGCAGAATCTAAAATCACAAAGTCGATGGAGCTCCTTAACCTTGGAAAGCCAAGTGTTAAAAGCCTCACCCCCATAAAAATAGATATCGCCTTCGACAAGCTGCACTCGCAGAGCGAATTCGTAGAGATATCATTGGCACTATTGAACGGTATGCTCAAAGAGTACAGCAAAAGCGGCGCAAAAGTTCAAAAAACATACAGGAAAACAGGTTACTTTATAAGAATCATTGGGAAATAGTGGCTGAACAGGCAAGATGATAAGATGGCACTAGAATTCATGGACAAGATATCCAGATTCATACCTACTATAAAAGGGCCATCAACGCCTTTATCACTAAGAGAAAAGATGTATTGGACGGCCGGCATCCTGGCAATCTACTTCATACTTTACAATACCTACGCTATAGGAGTGAACCAGCAGGCCGTCACACAGCCGCTTCTCCAATTGGTCAGCATAATATTTGCAGCAAGGATCGGCAGCGTAATAACAGTTGGTATCGGCCCGATAGTGCTGTCAAGTATAGTCCTCCAGCTCATAGTAGGATCCGGCATAATAAACATAGAGATGGGAGATACAGCTCAAAGGGCCAGATTTCAGACTCTGCAGAAAGTCGCAGCCATAGGAATAGCCCTTGTGGAATCCTTCATATTCGTCATAACTGGGTACGTGCCGGCAGCATCAGCATCTGTGGTGGGCCTTGTCGTACTTCAGCTCGCCATAGGCGCCATCACAATCATATATCTCGATGAAATTATGACAAAATACGGGATAACCTCTGGAATAAACATATTCATAGCCGCAGGAGTGTCGTTCTCCATAGTGGCAGGGACATTCAGCATACTGATACCGGAGGCGATATCTGCGATACAGGCTGGCGGGTCCGCGGCGCTGCCAAACGCGCTGCTCGCATTCGGCCCACTCATTTCGGCAATAGGGGTATTCCTTGTCAGCATATACGTTTACGAGATGAAGATAGAGCTGCCGCTCTCTTTCGAACAGCTTAGAGGGGTAGGCGGCAGGCTGCCCATCCCTTTCCTATATGTTAGCGTACTGCCAGTCATACTTGCATCGTCATTGGAGCTCAGCATGACTGTCTGGCTCAGGTTCCTAGCCGGCGTGAAGGGCAGTCTTTCCGGCCTGGCGAAATTCATCGCATTATATCAGCCCGTAGGCACAACAGGGGGCGGCACAACACTCCAGCTCAACGGCGGTCTCGCGTACCTGATATCACCAACCTTCCCACTGCCCTACTCGGCTAACTATGGGGGAATAGGGGGGTATAGCACATACTTCACATACCTTGCCACACATACCACACAGCTATTTTTGCCTTGGGGAGGATTCGTACTTGTGCCAGAATGGATACACGTAATTATCTACACGCTTGTGCTTGTAATACTGTGTGTAGTATTCGGTAAATTCTGGGTTGAGATGACCGGGCAAAGTCCGAAAGCAATGTCTGAGCAGCTTGGCGACATGGGATGGCAGATACCCGGTTTTAGAAGGGATCCAAGGATAGTGGAGGGCGTGCTAAACAAGTATATCCCCACCATAACTGTGCTTGGAAGCATATTCGTAGGGCTCCTGGCAGCTCTTGCGACTTTGACAGGAGCTATAGGAAGCGGAATGGGCGTTCTACTTACAGTCGGAATAATCTACATGCTCTTCCAGCAGCTTGAACAGGAGAGGATATACGAAACATATCCGATATTGGAGAAGATTGCAAAATAAGGTATTCAGCTTAACTTCGCTACTCTGAGTAGCAAAGTCTCTAATCTTTTGACCTAACCCAAGTCTGGAGCCTAAACGGCCTTGTGACCTATCAGGTTCAGAGCCTAAACCTGCTCACTGGAGTAGCATACACAAGCTCGTGGACCTCTGGGTACAGTGCGCCCTGAAATATATTATGGTCAGAGCTCTCCGACTCTCCTCTTCTGCGCTCTCTTCAACCTCTTCCTGCGCTTTTTCTTCCACTTCCAGCGCATCCTGCCTTTCTTCTTCCACTTCCTAGGAATACTTCCC
>JAJYVY010000037.1 GCA_021791775.1 Microcaldota archaeon | reverse complement strand
CCCATGGTTGATGAGATGGTGAAGGACTATGTGGACGGCAAGATTCATTGGATGGAAGTCCATTATGTCGAAATGAAGCAGTATAAGCCAGTTATAGAGTTGAATGACGAGCATTACAACAGCGTGATGAAGGTCCGTGTAATAGATACCGGAGGGTCGCAGCTGCATAGGGATTTTATAACGTGGTTGAAAAGTAATAGTAAATAGGTGAACGTTTGGCATACATGTGCGTGCATTGCGGAAAGAAAATAAAGCAGCTTGATGGTTTCGTAAGATGCCAGTACTGCGGCTCAAGAGTTATTGTAAAGGGCAGATCCAGCGTCGCTAAAGAGATTAAGACAGATTAGTCACTTGGCACTGACGATTATGGATTCTGATACGCTCTTTATCCTCTCGTATTTTACGCTGTTCTTAGCTAGTGTCATGGCGGTATTTGCGCTTCTCGTCAGCTCCTCCGACTTTATGAGTAGAAGGTTGGCTACTGCGCCCTTATCGAAGTCGAGTATCGCATCCTCTACCATCCCTATCTTTTTGCCCTCGTTGGTTATTATCTGTTTTCCATAAAGCTCCGATAATAGTATTGCCATAATCGCACCTTATACATCACATTATCCTTTGGAGGCAAATATTCTTATTATGTTTGCTACCAGCTTATTCCCCGAACTTTAGCCTGTATGCATCTATGTCCTCCTTCAGTATCGTGTTCCTGCCATTCTTTTTTGCCCTTGAGAAGGCGTATTTGGCTATCCGCTCCGCTTTTTTCCCCAGTATCCTGGATATGGCGGAGGCGGCATTGTCGGTAAGGGTGATTTTACTTCTGTTCTTGACAAGGCTCTTTATAGCAGATTTTGGGATTTTTGCCATGCACTCACAACCTCAATTCATATCAGCACTCAAGATCGTCTTCATAGCATAAGCTCAGCGTAGTGCATTATCATCATGATTGTATATGCCGCACTGCTAAATAAAAAGCTTGTGCAGAATCACGATTTGCGGATTTGAGCAGACTTTTTCGATAGAAAACGCAGAAGCACTGCTGCCGAGCTATCTTCATGGATACTGCCGTTTAAGCACATCTTAATTGCCGCGGAGAATGGCATCCATTTTGGATGTATGATTTCTCCTTCCTCAAGTTTCTGTTTTCCTTCTGTAAACTTGGGAACAAGGAAGTAGAAGAGGTCCCAGATTACTGTTGCGCCTGCTTTGGAGGTATAAATGTGTTTTATGCTCTGCGGCTTCAGGCCTGTTTCTTCCACACATTCCTTTTTCGCAGCTGCTGTTGCATATTTCAAAATGTTATCGCTTTTCTTCATGGCGGCGTGGTAATCCCCTATGCTGTCAAAAACCTTTCCTCCTGGCAATCTGTAGTCATATGTGCCATGTTCGACTCTGAACTCCTTTGTAAGGAGCACTTTACCCTTTTTGATCAGGAGAAGTCTGACTCCTGGCGGTCGGCGCGCAAATTCGAATTCTACCTTTTTGTTTCCTATGCGCACGTGTTGCTTTACGATTTCGATGATTCTACTTCTGTAAGCAATCTTTTCCTTTCCGCATGTCTGAGGCGTATCCATGAAAACATATTGGAAAAGGCAAATAAAAATGCTGCGCTTTTGCTCTGCAATAAAAGCAGTACACTACCATCAAACGATGCGTATCTTTTTAATCTTTTAATGCGAATAGTTATTGGTGAATTAATGAGCGTTACCGATGTTACAGACGCGACCTTCGATAAGGAAGTGATGAAATCCGATATCCCTATTGTGGTAGATATTTGGGCGAGTTGGTGTGGCCCGTGCCGCGCATTCAGCCCGATATTCGAAGAGCTATCTTCGGATTACGAAGGCAAGGTAAAATTCGCAAAGGTTGACGCCGACGCAAACGAGGAGATAACAAGAAAGTACAACATAATGAGCATACCGACTACGCTCTTAATAAAAAAGGGAGAGCTGAAGGCAATGAACATTGGGGCAATTCCAAAAGAAGCGCTCAAAAAGTGGATAGACAAGAACCTTTGATTACGGCGCATGGGGCATAACTATTTTTATTTTATTATCCCTAGAACGATAACGCCGACTGCAGGCCGCATACCGCACCTGCAAATACTCCAGAAGAAGCGGTAGAACTTGCTTTCTTTGAAGCAGATAAATCACTGCAAACCAATGATTTTTAGATTGTAAAGATAATAATTCGATAGTACAAATGATTGCTATGCCGGACATACCATTTCCCAGAGGGATGCGTGACCTTCTTCCGAATGCGGCGCTTTTCAGGAATGAAATGCTCGCAAAGATAGAGTCGGTTTTCAAAAGATTTGGGTTTCTAGCGATAGACACCCCCGTTTTGGAGACGCTGAGCATCCTGAAAGCCAAAGGCAGCATAGGTGATGAGGCAAAGCTCTTATTCGAAACTACAGAAGACAATCTCGGGTTGAGATATGATTTGACGGTCTCGCTTGGCAGGTATGTCGCAATGCATGGAGACCTTTCTATGCCATTCAAAAGGTATGCAATAGGCAAAGCATGGAGGCGGGAAGAGCCGCAGCGGCTAAGATACAGGGAGTTCACGCAGGCTGACGTAGACATAGTAGGAGGTGATGAAGTGCCTGCGAATGCAGAAGCGATAGGGACTGCCGCAACCGCCTTGGATGAGATAGGAGTTGATTATGTTGTGAGAATCAACAGCAGGGTGCTGATGAATTCATTGCTGGGCAAATTCGGCGTGGCAAACGAAAAATGCGCAGATGTACTAAGGATAGTAGATAAACTGGACAAGCTTGGGGAGGATAAGGTTGCGGGTATGTTGCAGGAAATTGGACTCGGCGGTAGCGTAGTAAGCAAGATTGCAGATTTGATAAACACATCAACAGCCAATGAGGAGAAAATCGCGCTTGCTAAGAAATTGGGCGCCGATGGAATTGCAGAGTTGGAGGACACTGTTAGGCTTTTGGGGGCATACGGCATAAAAGGCAAGGTAAGCATAGACTTCTCGATAGTCAGGGGGCTTGATTACTATACCGGAATCGTATTCGAATTCTCGGATGCTTCTGGCAAGGAGAAAAGCTCCCTTGGCGGGGGCGGCAGATATGACAACCTTGTAGGGCTTTATGGAAACAAACAGATGCCGGCCACCGGGGCATCTCTAGGAATAGACAGGATACTTGAACTGATGAATTTCACTAAGTCGGAACAATGCACATATGCCAGGCTTTTTGTGATAAACGTGAACAGGGGGAACTACGACTACGCAGTTGGACTTGCTAACTGGTTCAGGTCGATGGGAGTGGCAACTGATATAAACCTTGCATCAAGAAACATATCGAATCAATTGTCGTATGCAAACTCTTTGAAGTTTGCCTATGCTGTTATAGTAGGGGATGCGGAGCAGTCGCAAGGCAAGCTTAAGTTGAGGAACCTTGTAAGCGGAGAGGAGAGGATTGTGAGCAGGGAGGAGGCGCTAAGCGAAATAAAAAAGTGAAAAAATGGCAAAATCGGACATGGATCGAGTTACAGAAGAGAAACTGGCAGTGGGGGGGCTTCTTGTCAGATTCTACTTTGACATACAGCACGAAGACAAGGAGAGGCTACAGCCTTTGCTTGTAGATCTAATTAACAACAGGCTGCTCAAGGAACCTGGAGTCGTATACAGCTACGGCACTATAGAGGAACCGATAAAGAAGGATAAATACTTCATCACTAGCGCTACGGTGAATGTCCTCTTTGAGAGCATAAAAACACTCGTACCGATTGTCTTCAAATATGCGCCAATAGGCATAGAAGTGCTAAAGCCGCAGAAGGACATACGGCTTAATGTTTGGGATCTTCAATCTATGCTGATGGACATTTCACAAATGTCAACAGAATACTCCAGATACATACTCGAAAAGGTGTTGAAACCAGAAGAGATAGAGGCAATACATAAAGAGATGGAGAACAGGAAAGAGCTCGGCACGAAGTTGATAAAAAAAGATGGGGAAAACAAAGGACAATGATGGCGGGATGAGACGGAACCTCAGCTGATGGAACTGGTTCACTATTGGGTAGACAATCTAATCATGTGCCGTTGTAGATCGTCAGATTCTCAACCACATTCGGATCCTGGCGCGGGAGTCTTGAAAGGTAGAACTGTCCCGCAGATATAAAGGTATTCTGCGCAGTGAGCCCTGCTACAACCCTGAGCCGCACTATCTTTCCTGAAACAGTAGTAAGGGGTATCGTCGCATTGCTGAATCTCGACTGCGTGGCGTTCTTGATGCTGGTGTTGTATGCGATAGACAGGTTTAGGGTATTGTAATGCGCAATTATCAGTGGTGTGTTGTTGCTTGATAAGATTTCTACGTATAGCTGCGCATTCTGCGGGCTTATTATCTTAAAGTTAAGGAATGGTTGTGCTGCTATGAATGGAGCCGAAGTGAGGTTTCCAGGGCTTGCCGAGAGCCCGCAATGATACGTACTTGCAAAGTAGGTTTCATTATAATTGGTCCATGGAGCGCCGAGATAGCAGTGGTTGGCATTTGCTTGGATCCTGTTCAGCGGTGCAGTTCCAAATCCGCGGCCTGTAACGTTCCATCCTGTGAAATCTCCTGATGAAAAGTTGCCGTTGTAGATAAATGTATACGCATTAACCTTTGGGGGCTGTGTGGTCGTGTTGAATTTGAATATCGAAGACCCGCAAGCACCACCGCCGCTGCCAGTCTTCATTGTGATGTTGTAGATCTGCTCTGGCCCAGTGAAGTTCTTGAAGAAGGTGATGCAACTGTATGTTACTGTTTGATTTATGTAGGTTTTGTTGTCCTGGCCTACCACCTTTATCTTGACAGAGCTGCTGTTGCCTGCGGCCACCCATATGCCTGCATTGCTTGATGTGAATTTGCATTTCGCATTATAGGTTGTATTGAACGCAGTGCCAATAAGCTGGTAGTCATTGCAGAGATATAGTGCTGTTGTGGTTGCAGGGATGGTGGTCTGCCCAGTGTGATTGGAACTCTGCGGTGCGGTAGTTGATATTGTAGTAATTTTAGGGAATATGTTGAATCCTGTTTCTATGTATATCACTACTATCATTATCGTCACAAGCACTATGAATGCAATTATTCCCAGCGCCCCTTTGCCCGCCATATTTATCACAGGAAATAGGAAGTTGAATTCTTAAATACCCTTGCTTCGACTGTAAGCCAAATCTGGCAACAATTAGAAACATCAAAAAGGTAATAAAACAACACGGTATAAAATTCAATTTC
>JAJYVY010000036.1 GCA_021791775.1 Microcaldota archaeon | reverse complement strand
AGAAGATAGGAAAACCAGTTCTTGAGCTGGTCTTTGCCTTCTATTATGTAATCTATTGGGAAAAGCCTGTCGAATTCCTCCTGAGTCATGCTGGCCCTGAAAGAGCTTCCGGAGTCAAACCATACGTCTATCACGTCATTTATCCTTTTCATCTCAGATCCGCATTTCTCACACCGCAGCATTATGGCATCTATGTACGGTTTGTGCATGTCCTTTAGCGCCTCCACCCTTTCTTTGTTAATGGCGCGCGCCTTCAGTTCCTGCACAGATCCTACTGTTATGTAAGAATCGCATTTTTCGCACTGCCATATGGGCAGTGGCATTCCCCAGTACCTTTGTCTTGATATGCACCAATCTGGCGACGATGCAAGGACATCCTCCATCCATGCGCTGGCTTCTGGCGGATGCCACATTACCTTTGCATTTTCCCTGATTAGCTTCCTTTTTATCCTATGGATGTTTAGGAACCATTGCTCGCTGGCCATGTAGATAAGCTTGGTATCGCATCTCCAACAGTGCGGATAGCTATGGCGTATGGTTCCTCTGCCAAGCAGCGCACTGCGTTGGGCCAAGTCATCCATCACTTTTCTGTTTGCATCTGACGGTACTGCCATGCCCCTATAGCTTCCAGCGTCGTCAGTATATTTGCCATCTGATGTTACTGGAGATAATATGGGCAGTCTGTTCTTCATGCCTACAGCATAGTCGTCCAGCCCATGGCCTGGTGCAATGTGCACTATGCCTGTACCCTCTGCCATTGTGACAAGTTCCTCTGACATTACCACCTTGTGGTAGTTCCTCATCTCCTTCTGTTTTGGCACAATATCCTCTAGTGGACTAATGTATTTCATGCCTGCCAGTTCGCTGCCGTAAAATTCTGAGAGCACTGTTGCGCTCTCATCTATCGCGTCGACCACTACCTCCAGCCGTTGCTTTGCCACTATTATGTTCCGCTCTCCCGCTCTTGCAAGCACGTAGAGCTCTTTTGGGTTAACTGCAACTGCAACGTTGGCAGGCAGAGTCCATGGTGTGGTGGTCCATATCAAAATGTATGTGCTATCTGTTAGCTCCATCTCCAGCTTGCCGCTCTTCACTACTTTAAAAGCCACATATATGGATGGATCATCGGTATCTTCGTATGTGACCTCCATGCTGCCCTGCGATAGCGCGGTTCCGCATCTTGTGCAAAATGCTGTGGTTTTTTTGCCCTTGTACAGGAATCCGTTCTCAGATATCTTTTTTAGCACCCCCCATTCCCTTTCCATGTATTCTAGGGTGTATGGCAGATAAGGGTCTGAAAAGTCAAGCGATATGCCAAAACGGTTGTAGTCATTGTCCATTCCACCTTTGAACGAATCCACGTACTCCCTGCACTTCTTCACAAAATTCTCAACGCCTATCTTGCTTTCTATTTCCTTCTTTGAATTTACCCCAAGCTGCTGTTCCACTTTGTTTTCTATAGGGAGCCCGTGCACATCATAGCCCGCCCTATCACGCACATCAAATCCCCTGTACCTTTTGTAGCGCAGGAAGACGTCTTTCACAGTCTTAACCCACATTTGCCCGGGATGCAGGCTGCCTGTGACATACGGAGGCCCGTCAAGGAAGTAGAATTTCTTTAACCCTCTGTTCCTTTCCCTTACCTTATTGTTTATGTCGTGCTCCTTCCAGTATGCCAGCACCCTTGTCTCTCTATCCTTAAAATCTATCATAAAAAGCACTTAATTAACTATGTCGTTTTATTCTTTTTCTTTATGACATACGCCGATTTCCTTATAAATCCTTTGTATGAAAAGGTATGACGGCGACAAGATTGGCCCAGGCCTCCGGCAGGGAGTATACCGATAAAGGCAGATCAGGTAGCCAGCATAATGCTGCTTGGTCCTAAGGCATCGAAACTCGAGCCTGGGCGGATATCTAGATGGGCAACATGGTCTCGCTCTGAGATTTAGCATCATATGGGACGCAGGCTGCGCAGAAATCAAGGCACTTATAAATATTTGCTAGGGTAATATGGTATAGAGCGAATACGTCGTTATATCCGGGCGGATATCTATGCAGATTGTTAAGCTCCCGATCAAGGATCTGTTGCCGCACGAAGAGCTGTCACAACAGCGCCTTGTCGACCTGATGCGCAGGGTGGAGAACGATAAAGTCCAGAGGCGGCCCATTGTTGTGTCCCGCATTGGCGAGAAGTTTCTCATAGTTGACGGGCACCACAGGGTCGGCGCACTGAAGCAGCTCGGGTATCCCAATGTGCTGGCGATGGTGATAGACTTCTACCTGACGGACCGCGTTTCGGTCAGGGGCTGGAGCAGCGATGACCAATACGACAAAGGCGTAATTATAGAGAGGGCGCTGCGCGGGGATCTCTACCCCCCGTATACTACGAAGCACCTTGTCAGGCTCGATGAGGGGGAGTGGGAGCCCTTCCATCATCATAGCATCCTCGAGCCGGAAATGAATATTAGCCTGGAGGAGCTGGGAAGGAAAAGCGCGCAGTCCAAATTGGTGAGGGTGTAGGCCTGCATCAAACATCTAATAATCTTAAACGCGCTATTATATTATGGCGGCATTGGACGGTTCTTATAGCGGGCCTGCTTCCTACAAAGCCATAGATTTACTTATTAAAAAAAAGGGATGCAAGCGCCTCATGGTGATATCGCCGTATATAGGAAAATATTATGCGAAGATGCTTGCAGACCAGGCATCAAAGAAGCACGTCTCTGTAATAACATCCAATTCTGATATAAACAGAGACGCGGTTTCTTTAATAAGGAAAAATAGGCCTGGCTCAGGATTCGTAAAAGCGGCCATTTATTTCATAATACTTGAAGCTATATTCTTCTTCTTGAAGCTGTATTATCTGGAGGTCTTTGTTATACCTGTAATTGCTGTTCTTCTTGTGCTGGCGGTCGCTGCACGCTCTTCAAGAAAGGGCAGAGTGGCACTTAAGATACCAGATGGGCAATTCGTACACGAGAAGGTATACATAACTGATGACATGGCCATAGTCGGCAGCGCAAACCTGACGTATTCTGGCACGCACAAAAATATAGAGCACGTAGAGGTAATATCGGACAAATCAAAAATATACGAGCTAGAGCGCCATTTTAATGGCCTTTGGCGATCTATTGCTGATTGACGAAGCGACAGTAGGGTTTTGATGGTATGAATGTATAAAGCAGAGCCATTGCGCTGCCATTTTGACGAGTGAATTCTTGAATGAAATAAAATTACTTTTATGAATCATAAGGACAAAAGCGCGATTACTCTATATAAGTATTAGAAAATTCCACTAAAGCTTTATATATTAAGCCATTCACAAATACATGTACGGGGGAGAGAAGAAGAGGAAATAAGGGAAAGTAGATTAAGGTAAAGAAGTGGGGGAAATGAGAAACAGAAACGATGGGGGCGAAGTATTAGCTCTCAGATTGCGGAAAATGGCTGCACGCGCGCTCAGGGAGAGCGCAGTCGACGAAGTCTTTGCCGAAGCTGGGGCATACGGATTCGATGAATCTGCCGGGACGGCACTGAAGTCGCTACTGGCAGAAAAGACTGCAGAATACACGATGAGGGCCATGAAGGAAGCAAAGAGAAGGAAGATGAAATTCGGAGCGGCGGCACTCATAATAGCTGCAGAAAAAGACAGATGGTAACGAGACAGTTGGCGCGCGGCTGAGCTGAAGTAGCTATGAAGCCCGCATTTTCTATTCCTTTTTATAATCTTTTGATAAATAACTAGCGTAAGCGATCGTAGTCTAGCCTGGTTAGGACTTTGCCCCTCCAAGGCAAAGACCCGGGTTCAAATCCCGGCGATCGCACTTATGCTTTACGATGGAAGCGCGCATATGTATATGAACTGCACACCGGTCAGGCTTGGTTTTGGTGTAGCTGGTAGGCAGCCCAGAAGAGATTTATAGTTGGGCAGCAGCAAATGTCAAAAACAAGAAATGAAGCACGCTTAGTACTTATCCTCTCCTAGATTCGACAATGTTCAAAATCTGTTCGCCTATACGCGTGAGCTTGAAGTTTGAGCTAGTTATGCGCCCTCCAACTACTACTACGCCTCGGCCTATTATTGCACGGCGTGCAAGCCCATCTACGAGCCCTTCCAACCCCTTTGGTTCCACAGCCGCCCTTTCTCTAAGCTCAGCATATGGTATGTCGGGATTTTTTCCCACGATTTTCAATATCTTAATAGCCTGCGGGTTTGAAAGGACATAATCTTCAGTTTCTTTACGCCTTGTTATCAGTTCAGGTGGCAAGTCGCGTGTTGCTTCTGTCATAAAATCACACAATAGATACTACATAGCGGAGATATAAATATCTACTCATCTGTTGCCGCAATGCTCGCAAAACCTTTCTTCAGCCATAGTAATTTATGTGTTCCAGATAGGATTTTCAACGGCCTCTTTTAATAATATTGGCTGTTTATTTTAATAGTTTGGATAGGCATTCTTATGAACATAAGGGAAACTAGAAGGTTAGTGCATATCATTGTAATAATGAACAAGAAAGATCCCGCAATATTATACCTTCTAAGGGCGAAAAACGACAGGAAGAACTCAAATGCCTGGACACTTCCAGGTGGAGGGGTTGAAAGAGACGAAACGACAAAGGAGGCGGCAGTACGCGAGCTACTTGAGGAAACTGGGTTGAAAGCATCTTCAAGAAGATTGCGCAAGTTATCAACGATGAATTACGCAGGCAATGACGGAATAAGATGGCAGACGTCATTTTTTGTCTACGTGAACTTAAACCTAGGACTAAGAAATGTTACCCTTTCTGGCGAGCATGAAGGGAAGCGACTGCTGCGCATGCGCAAGATCAGAAGCCTTGAATCAGACCACTTTATAAAAAAGAACTATTCTAGAGTTAACGCCTTGTATCAAAAGCTGAAATGACTCGAGGAGTCGTAAAATGGCTAAACTTTCTGTAAAACCCACCAATAAATATACTAATAGGTAAAAGTGTACCTGATAAAATGAGGACATCAAAATTCAACAGGGCTAAGGCGAGGAAGAAGAGAAGGCTGCGCAGGCTCCAGAAGAGATGACCGCGAAAGGCTAATCAGACGCAGAAACCGCGTCTCCACCCTTATGGCAGCAATGCGCGGGAATTGGCGCGCGTCAGAAAACCTTTTTATTACTTTAGCGCCTAAATAGAACTGCGCAAACGGACTTTTCCTGTTTTGCAAGGTAATGCGATGAAGATAGTTTATTCGGACCCAAAGAGTGGAAGAAGCGCGCAGGC
>JAJYVY010000003.1 GCA_021791775.1 Microcaldota archaeon | reverse complement strand
CCGAAGAAATGCATTAGTTTGAATTTTCCGTTGTAGATGGCAGTTGCCTTTTTGTTGTGCTTTGTTTTTGCTTTGTATATCTGGTTGGCGGTATTGGACTTCGGCTTCAGAAGGCTGAGCAGGTGCTCGTCCCATCCCTCACTTATTCCAGTATGTTCGGACATGACATACTTTGATCTTCTTATGTTGCCGTTTAGGCGGTCGTATTTGCCTTTTGCTAGGTTCAATATGCTGCTATGGAGCGAGAGCAGGCTTACCGGCTCCTCTACTACCTCGTTGTCTGGCACTATCCTTCCGTTCTCATAGTTTACTGATATGAGGGGCACCTTCGAAAGCCCTTCATATGGCGGCATTGCGTGATACAGCAGCCCGTGCTCGCCGAAAAGCTGGCCGTGGTCCGATGTAATTACCACTGTGGCGGAATCCAGCATGCCCTGTGACTTTAGGGCATTTATTGTGTTGGCTATCTGGGTGTCAAGGTAGCGAAGCCTTCTCAGGTATGCGTTGTGGAACTCCTTCTTCACGGAATCGCTGAGCTCCTCTTTGCCGCTCAGATATAGCCATTTGTCCTGGACTATGCTTTTGTCTTTTACGGGATAGTTCTCGTGCGCCTCTATGTAGTTTATGAACATGAATTGCGGCGCGTAGTTGTATCCGTATTTCAGATATTTGGACAGCAGCCTATTTGTATCGCTTGCGCCCCTGTCAAGTTTATGGGTGCCGTCAGCTTTCGCCACGCTCCTGTCAAGCCGGACTCTCAAATTAAGATAGATTCTATCAAGCGCAGGTTTAGGGATCAGCTTCGAGATCGCGTAGCTCGCCTTAAATATTTTTGACCTGGTGCTGGCCCCGCCATTCAACACGAAAGAGACCCTGTCTACAGTTTTCCTGTTGTACTTTGCATTGGATTCCAACCAGATATCGTAAATCTTATCGAACCCAACAGCAAGGTTTGTATTGCTTGTCAAAAACGGGTTATTTGAAAAAAGCACGGAATAATAGCCCTCTTTTGAAAGTTTTCCTGCAAGGGTGCTCGCATCCCTGCTTAGGAACTTTGTTCTTACCATCCACGGATCTATCTCAGACCCTCCCTTGAAGAAATTCTGCGATGCCTCCTTTATGCTCGAAACTTTTAAATTCGCAAAAAGAGATGCATGCGTTGGGGCCGTCCATGTTCCTGGAGATACGGCGTTAGCATATCTTGTACCATATTCCGCCATCCTGTTGACGCTCGGCATCGTTTCTCTGCAATATGCATCATCGGCTCTCGCCGTGTCCATAAGCAATACAAATATGTTTCTTTTCATTATATCATTCTAATGCAAGTGGTTTCGAATCCAACCGATCGCTGTGGTGATTTAAATGGATATATGTGTATTAAATCCTTTCTTTTATCCTTATGCTGGCGGCACGGAGAAGGTCCTCTTTGAGGTATATAAAAGACTGGCGAAAAGGCACAACGTGACTGTCATATCGTCTGCCCTAGATACGAGATCCAAAGGTTCGCGGGAAAACGTGCATGGAATAGACGTAGTGCGGCTCAAAACTACATACATAGATGTGCCAGTGCTGCCTATGCCGTTTCCTGTCACGATGGGCCTTAGGGATGCTGTAGAGAAGGAGAATGCGGACATTTACCACATAAATAACAGGTATCTCTACTTCTTCGATACCATCAATGCCATAAAGAAAAAGGGCGGCAAGATTGCATTGACGCTGCACGATGCGCTTCCAAAAAACATCGGCCCGTTCACAGACAACACAGGATACATCTACGATGTGGTCTGGGGCAGGAAGATAATTCAATATGCCGATGTAATAACCGGAGTTTCGAGGAATACAATCGAAACGACAGTGCCGGCTGAGCAGATGGACAAAGCTTTCGTTATCTACAACGGAGTCGACTCAAACCTCTACAGGCATAGGAAGAAGGAGGCTGGGAGGCGCATAATGAAACGTCTTGGTGTTGACCCGCACTCTATAATAGTACTTAACAATGGCAGGCTGGTAACCCAGAAAGGCCAGATATACCTCATCAGGGCTTTTGCGGAGATAATGAAGAGACGGAAAGATAATGGTATCAATCTCGTAATTATAGGCAAGGGCCCATTGAAAGACACTTTATGGTATATGGCAAAGGATTTGGGGGTAGGCAGGAACTTTAAATTCCAGTCAGGGATTCCTGAATCAGACATGCCGCTTTATTACAACATATCGGATGTCTTTGTGTCTGCATCCCTTTATGAACCTGCATCCATATCGATAATGGAGGCGCTTGCGAGCGAGGTTCCTGTGGTGGCCTCGAAAGTGGGGGGCGTGCCGGAGATGATGAAAAACTTTGGCATTTACGTGAAGCCAAAAAGCATAGAGGATATAAGAGAGGGTGTGATGGAGGTGCTGACGAATAGGGAGGCGGCCAGAAGAAGAGCTGCTGGAGGAAGGAAACTTATGCTGAAGGAGCATGATTGGGATGAGATAGCCAAGAAATACGAAAGAGTATTTGAATTGGCAATAAAGAAATGAATATATGGCGAAAAAACGATCTTTCTGGTACAGCATCACGCATCAAACCACCCTTAATAGGGAAGAGTACTTGAAGCTCGCCAGAAGGGTCGCCATGTTTGTGGGAGGGGGGTTTGCAGCCAGCCTTATTGTTTTCATTATAATTGCATGGGTGGGAGGGCTTGGCCAGGTAATCAAGGTCATCGCGAGCGCAAGGCTTGACATATACGCTTTGGCGTTTGTGGCGGTTCTTGGCAGCCTCCTCCTGCGGTTCGTGAAGTGGAGCTATTATATGAAGCTACTTAAGTTGAAGGTCCCTTTGGGAAAGAGCCTGGCCGTATATCTGTCGCTCTATTCCATGACGATAACGCCAGGACAGGTTGGCAGGGTCGTCGCTGCGTACACGCTTAACAGGCTCACCAAGATAAAATTCGCGAAGATCATACCGATTGTCACAATGGACATATTCACAGATTTCCTCGGCTTCGGGATATTGGCGCTACTTGCAGCCCTCTACTTCCACAAGTATGTTTTGTATATAACGCTCATAGATATCGTGCTCATGCTTCCTTTCCTATTTATACTGAACGATTGGCTCTATAAGATAATAAAAAGGGCGTTGAAAAAGAACAGCTTTTTGAGAAATTTCACTCCTTACGGTGAGGAATATTTCAGGTCGCAAAACCTCTTGAATGCGCCAAAGGTTTATTTTGTGTCTATACTTGTGACTCTTCCGGCAGCGTTCCTTAACTCCCTTACACTTTATTTCGCGCTTCTTTCACTTGGCATTATAGCGCCGATCTCAGGCACGGTATTCATATACTCTTCATCGACTGTTTTCGGCATGGTGTCGGCAGTGCCAGGAAGCATAGGGGTAACTGACGGCTCCATAGTGGCGCTTTTGGGAGGCATACTGCATCTCGCTCCGGCCATCAGCTCGGCAGTAACGATAATGGGCAGGACGGCGGACCTGTGGTTCGGCGTAGTCCTTGGTGCCATCTTCTTCTTTATAACGCTCAGATACTGGGCGCCGCAGGCAAAAACAGGAAAAAAGAGCCCTAAGAGTGCATGACTATAAATTAATCAATTAACCAAAGATGCACAACATCATGCTTCAAGATGCAGATATCTTGGTTTTACTGCGATCAAATGCAAACGTCATGACTTGAGCGCTCTGATTACCAAAGGATTTAATTTGGCAGCGCCCCAAAATTATTAAACTACGAAAGCTATTTAATATTATTCAGGATAGGGACCTACCGAGACCTCCAGCAATCTCCTACACGACGAAAAGATTTGGGCGGCGGCGGTATGGTAATGGTAGGAGGCGCCCTTAATCTGCTGTTCGCAATACTCTATATATTTACCTACACACCTTCTGCTTATTCAATCTCACCAAATAGTATTGTGCCAATTTTCATACTAACCGGATTGATCTTCATCGCTTCAGGAGTGTTGGGTTACAGAGGAACAAAAGCAAAAATAATGGGGGTAGTCGCTATCTTGTTTGCTTTGGTGCAAATTGCATGGCTTTACATCTTTGGAATCATATTTGTAGGCGGGTTGCTTGGATTAGGATTTATATTTGCTATAATCGGCGGTATAAAACTCTTCTCTTCCAAGGCCTCTTGAAATAAAGCCGTGTTAATTTATTAGGCTTGACTCTATTCCCGGCTCGAACTCTACTTGCGCAGAGGTGACATCCCCACCAGTAAACGGCGGGGCTCCTTTGCGTCATGCAATCATTGCGCCCCGCAAAGGATGTGTTTTATCAGTTCTCAGTTCTTCGACGCGACTTTTTGATGCCTGTTGCACCGCAGAAGGCATATCTCCCTGGGCGTTACTCCCTCTCTGTCCCTGCATATTTTGTCTACACAGATTAAATTAGTTGCCGAATGACCTTCCAGAAGGAGCCAAACATCGTAGTTATTGCAACAGATAGCAAAATAACTGAGGATTCCTTGCTGCTAGTTAAGAGCCATGAGATGGCTCACATGTCCTCTTCCTGAGGCGCATCTGCTGCATCGTCGGGCGGCGGCGTGGATGACCCATCGCCTTTCTCAACAACCTTTATTTTTCCGAATTTGCCTGTTGAGAGCTGCGGCGTTCCCCTGAACTCGTTGACATAGCCGTTAGACACCTCTATGGTGTCTCCCTGGTCAACTTCGTTTATGGTGTCGCCCCAAAGCGACATCGCTATTGTCCCTGAATCGTCTTCGAGTGTTATGTTGGCTACACTCAATCTCTTTCCGTACTTTGTGACCACTTCCCTTGGCTCGTCCTTCTGTATTACCTTCGCTGTGACTGTAACATTGTTTGCTCCAGCCTTTAGTTCACTTATTTTCATTTTACCACTTTCTTTTCTAGTTCAAAAAACTAGGATTTTACATGTAGAGGTATATTAGATTAGCAAAGTTATTTAAGGCTATAGACAACCTGGTACTTATAGGAAACTGAATTTTATGCATGCAGCGTTTTACCGCTTTTTGGATGTTATTCCCAAGGTATTTAAAAATTCAACTTCTTATAGTACTGACTTTTTTTATGTTTGGCCGGTGATCTATCATGGAAAACAGCAATAAAACCGAATTGCCGCCAGGCGCGCACCCCTCTTTCATGAGGGTAATACAGGCGAAGCAGCAGGTAAAGGAGAGGCTGGCCGGCATCAAGCACAAAATAGGAGTCTACAGCGCGAAGGGAGGCGTAGGTAAGACTACGGTCGCAATAAACATAGCATATGCATTATCGTTGCGCGGATTCCGGGTGGGGCTGCTCGACGCAGACATAGACTGCCCTAATGTGACTATGTTCCTTGGGATAAATGATAAGATAGATCCGCATGCACCGCTGAAGCTGCCGGTCAAGGATGGCGTAAAGGTCGCTTCTACGGCTATGCTTGTAGATGAGCTCAAAAAGCCGATAATATGGAGAGGCCCTATAATATCGAAGATGATAAGCGATTTCTTCCTGAATACCGATTGGGGCGAACTCGATTATCTTATAATTGACATGCCGCCAGGATGCATGCCTGCAGATACGCTCATACTGATGGCCGACCACCACCAAAAACCAATTGAAAAAATAAGGCATGGTGAAGATGTGCTCAGCTACCGCGACGGAAAGCTTGTTAAAAGTAGGGTTGTCAAAGTAGTACAGCAAGGTAAACAGAAGGTGTTCAAGCTTAAAACGCCAAATAGAACGGTTTTTGCTAGTTCCAATCACCCATTCCTCAAATATCATAGAAACTTATACTGGAAACCGTTATCACAGCTGGACAAAGGGGATAGAATAATTGTAGTAAATTGTATTGATGGTGGAAAACCCCTGCGATTGCCCAGCTTTGAAGAGAGTGTTCATAACACGCGGAAGCCCATAATACTGCCAAGTCTGACTACTCCCGATTTCATGCAACTTATCGGGCATTTCGTTGGTGATGGGTTTATACGCATATATAAAACGACGGACAGGATAGCGGGCGTACGGATATGCGAGCCAGAGGATAGTAAATTCCGTAGCAAATATGAAGGCATGTATAGAAGTCTGTTTAATTGCAATATCTTTCGTGATGGCAAAAACATGTTTGCAATCGGTTCAATTCCCCTAGCGCGTCTTTTCCAGTATCTGAATTTGCATCATCCTGCCATGGAAAAATGTGTTCCTGATTGGGTATTTGGGTTACCTTTGGATCAGAGACGCGCATTTGTGCAAGGTTACGCCGAGGCCGATGGACACATACGACACAGAGAAAAGATTGTAACCTTTAGGGGAGGTAGCGGCCAGTTTGTAGAAGCGAAAATAGTCCAGGATGTCGTATCGTTGGAAAGTACAAATAAGTTACTCATAAAGCAAATGCATGCATTGTGTCAAATGAGCGGTATTAGAAGCCAGAATATAAGAAAAAGGTTTAAGGAGGGAAACTTCTTTCCTGATGGTCATGCAACAAAGCCAAGCACAATGTACGGTTTTGAATATTCTCAGAAGTTTGACAACGCCAACTTCAAAATTGCCAGGGTTAAATCCGTAGAGTATGCGGGCTACCAAGACACTTACGATTTGCAGCTCGAGGATAATCACAATTTCATAGCTAATGGAGTGGTAGTCCATAATACGAGTGATGTACCCCTCACGACCATGCAGCTTCTTGATCTTGATGGCTTTGTTATAGTCACCACCCCACAGAAAATAGCCGGGCTCAACTCTGTAAGATCAGGCCTTATGGCAAAAAGGCTCGGCACCCATATAATTGGGGTCGTGGAGAACATGTCAGACGGGGCCGAGAGCAGCAACACAGCCGAAGTTGTATCTGCTCTGAAAACAGAATTCCTCGGCTGCATAAAAAGAGACGATATTTTCAACAGGCTGAGCGATTCCGGAACCGTTCCGGTGCTGGCAGACAAGCGCATTAAAGAGAGTTTTGACACAGTGGTAAACAGGCTTTTGGGATACGGATTGGAAGGTTAGAAGGGGGGTGGCAGTGAATGGGAATACTGCTGTTGAGACATTGTGGAGGTTGGGCGGGGATGAGAATGCAGCGGTAAGAGCCTGGGTGGCGTGGAATGGGAGTGCTTCTGTTGAGATATTGGAGAGGTTGAGTGAGGATGAGGATGAGAGGGTCAGAGTGGGGGTGGCAGGGAATGGGAAGGCTTCTGTTGAGATATTGGAGAGGTTGGGCGGGGATGAGGATTGGGGGGGTTAGAGATGCGGGGGCGAGGCATGAGAAGGCGCCTACAGAGATATTGAAGAGGCTGAAGAAAGATGCGAATGTGGATGTCAGGAACGCCGCAATTGCGACAGTGAAGGAGCTGAAGAAAAAACCTGGAAAGAAGTGATATCGGATGGCAGTGAGAGAGAAGCGGGGGTTTTGAGCCAATAACCAAATCTTACATATATAACAAACAGCAATTGAAGTTGTGAGCAACCTTCAGAGTTTATGAGCAACCTCGGTTGAAATGGCATTGGGGCATAGCCAGATGTTCTTTAATAGTATAGGTTTAAATATTTTTATATTGATATTTATGACGACTGTGTGCATTATTGGTTGCCTATAATTTGACTCGTTATAAGATAGGTTGCATATGGGTGTCTACGCTTGAATTAATATAGGTGAATTATCATGGCAGAAAATCAAGTAGGCGGGCAACAGATTCTATTGCTCCCGGAAGGAGCATCGAGGGTACTTGGAAGGGATGCGCAGCGCAGCAACATCGCAGTTGCAGTTGCAGTAGCCAATGCCGTAAAGACGACGCTAGGTCCGAAAGGAATGGACAAGATGCTCGTAAGCGAACTTGGCGACATTGTGATTACGAACGACGGGGCTACAATTCTCGATGAGATGAATGTTGAACATCCTGTTGCGAAGATAATGGTCGATATAGCCAAAACACAGGACAAAGAAGTCGGCGACGGGACAACGAGCGTGGTCATAATGGCAGGAGAGCTTCTGAAGGGCGCCGGCGACCTGATTGAACAGGGCATACATCCTACAACGATAATAAGAGGGTATAAGATGGCAGCAGACCACGCCGGAAAGATACTCGCTGAGGTGGCCAGAGACGTCAAAGTGGAGGACGATGCAACCCTTCAGAAGATTGCACTTGTGTCAATGGGATCGAAGAACGTGGGTGATGACAATACAAAAGCGCACCTGGGCAAGATGGTTATAGAGGCCGTGAAGCAGGTGATGGAGAAGGATGCATCAGGAAGGAGGATAATAGACCACGACTTCATAAAGGTTGAAAAGAAGGCCGGCGGTGGGATCGCCGACACCGAATTGATAAACGGGGTGCTGATAGACAAGGAGATAGCGCACCCTGGCATGCCGAGGAGCGTGAAGAATGCAAAAATAGCGCTTCTGGATGTTGCATTGGAAATAGAGAAGACGGAAACGGATGCAAAAATAGAGATAACGTCGCCGGAGCAGATGCAGGCGTTCCTGCAGCAGGAGGAGCGCATGCTGAAGGACATGGTTGGCAAGATAGTGAAGAGCAAGGCCAACACCCTGTTCACGCAGAAGGGAATAGACGACGTGGCGCAGCACTACCTTGCAAAGGGGGGCATACTCGCTGTCAGAAGGGTCAAGAAGAGCGACATGGAGAAGCTTGCCAGGGCCACGGCAGCCAAAATAGTAACGAGCCTTGATGACCTTACAGAAAAGGATCTGGGAAGCGCAGGCCTCATAGAAGAGAGAAAGATAAGCGGAGAGCGCATGGTCTTCGTGGAGCGCTGCAAGGATCCAAAAAGCGTAACGATATTCGTTAGGGGGGGCAACCAGCAGGTCGTAGACGAGGTCGAGCGTTCCATAACCGATGTTATAGGCGCGATATCTAGCGTGCTCATCGATGGCAAATATGTCATTGGCGGGGGAAGCATAGAGATAGACCTTGCGAATGGCCTGCGCGCTTATGCTAGCAACGTGGGGGGCAGGGAGCAGCTCGCAATAGGGAAATTCGCAGACGCTGTTGAAGTAATACCGAGAACGCTCGCAGAGAGCGCAGGAATGGATGCGATAGACACGCTTGTGCAGCTGAGGAGCAAGCACAAGGGCAAAGGCGGAGGCGTTGAGGGGGTAGACATAAACAGGAATGGCTTAAGCGACATGCTGAAGCAGGGCGTCTTCGAGCCTCTCAAGGTAAAGCAGCAGGCGATATACAGCGCCAGCGAAGCTGCGGAGATAATACTCAGAATAGACGATATAATAAGCTCGAGGGGAAGGGCCCCGGCAGGTGGTAGCGGACCAGGAGGAATGGGAGGGGACCACCATATGGACGAATGACCAAAAATAAGCCGACTATTTTAAGCTTTATTGCTGATAGCTATCCGATAAGATGCTAGTCGTAGTGGCTGGTTCCCACGGTGTTGGCAAGACCACCATATTGAAAAGATGTGCTGGTTATAAAGAGATGAAGAGCGTGGTGGTAGGAGACCTGATGCTTGAAGAGGCGGAGAAAATAGGCTTTAGAGGTGGCAAGGATAAAATACGCCGCATGAAACCGGAGCAACAGGTAAAGCTGCGAGAGGCGGTATTCAGGAGGATTTCTAGGCTGAGAGGAAATTATATAATCGATACACATTTCGTCGTGGGGTCAGAAGGCAGGTACGTCCAGGGGCTTCCGTACAGCGTGATAAGGTTGCTTAAGAACGTCGGGGGGCTAATCTGCATAGACGCGCCGACCAAAGAGATAATAGGGAGGCAGGTATCAGATAAGAGCAGAAAGAGGGAAATAGAGGAGGAAATGTTTGTAGATGCTGAAAGGACTATGAATATGTCAGTATCGTCTTACCTGTCTTGGTATTTGGACGTGCCGATGTACTTCATCGAGAACAGAAACGGAAGGCTTGAGGAATCGGTAAGGACGTTCAAGAATGCGGTTTCGGCCTTGATCAATGGATGATAGATGATACGATGGCATTGCCCCCGATACCCACAATTGCAGTCATAGAGCTCATCGCTTCCGGAGTGCTTTACACCATAGCTGCCGCGATGATCCAGAGAAAGCTGGTTAATCCTAAGAGAACGAGACAGCTTCAGGATCAGATAAAGCTAAAATCTGATGAAGTACGGAAGTTGATAAAAGACAATGCTCCAAAAGAGCAGATTGCGGAGAAGCAGAAGGAGATGATGCCGCTCATGAAGGCGAGCATGGGATCGAGTATGAAAGCTATGTTTGTGCTCCTGCCCTCGTTCCTTGTGGTCTACTACCTCATAATCCCTTTTGCATTCGGATATCTGGGCACGGCTACCACGCAACTGAACC
The DNA here is from genome assembly GCA_021791775.1 of Microcaldota archaeon. Taxonomy (GTDB): domain Archaea; phylum Micrarchaeota; class Micrarchaeia; order Micrarchaeales; family Micrarchaeaceae; genus JAJZAB01. The sequence goes on along the minus strand of JAJYVY010000003.1, from coordinate 16,859 downwards.
TGTTTTCACATGTGTTCTACCTGCAGTATAGGGGGGTCTTCTTTGTAACTGTATTCGTGCTTGGGCTTATAACTTCTATAGGCATACTTATATACGACAGATACAGAGCTAAGAAGGACGTAAAGAAGGAGGAGGCGCAGGAAGGTATTGCCGAGCAACCGTTATAAATGCTTTGGGAAAAATATAATCCTTGGTGTTATAGTGCCAAAACCGATGCATAGATCCAGAAGTTTCAGAAGGGCGCAACGGGTTACGAGCAGCGGCAGGAAGGTGATACACTATAGGCGGGCAAAGCCTGCCATGCCGCATTGTGCAATCTGCAGTGCAGAGCTCAATGGCATTTCTATGAATGGAGGTAGAAGTCGAAGGACGAACAGCAGGGTTTTTGGCGGTGTGCTGTGCGCCAAGTGTACGGCAGAAGTGATAAAGCTTGGCAGCAGAGTGGAGCAGGGAGAGATGAAACTTAATGATGTGGGCATAAAGCGAAGGGCGTATGTTCTGCAGCTCCTCGCACACTGACCCATCATACTCAGGATAAAATGCAGGCAATAATAATATCGGGCATGGCAGTTTCAGGTAAGACGACAATTGCAGATATAGTGGCAAAAAAGCTTGGTATGACGCGGCTTGATGGCGGGGATGTGCTTAAAGAGATAGCTGTGAAAAACGGTTATAAGGCGCTTGGCAGCGGATGGTGGGAGAGCGAGGAAGGGTTCAGGTTCCTTAAGGCGCGGCAGGAGGATTTCCGTTTCGATAAAGAGGCGGACAAGATCATGGTTCAGAGGGTGACGGAGGGGGACGTGGTTGTAACGAGCTGGACAGCGCCGTGGTTGACAATGGCCGGCTTCAGGGTTTGGCTGGACGGTACTGTTGAAGAGCGGGCTGATAGGCTGGCGGGAAGGGACAATATCAACATGACGGAGGCGCTGCGCCTGATAGGAATTCGTGACTTGGAAAACAAAAGCTTATATAAAAGGATGTACAATATAAAGCTTGACTCTGACAAGAGCCCCTTCAATCTGGTAATTGAAATTGATTCATTGAAGCCAGAAAGGATAGCAGAACTTATACTTGAAAAATACAAGTGAGTTTATGGCATTGATAGAAGCTGGAAGAGTATGCATAAAGAAGTACGGAAGGGACGCTGGGAGCCGCGCCGTGATAACCTCTGTGCCGGGGAAAGGCTTTGTGAACATCGTTACCGCCGAACGAAGAAAGAAGGAGCGCAGGTGCAATACTAAACATCTGGAGCTGCTTGGCGAGACTATAGACATAAAGGATAAGGAGCAGGTGAACAGAGCGCTTGGCGTGCTGGCCAAGCCGCCGCGTTGATCATCAGTCCTCTTCCAAAAGGAGCCTGCTTGCCTCTTTTATCACTTTTTCTTTGTTTTCTCCGCTGGATAAAAGGTTAAACAGCTCGGTTGCCTTGAAATCTTTTCGCATTTTTGCTTCGTTAAGTTTGTTCATCAGCATGTAGATTCCGAGCTCCTTGACTGGCATGTCATCCACCTTGCCATTTCTAACTTCATTGATCATCTGCTCGGCTTCCCTGCTCTTGAGCTGCTGCGTGTCGAAAAATATAAACGCCTTCTTTGAATACTTTGCAGCGAGCTCTCTGGTGGCCGTGTCTATCTTGTCGTATCCTTTCGTTGCGTTCCCGAATATCTTCAACTTTATAATCGGCGCTCTCTTGCTTTCAGGTATATTTTTTAATATCCGGTTTTCGCATTCTTTTACCACGGAATCAGGTTGGGCGCCATCCGTATGCACCTCTTCAACTATGAATGGGCGGGAGTCTATGCTTATGAATTTATGCTCGTAGCTTTGCGTATCAAATAGAATGAAGCCTTTCCTGCCCTGCTCCTCGCCCTTCAATTGAGTGAGCACGGTGCTTCCAGGGACAAGAAGCTTTTTGCCATTGACCTCGGCTTCCACCCTGCTGTGCATATGGCCGCATATGTAGAGATCGAAGCCTTTCGGCAGGTCGGAATACTTTATGAAACGGTCGCTGAAGGGCAACATCTCGTAGATAGACTGATGCAGAACAAATATGTTGAATGCCCCTGCCACGGGTTTTGGAGACAACCTTAATATCTCGTCCTTCGCCATCTCGTCTGACACACCGCCCAGCCCGAATACGGCTACTTTCTCGTTTCCCTTGCTTATCACTGTGGTAGCTTCGCTCGTATCTGCAAGGAGACCCGCAAGGGAGAGCAATTGTACAGCATTTTCTTTGCCGGCAGCTATGCGTTCGTGGGTGCCGGGTATCGCTATGATGGGCGCTTTTGTGTAGATTCTGCCGTTTCCGGTGTAGGAAGTTATGCTGGCCGCGTAAGTTTTTGAAGAGATATCCCTGAACAGGTTTATTGCCTGCGCTATTATTTCTGGCTTCGGGTATCTTTTATCGAATATGTCTCCAGGCACTATTATTGCGTCTGCCATGGCGCTTGCTTTCTCCAATGCCTCTTTGGCCTGCGCAAATGCGTCTTCTAAAAATCGTTCATATCCAAGATGCATGTCAGATACTATGGCTATCTTCATACTCAACTGCCCCGTACTTTACAAATCTTGAATTTAACAGCATAAAATCGCAGTTATTTTATGGGATTTTCTTGCTTGATTATCGCTTCTATCTCAGATCTTAGGGTCTTCTCCTTCTTCGCCGCTTCGTCATACTGCTTGGTGAGTAGCGATAATCTAAGCTGTACAGTATCCATTTTCTCTTTTATTACCTTTGTTGCCTCTGTTTTGGAGGTCTCTATCATCACCCCGCCTATAGTCGAGTATATCTTGCCGGTTGCTTTGTCGACCTCGGCTAGCGCCTCTTTCAGCTCTTCGTTCTGCTCTGAAAACTGCGCTTTTTGAATGGCCAGAGACTGTAACTGTTCCTGAAGTATCTGATACTCCGAAGTAAGCTTCTCCAATTGCTCTTTGCTCATAAAAGCACCTCCTTCTTATCATATTGATTTTGAGCTTTTTATGTCTACCTGTCTATTTCCGCGAATATCACGTCAAGGCTGCCTACTATCGAGAAGAGGTCGGCGAATTTCATCCCTTCAGAAAGCTTCGGCAGCACAGACAAATTTATGAATGCTGGAGACCTTAGCGATATCCTGTACGGTCTTTGCTTATCAGGCACCAGGTATATAATCCCCTCCCCCCTTGGCAGTTCCTCCTGCATTATCACATGCTCTGGCTTGGCCTGAGGCCCTATCAGCCGTATCGGCATGCCTACGGTAGGCCCTTCAGGCATTGCGTCCAAAGCCTGCCTTATGATGCTTATGCTTTCCAGCATTTCCTCATACCTTATTTCATATCTATCGTATGTATCCCCATTGTACGTGCACGGCACCTTGAATTTGATTTTGTCATAAACATAATAGGGATGCGACTTCCTGACGTCCTCTTCGACCCCTGACGCTCTTAGAACCGGGCCGGAAACCCCGTAGTTTATCGCGTCATCCTTGCTCAACACCCCTATGCCCTTGGTTCTTTCCATGAAAATGCTGCTGGAATCCAGCACATCCGGATACGCCATCAGCTTTTCTTCGAGATAATCGCAGAGTGCATATGATCTCTCTTTGAAGTCCGCCGGAGGATTCTTATTGAAGCCGCCCAACCTGAGATTTACATAAAACATCCTCCCTCCAGATACGTCTTCCAGGAGCTTCATTATCTTTGCGCGATCGCGGAAGCACCACATGAATACGGTGAAGAGCTGCCCGACATCATTTACAAATGTGCCAAGCCAAAGCAGGTGGCTTGCTATTCTCTGGAACTCTAGGAGGATCACCCTCTCATATTGGGCTGGTTCCTTGACCGGCACCCCCAATGCCTTTTCAACAGAGTTGACATAGAGATCGTCCCAGCTTAGCGGTGCTATATAATCGAGCTTTTCGGTATAGGATTGATTCTGCATGTACATTCTAGTTTCCATCAGCTTTTCGACTCCCCTGTGCAGAAACCCTATATGCGGCTCGACTCTCTTTATTGTATCTCCCTCTACATCAACTACAAGCTTCAGCACCCCGTGAGTTCCTGGGTGTATGGGCCCTACATTTATTCGCATTATGGCCATTATTTCACCTTGTTGTAGTCTTTGCCCCACACGAAACTCTTTCTAAGAGGGTAGTCGGCGCCATTCCACAGCTCAAGGAGCAGGCGTTTTACCCTGCGCCCTTTTATCTTTATGCCGAACATTTCGGATAGTTCCCGTTCGTACCAGTCCGCAGCCCTGTAAATACGCATCACAGTTTCAACAGACAGGTCATCCGGCTTGAGGGTCGCTCTTATCACTGCGTCCTCTCTTTTCTTTATGTTGTATACTAGATAAAGAACGTCAATGTGGTCGTTGTAGTCTATCGCAGTTATTTTCTTGAGATAGTCAAACCCGCTCGCTTTCATATCCTTGCAGGTTTTCACTAAGGCTTCTGGTTTCGTATCTATCAATTCCATCACGGATATTAGATTGAAGTTTCATCAATGCGCTAAAAAGGTTTTCTGGTCTGGGAGGGCAACCCGCCACATATATATCCACCGGGATAACCTGGTCTATGCCCTGTACTATGTTGTAGCTTTCCCACCACGGCCCTCCGGACGTGGCGCATTCGCCATAAGCTATGACATAGCTTGGCTTTGACATCTGCTCGTATAAACGTTTTACCTTTGGCACTATCGACTTGGTAACCCAGCCTGCGACTATCATCACGTCGCACTGCCTTGGTGTTCCTCTAAACAGGAGGTAGCCTTTGCGCTCGGCATCTACTCTAGCTGCGCCGAAGTCCATGAGCTCCATTGCGCAGCATGCCAGGCCGAACTGCAGCGGCCATAGAGAGTTTGACCTGCCCCATTTTACAATATCTCTGAGCTTCAATTTTGCCAGGTCGCTCATTTTGCTGAACATAGCGGGAACGTACTCTCTCTGGTATTGCATCAGCGACTGCTGGGTAAGTAGGGCCATCTCCTGCTCGGCGTTCATGAACTCCTCCTTTGTATATGGGGGTTCATTGCTTTGAGTTGTGTCGCTGTCATTATTCATTGTTACCACGTATTAGGGCATAGCCGAAAAGCGCAAATGCTGCAGACACTATTGTTGTTCCGAGTACTATAACGCCATCCGCATAAGAGACTTGGCGTGCCACAAGAGACCAAAGGAGCGCCACTATTGCTATTATTTCTACAGGCAGGAAAAGCATAAAGTAGGGCAGGTAGTCGTTCATCACATCCCTGTTCTTGCCTATAGTTGCCTCCGCGCTTTCGTATGGAGCCTCCTTCACCGGATTAGATAGGGTTTTGTGCCTCAGGAGTTTTGCAAGGAGGAGTGTTGAAAGGGGGACAAACGCGGCTACAAATGCAAAGAAGATTATTGCGAGGTAGTTGTAGAGCATGTAATCATTTATGGCTAATGCTCCATATCGCTCTTGATGTTTTTATTTGTTTGCAGGTTTATCTGATATCCTATTCATTTTTCTTTATCTCTTTTTCATCGTTGCCAGTCTTGCTTTTGCCTGGTCGTAATAAGGATAATATTCGAGTGATTTTTCGTACCATTCCTTCGCCTTTTTAAGGTTGCCATGCTTGCGTTCTATATCCCCAAGTAGAACTGCGGCATCATGGCTTTTTGGGTGGAGTTCGAGTGTCTTGATAAGATCTTTTCTAGCTGAATCGGACTTGCCTGTCATATATTCTATGAGGGCACGATTGAAATATGCATCTGCATATTTTGGGTCTATAGCTATTGCGGCTGAAAATTCCTCCAGTGCTTTAGAAAGTTTATGCTCTTCAAAAAGGACATTGCCAGTATTCCAACGCATCTTTGCATCGTTCAATATCGTTTTTCCTATCAGCCTTTTCGCCTTGTATGATACGTGCTTCTTAAAATAGACGTTTGGTATCTCTTCTATTGCTCCCGCCTCTTCAAGCTCTTTGATATGCTGCGCGATGGTGGCCCTTGACAGGCCGAACTTTCTGCTCAACTCCGATACGGTCATGGGCTTGTTTTTCAGGATATCGATTACCTGTGTTTTCGTTTCTAGTGCTTTGCTCATAACATCACCAATTACCCTATGCCTTTCCAAATATAAATAGGTTTTTAAAAAAGAAGGTTTTTGTAGGTTTTTACCTACCAAAAAGACTATATGTATTGTAGCATAATTGCCTACAGGGGTATTTGGTGCCGTTCATAGTATACTCGGAGAGCAACCAGACGTCGAAAAATATAGCAGATGCGCTGAAGGGTTCGTGGGATTTCGAAGAGTCTGATGCGATTGGAGGGTTCATGCATTTCAAATCCGATATTGTAGATATGCTTGCCGTGACAGGAAGCATTCTTGAGACCGATTTTATAGACGAGATAATAACTACGGACTTTGTTATTTTTCCGTGCAGCCACAGAAGCGTGAAGGGCATAGCGTCGTTCACCGTGCATTCCGAAGGCAACTGGTCAGGTGAAGCGAAGCTTGGCGGCAAGCCGAAAGAGCTTGCTGTCGCAGCACCAGACCGCATGCTTGCTGTGTTGAAGAATATGGCAGGGGGAAATAAGACCGCTTTACCAGTTATATATGAGGCTACGCATCATGGCCCTCTTCTCAATACTCCTTCGTTCTTCGTGGAGGTAGGCGGCAGCCCAGATGCACTAAAAAGCAAGGCATACGCCAAGTTCACAGCCGAGTCGATATTAACCGCATTGGATGCCAAACCTCAATTCAAAGACTGCGTATTGGGAATTGGAGGGCTTCATTATTCTCAAAAGTTTACAAGGATTGCACTTGATGCGGGGAGGGCCTTCTCGCATATAATGCCAAAACATTATGTGGCTGAGACCGACATGCTTTCCAAGGCGATTGAAAGATCATCCATAAGGGTAGAAAAAGCCCTTATAGAATGGAAAAGTATTAAGTCGTTGGATAGGAATAACATAATAAGTGAGCTGAATAAATTAGGTATGGATTATGAACGGGTCTAAATCTGTGCTGCTTGCGGTTATCGGAGTGCTAGCGCTATCATTCCTCGAAACGCTCTCTTTCGGGCAGTATTGGTTCCAGTCTGGCGCGTATGGCGGAACCGCAGCCGCGTACAACAACGGAGCAAGCGCCTATATACAGACAGTGGACAATCAAAGCATTTTATACGGTTCTTACGGTTTCTGGATAGGGGAAACGTTGAGCAACGGCGCATTCATACAGATCGGCTATGAGGTTCCAAACGCCACTGGTGATTATAACGAATACTGCACGCCGAGCGGGTGCAATGGGACCGTCTATCTCATCGCCGGGGAGCCGACTTGGTTCTGGGAATATTTCCCAGTTTCATATACCGGGAACAACTTCTATGGTGCTATAGGCCCTAATGGCTCGATAGGCACGAATGGAACTTTCAATAGGTATTCATTTATTGCAGACGGGAACGTATGGAAATTCTATCTGAATAACCAGAGCGTAGGCAGCATAAACGTTGGCTCTGTAAATTCAGGGAGAAATACGACTGCAGCATATGCGGAGCTTGCAGGTGCAGAGAACAACACAGCTTTTATGAACCCTGTAATGTTCAAGAATATATCATACTACAAAAACGGAGTAATGACATTGCTGAACAGCGCGTTTGCATATATCGGCTATGGCAAAGGAAGCAAGACCGGCCTCCCAAACCCTTATGGCGTGAAGGAGATATCCAACTACGCAAACTTTTTTGTAGTTGGATCTGGGATACCTGAAGTGCAGAATGGCACCTCCCTGTGGAACAGCCTTTATTCGCTCAGCGTGAATTCCGCATATGGAAATACAATCGGAACTGGGTATTATTCGACTTTTACGCCGGCAGCGTTCTCAGCACCGGAGTTTATATACGTGGAACCAGGAGTCAGAGAGGTTTTCTCCGGGTGGGCGGGTAGTGGACCTGGCTCTTATACCGGGCAGCAAAATAGCCATAGCGTTGACATGTATGGCAACATAACAGAAACTGCCATATGGAAAACGCAGTATTATTTGAATGTGACCTCATTGTACGGGAATGCCACTGGAGGAGGATGGTATTCACCGAATAGTACGGTCTATGTATCGCTGAACGACAAGATAGTAAACATATCGAAAGGCGTTAGAGAATATTTCACTGGCTGGAGCAACGGTATGGAATCATTGGCGCTGAACATAACTCTTGACAAGCCGACCAACATATCCGCAAACTGGCAAAGGCAGTATTATCTTTCTTTGAAAAGCCCTTACGGGACCGCATATGGATCTGGTTGGTATGCGGCGGGGTCATCGACAAACATAAACCTATCGCAGATTTACTTCAACCAGACAAACGATAGCAGGCTTGCATTCTATTCGTGGAGTGGTGTGTACAATACAAGCAATGCCATAGTTGTAATAGACTCCCCATTGAACCTGACGGCTAATTTCATGCGGCAGTATTTGGTGGGTTTTAATCCGACAAACAGCGCAGGAATGCCTGTAAATGGGGTTGGCTTTTTTGTGGATAATTCAAGCATCGGTGACAGCACGATGCTCTTCGGCAATGTTACATATCTGCTATCGGCTGCAAGTTACAAGGGAGTAAACTTCCTGCTCAACAAAAGCATAAGAGTGACAGGCCCTGCCTCGTTTTCTGTATCGTTGCCCATATATGATATCAATTTGACTGCGAAGAGCCTACTTAACCGCCCACTCAATGCAACCGTGCTGGTATCATTCCAGAACGGGACTGTCACCCGCCTTTATCTTGGAAGGAATGGAAGTATAATGATACCTGACGTTCCGTTCGGATATGCCGCAGGCTATGCACAATACGGCCCGATAACGGAATCGTTCACGGCCAGGGACGGCAAGAACGTGTCGATGTTGTTCATAACGCCGGCCATAATTGCGCCATTGTTAGCTGTGATAATCGGTATGATAATAGGTGTGGTGCTGCATAGGAGATCAATAAAGCTGCGTGGAGTGGGAGCAGCGCCCAAGTGATTACATCAATAACGTATATTCTGACTTTCTTGAGAGGTATAAAAAATTTACCCAGATACAGAAAATTGCGATGCCTATTATCGAGAGGGGCGAAAATTGCATAATTGTAGCTCCGACAGGATCTGGTAAAACAGAGGCTGCGGTACTGCCTGCGATTGACAGCATACTCAAAACAGAGGGAAGTCCGCTTGGCATAAAAATACTTTATATAACCCCGCTGCGGGCGTTAAACCGGGATCTGATAAGGAGGCTATCATCCATGTGCGAGAAGGCCGGAATCAGCATATCTGTCAGGCATGGAGACACCACACAGTCAGAAAGGAGGAGGCAGACGCAGAAAGCGCCGGTGCTGCTCATAACTACGCCGGAGACCCTGCAAAGCATACTTCCGAGCAAGGGGTTCCGGCAGCATCTTGGGAACGTGTCTTTTGTAATAATAGACGAGATTCATGAGTTGTACTCTAACAAACGTGGTGCACAATTATCGTTGGGCCTTGAACGGCTCGATGAGTTGGCGCCAAATTTCAAAAGGATAGGTATTAGCGCTACGATAGCTAACCCTGCCGAAGTCGGAAAGTTTCTTTGCTGCGATAGGGGCTTTGAGATTGCGACTGTAAATTTCGAAAAGAAAACGGGAATAAAAGTGTGCATGCCAGGCCCAGAAAGCAAGGAGGGAGAGCTGATTGCATCGAAGCTGGGCCTTGACAGCGGGGCTGCTGCAAGGCTTGCTGAGATAAGCAGTAGGATAAGAGAATCGGGCTCAACTCTGCTATTTGCCAATACAAGGCAGATAGTAGAGGCGTTGGGGAGTAGGATGATGTTCCTTAATTCTATGGAGCCGCTTGGAGGAATCGGTGTGCATCACGGGTCTTTGGACAGGGAGGAAAGGATAGCAATTGAGGAGCGTTTCAAGGAAGGCAAGATAAAATGCCTGATAGCCACTAGCTCTTTGGAGCTTGGCATAGATGTAGGAAAAATAGACATGGTGTTGCAATATGGTTCGCCAAGGCAGGCGCTGAGATTGGTTCAAAGGATGGGTAGGAGCGGGCACTCTGAATTTGGAATATCAAAAGGTGCAATAATAGCCACAAGCAATATCGACGCTGTGGAAGGGGCATCGACTTTGGCTGGAATGAAACTAAAGAAGCTGGAAGAATACAAGACGATACGCGGTGCTCTGGATGTTCTTTGCAATCAGATATGCGGGATTGCGCTTGACAAGGGAGAGGTCAGCCTTCATGATGCGCGTAAAATTATTGCGCGGTCTTATTCCTACAAGGACATGAATGAGAGTGAGCTTCTAGATCTTTTGTCGTTCATGAACAAACAGCACCTTGTCGGATTTGATGGCAGCAGGATAGCCGCAAGCGGCATGACTAGGATGTACTATTACTCACACCTCAGCTTCATACCAGACACAAAAAGGCTGCATGTCAATAGCATAGCGGACAATAGGGTGATCTCATCTCTGGATGAGAGGTTTGTTGCAGCGAACCTGGAAGAAGGCTCGATATTCATAGTCAAGGGACTTCCTTGGCGGGTAGTGAGCATTGATGAAGACCGGATAAGTGTAGAGCCAAGCGAGCAGATTGATGGGGCGATACCTAGTTGGGTTGGCGAAGATATACCGGTATCTTATGATATTGCACATATGGTGCTCGAGTATATAGGCGGAGCCAACTCGTACATGGACGCGCTTTTCGAAAAGGGCACGTTGGACAGGGTACGGGCGTTTTTAGAGAGGCAGAGGGCCGTATGGAAGTATTCTGATGATGCTGTAATGGTAGAGAGGGCTGGTGGCAGTCTGATTATACACTCTGGATTGGGCACTATGGCGAATGAGGCATTGTCGCGGATGCTCGGTGATCTTGTGATGGCTTTCACTGGGAAGAGCGTCACTGTGCGCTCTTCGCCGTACCTTATAGTTTTGGAAGGTGCGGAAGACATGAACATACTGGACAGCATGAAAAAAATCAATACCAATGCGATAAATGCCGTTCTTGACAATGCGATACGGGACACTGAGCTTTTCAGGTACCATTTCATCACTATTGCGAAGTTTTTCGGAGTGATAGACAGGGATAGTACGGTGTCGAAAACCCTTTCAAAAAAGATATTGAGGGTGCTCGCGGATACCCCAGTTTACAAAGAAACAGCGAGGGAGTTATCGAGCCTTATGGACGTGGAAAGAGTCAGGGAGTTCGTAGGAGCGATAGTGAAGGGCAAGAAGAAGCTTGTAGAGGTCAACAACCCTGAACTATCCCCTTTGACGGATGAGGTCCTCAACTCTGCATACTACACAATGGAATTGATGATGCCTCTGCTTCCTAGCAAGGCGGTTATAGAGTCGTTCTCCAGCTTTATTTCGAACAGGGAAGCACACCTGCTTTGTACCTATTGCGGGTTCCATTTCTCCAGAAAAATCAAAGAGATAAGGGATATGAAAACATTGCAATGCCCATCCTGTGGAAGCGTGATGCTATGCAGGCATTCAGATGCGCATCAGGAAATAGTTAAAAAATTGATTGCTGGCAAACGGTTGTCAAAGGCTGAAAAGCGCATTTTCAATGGGATGATGGTGGAGGCCGGGCTGCTGAGTTCACACGGAGGCAAGGCGGTGATGGCGCTGTCTACATACGGTGTAGGCCCTTCGAACGCCGCGCGGGTGCTAATGATGCAAAGGCCGAGCGATGTGATGTTCTACAAGGATCTGATCGAGGCGCAGAAGCGGTTTATACGTACAAAGAAGTATTGGAAGGTATAATCACTGGGCTTCCTTTACTATAACGCTGTGATCTGATGGCACCACTTTGCTTTCTGCATTTTCGAAATGCATAGCAAGTTCTCTTCCATGATAGAAGTCGTGCAAAAAGACTGCAAGCGACGATCCGCATGTGTGCGGCTGCGAACTTATGCTTATATTGAAATCTGCATTTGTGTACACAGACTTGACTGATTCTGATGTGGTTGCTATAAGAAGTATGTTTTTGTAGGTGGTTATCCTGTAGGTCATCTTCCTCAATGGAATTCCGTACCTGGTAAGGTAGATTTTTATGTAATTTCTCTTGTTCTTTACCAGCTCGAGCCAGTTATTGCAGAAATCGACTTCGAATTTCCCTCCCCACTTCTTGCTTACCTGCGCCATGTGTTTTTTGAGCTTAGCCTTGATCCTTGAATTTGCAGGGCTGAAGGTTATGTTCGCAGCGCCGAATGCCCTAGCTATCAGAGACATGTCAACACTGTCTTCGTAGTTGGCTTTTCCGACTATCAGAACAGAGATCATCTTACCCCCACAAATAACAGAACCCGCATTATTAAATATTGCTCAAAGCATTTGGGCATCAACTACATATGTGCCTGCGCCCACTTTCATGAGTCTGACGCCAGATGCGCTTCTACTGGTCACCCTTATCTCGGAAACCGGAAACTGGATGGACATCCCCTTAGAGTTTATAAGAAGGATGGAGCCATCCTGAGAGACCTTCAATGATTTTACTACCTTTCCTGTTTTCTCGTTGGCCTTAAGGTTTATGACTCCTTTCCCTCCTCTTTTCTGCAATCTGTATTCGTCCAGTTTTGTCACTTTTCCATATCCGTTTATCGTTATGGTGGCTATGAAGTCCGATTCGCTCGCTTGCAGTATGTTTACAACCTCATCCTCGCCAGAAAGCCTTATCCCCCTAACGCCATGCGCGGTCCTGCCCATCGGCCTTATGTCGTTTTCGTTGAATCTCAGCCCTTTGCCGAATTTCGTGGCTATGAAGATGTTCGACTTGCCATCCGATATGCATGCATCAGATACCAGGTCGCCTTGCTCCAATGGCATTGCAATTATGCCACTTGCTCTGGGCTTGGAGAATTTCTCAGCCCTGACTTTCTTTATCTTACCTTTTTTCGTTATTATAGTTAAGAAACTGTCTTTGAATATCCTGGTGTTCACCACTTTTCCTACCTTTTCGCCTTCTGACAATCTAACAAGGTTAACAAGGGCCTTCCCTAGGCTGTATCGACCCTCCTCTGGCACTTGATACGCCTTAAGCCAGTATGCCCGGCCTTTATTAGTCAGCAGCAAAAGATAATCCTTTGACATGCAATATGCAATCTGTTTTACGAAATCGTCTTCATGCAGCTCTATGGCCTTGACTCCTTTGCCGCCTCTTCCCTGTGATTTGTATACGCTTGCAGGCATCCTTTTCATATATCCCTTGCTTGTGAGTATTATTGTGGTCTCTTTGTCAACTATGATGTCTTCGTTCTCTATGTCGACAATTTTGTAGTTAGTCTCTATCTGGGTTCTTCTCGGCCTGGCATACTTCTCCTTCATCTCTTCCGTCTCGCTCTTGATTATCTCTACTACTTTGCTGTCGTCTCCAAGTATTTCGTTGAAGTTTTTTATGCTGGTGCTGAGGCTTGCTTTCTCTGTTTCCAATGCGCCGCTTTCAAGAGTGGTGAGCTTGCTGAGCCGCATGTCGAGAATGGCGTTCGCCTGTTTCTCAGATATAGCATACTTCTCTATCAGCGAGGATCGTGCCTCCTTCGTATCTGCGCTTCCTTTTATGAGGGCCACGATCCCGTTTATATCTTTTATTGCCACAACGAGCCCCTCAACTATGTGCAGGCGTTCCGATGCTACATTCAAATCATACTTCGTCCTGTTCTTGACGACGTCTATTCTGTGGTCAACAAATGCCTTGATGAGCTGCTTTATGTTGAATGTTATGAGGCTATTATTCATGACTGCGTTATTTATGACGGGTATCGATATCTGGAGCTGCGTGTGTTTGTAAAGGGAATTGAGGGTTGTGTCGGGGTTGGCATCTTTCTTGAGCTCTATGAACACTCTGATTCCGTCTTTATTGCTTTCGTCACGCAGGTCGCTTATCCCTTGGATCTGCTTATTTCGGACAAGGTCTGCGATCTTCTGGACAAGCTGGGCCTTGTTCACAGTGTATGGTATTTCGTTTATTATTATGGATGTTTTGCCTTTCTCATTCTCTATAGTTGCTTTACCGCGTATGGTGCATGCCCCCCGCCCTCCGATATATGATGCCTTGAGCAGTTCATCGTAGAATACTGTTCCGCCAGTGGCAAAGTCTGGTCCTTTTATGTATTGCAAAATTTCCTCCAATGTTATTTGCGGGTTTTTTAGGTATGCAATTATTGCATCGCATACCTCGCCAAAGTTATGCTGGAGCATGTTTGTCGCAACTCCAACTGCAATGCCAGACGCTCCGTTAATAAGGAGATTGGGCACTTTTGCCGGAAGTACAAGCGGTTCCTTTTCTGTGTTATCGAAATTTGGAACAAATGGCACAGAGTCTTTATCTAAGTCAGCGAGCATCTCCTCCGCAAGCTTGTTCAGGCGTACCTCAGTGTATCTGCTGGCGGCGGGAGGGTCGCCATCGATGCTTCCGAAATTTCCCTGGCCCTCTACTAGAGTATAATTCATGGAAAAATCTTGAGCCATCCTTACAAGCGTTTCGTATGCGGCAAGGTCGCCATGCGGATGGTAGAGACCGATTACGGCTCCTACGATCCTTGCGCTCTTTTTTGTGGGCTGGTCGTGCGTGTTGCCCAATCTATGCATGGCATAAAGGGTCCTTCTTTGCGCCGGTTTCAGTCCGTCGCGAGCGTCTGGCAGTGCCCTACCTATTATGACGCTCATAGCATAGTCAAGATAGCTGGACTGCATTTCTTTCTCTATCAGCGCTTCCTGTATTTCTTCTGCCATATTTCATCAACTTGAATCTAAAGATACATTATGCAATAGTGAAAATATCTACCATCTTAAGTGCGGTGCCTCTCCCAATCCCCAGCGGACTGCATTCAACAAATCTTCTATTTTCATCTTTCCAACGGCAGGTTCTGTTTTTTCTGCTTTTGAAAACGTCATGAACATCACACGTCAAGGAATTTCACTTCGCTTGAATGTTCTTGGAGGAACCTTCTTCTCTGCTCGACATCCAACCCCATCAAAATAGTAAACAATGCATTTGCGAGTTCCGCATCGCCTATCATTATCCTTTTTAGAACTCTTCTTTTTGGATCCATTGTGGTTTCCCACAGCTGCTCCGGGTTCATTTCACCGAGTCCCTTGTATCTTTGCACTGTCGCTTTACCGTCGTGCTCCTTCATTATCACATTAAGCTGCTGATCCGTGTATGCGTATTTTGATTCCCTTCCTTTCGACACTTTGTAGAGAGGCGGTTGCCCTATGTAGACATATCCCTTCTCTATGAGCGGGCGTGCGTACCTGTAGAGGAACGTAAGAAGCAGCGTCCTTATGTGGCTTCCATCCACATCTGCATCGGTCAGCAATATTATTTTCTTGTACCTTACCGAATCGGCGCTGAACGTCTCCTTTATCCCTGCGCCTAGCGCGGTAACCAAGGTGTGCAGCTCTGCATTGGAGAAAATCTTATCTTCGCTTGCTTTTTCGACATTGAGCACCTTGCCTCTGAGGGGCAGTATCGCCTGGTAGAACCTGTCCCTCGCTTCCTTGCTGGACCCGGCTGCACTTTGTCCCTCAACTATGAACAATTCGCTTTTTTCGGGGTCGGTTTCGGTACAATCTGCGAGCTTCCCTGGAAGGACAGCGCCTTCGAACGCTCCCTTCTTCCTTGCAAGGTCCCTCGCCCTCCTTGCCGACTCCCTTGCCTCCGCCGCGCCGTATACCTTATCGAGGATTTTTGCCGCTTCGTCGGGGTGCTCTTCAAGATATCTGGACAATTCGGAATAAACAACATTCTCAACGAACGTTTTGGCGCTGCTATTTCCGAGTTTCTCCTTTGTCTGGCCTTCAAACTCCGGGTCCTGCAGCAACATAGATAGTATTACTATCAATCCCTCTCTTGTATCATCGCCCTCTATGGGCATTCCTTTTTTCTTGCCGCTTTTTTGATTGTATGTAGTAATGGCCCTGGTAAGCGCCGTATGGAAGCCTGTGACGTGCGTTCCCCCTTCTGCCGTTTTTATCTTGTTTATGAAAGAGAGGAGAGTCTCGGAATATGAATTTGCATATTGCATTACCAGTTCAAGTCTCATTTCGCCGCTTTCCTTCTTTATCGTTATGGGTTTTGTAAGTGCTTCGTTTTTGCCCAGTAAATATGCAAGAAATTCTGGAAGTCCGTCTTTTGAATAAAATTGCGTGTCGGTTTTGGGATCCTCCCTTTCATCTATCAATGTTATCCTGATCCCTGGATTCAAAAATGCCAGGTCTTTAAGTCGCTCTGTGAGGTGTATCGTATCGAAGCTTTTTGCAGAGAATATTTCCTTGTCGGGTTTGAATTTTATTGTGGTGCCAGTGCTGTTTCCTTCTGCCGGTCCAATCTCTTCAAGCGGCGACATGACCGCGCCCCTGCTGAACCTTTGCCTGTAAATCTTACCGTTCTTTCTTACTGTGACTTCTGTATACTCCGACAAAGAGTTTACTACTGTAAGTCCCACGCCATGCAACCCTCCAGATACTTTGTAAACTTTATTGTCAAACTTGGCGCCTGAGTGCAAAGATGTCATTATCACCTCCAATGCATGCTTGCCCACCTTTGGTATAACATCTACAGGTATGCCCCTTCCATTGTCGCTTATCTCCGCGGCATCCATGTCATCCTCTCTTGTAAGCCTTACTGTTATCGAGTTTGCATAGCCTCCCAGCGCTTCATCTATCGCGTTGTCCAGCACCTCATTAAGCAGGTGGAGATAGCCAGGGCTGGCTGTGGAGCCTATGTACATCGCTGGCCTTTTTCTTACCCCCTGCGGCCCAGAAAGTACAACTATATCTTTTGCGCTATAATCACTCTCCGACATAAAAATACCGACGACAAATCATCCCGAATTTCGCCCGTTAATTATTCGCTTTTCGGCTTTAAATCCTTTTCGGTGTAGTTTGGGAGCCTGCTTGAA
>JAJYVY010000035.1 GCA_021791775.1 Microcaldota archaeon | reverse complement strand
CTCCTTCTGAGGCCTGCTTTTTAGGAGCTGCTCGGTTTTGATCCTCCTCTGCTTGAGCGCTGGGAACGTACCGAACAGGCCAAAAGATATCGCATCCATAACAGAGCTTTTTCCAGCGCCCATTATTCCTATAAGTACATTTACACCCTTCTGGAAAGATAAAGAAGTCCTCTCATGAGCCTTCCAATTACGAAGCACAATCTCTGTTATCATTTCAATCTACATTATCGGGAAGCTTTTATAAATGCTTATAGTGGCTCTCTAACTCGCCCTCATCAATGGGCGGGGTTCAGATGAGACTTTCTTCCTCAACCTCCACTTCACTAACCCCATCAATTTTCTTCATCTGCTCTTCGATGGAAGACGCCGTACCCTCAGAATCATCAAATACGAACCGTGCTTTTATGACCTTTATCCCGAAAGCCACATCGTCAGCCTGCATCGCAGCCGGCTTAAGTGCATCTTTTATCCTGCTCATCACTTCATCCACTCTGCCAGCAACAGGGTATATCTTAAATACAATCGCGACTTTAGACATCAAGGCCCCTCAAATCCGCACTCCCGGCATTTGTATATGTTTGTTATCTCTCTGCAATGGTGGCATCTTATTATCGTCCCATTTCCGCACTTTGGGCATTTGAACTCCGTATACTCGCTGGTGAGCCTGCCACAAGATATGCATGTCTTTCCTGGTAGTACTGGCATGTTATCACATAGGTTAAGATTTTGCTGTGTTTTATTTATAAAACTATTGGCGCCTTCTCCTCCTTGCGCGGCGCTTCCTTGTACCTGCCTTTCTCTTCCCCCTCTTCGGCTTTCCTCGTGGTCCGATTATGAAGTAAAGAATCACAACTGTGAGTATTAGCACCACCACCAGCATCAGAACCACTATCCACAAGAATAGATAAAGCCCGAATGCCAGAGCCCTTCCTATCCCTATTGGCGTCTGCACCGAGGTTGTTGTAGGTTGTCCAGGAATAAGGTTCTGGTATATAACGCGTGTGTCATTGCTCAGCAGGTAGCCAAGAAGCGCAGTGCTGTAAGCCTGATACGCATAATTGTGGGCAACGGTAGAGTTGGTCGCCATTCTGGATTGTTGCACATAGAACAAAGCCTCATTGTCGAATTGCGTCGGCCAGGCCCCGTATGTCGCATTCTGGCTCAATGCAAGCGACCCCGTCATGGATATTAGAGTCGAGGTGTTCTCCCCAGAGTACATGTTCGCGCTCCCCTCTGCATACGCATAATCCGAATCAAGCACCGCAAGCGGGTAATTGCCTTTGGCGTACGCCTGTTCTGCCGTAGCGATATAAAGGTTGTTTCCATATGCGGAAGCACGCGCTATTCTGGTATCTGCTACCCCTTTTAATGCCTGCGAAACTGTTGCCGGCGTGCCGCCAGAGCCAAAGCTGCCGTATATGTAACCTGCCGCATTGCACCATGCTTTCGCCTCAGCCGCAGAGTAGAGCGACTCAAGGACCTGGTCGCTATCGAAAGAGCTAACATTATAGATGGAGATGGTGCTGTTTGCTGTGAACGAACCCCAAGCCTGCCTGAGCTCGCCTTGAGTTACCCATTCGTAGTTCTGCATTGTCAAAGGCGGCGGAGCAAGTGAACTGCATGTGCTGTTTATCTGTTGCAGAACGCTCAGCCCCTGGTTTACTGTGGCTCCGCTATTTGCGAAGAAGAATGCATTTATGTAGTCGAGGAAGCTGAAGTCCGCTCCAGTATAGAAATAACCTTTTGCCGCCACCGCCATGCTTTGGTTCAGCACTTCCTGCATCTGAGAACGCGCAGCAGCGAAACCAGGCAAAGAGAGCTGCGATATAACCGATTGTGTATTCCTAAATGTGAAATTTGCGAGCGGGTAGAACAAGGAGCTGTCGCAGCTATTGCTGCATGTTATGTTCGCATACGGTATAGATTGGACTTGGTAGTTTGTATAAAATGTGAAATTGGTCTGAGATCCATAGGGGGATTCGATGCCATACGCATATTGCAAAGCAGCTGCCACTGTGGCTACCTGAACAAGTGGCAAGCCGAACCTACCCTGCACAAGATAATAGAGCTCGTTCTCCAGGCTTCCTGGCGATACGGCCGGTACAAGTATGAACTTCATGCCACCAAGCTGCGCTGCAGAAGCTTTATCATAAACCCCTCCAACTGCACCTATGCTTCCGTTGTTTATGGTGCCGGTCATCGTGAAATTCGTAAGCAGTGGCTTATGCGACAATGCGGATATGGCTATGACGGTCATGGCTGCGCCCGCACTAGGTCCAGATACATTCGCCCCGATGTCAGCTATGGTGTAAGTGAAGTTATAATCGCTGAAATTCAGCCCCAGATACGCAGCAGCGTATTTTGCAGCTGCGAGAGCAGATGCCCTGGTGTTGGAGGCAATTTCAGCAGGCCCTGTTATATTGACGAACCCGTTGCCTCTTGTAATCACTACTGATATATTTGTGAGCGCCCCCACATTCTGTGAAAGATCAACAGCCGGAGCGTGTATGTGAGAGCTCCCTATGGGTATGGCGGCAGCTGCAAGCCCCGGAATGAGCATAGATAAAATCAGCATGGCAGCTATGCTAGAATATCTCATAAAACCAAAGACTTATTCTCTGCAAAATTATAAAGCCTTTGCCCTCAAAGAGCGGAAATACCGAACACCGCTATATACGCACCTATCCCTACAAGTACCCCGGCGAGCAGCGGTGGGATCGCAGGGAGCGCCCTCTTATATTTTTTCAATATTAGTGTTGTGGCATATAGGCCAAGCACCGCCCCGCCGATTATGAAAAAGCTGAGCACGAAATTAAGATGCGCGCCATATGCGGATACCGCCACCATGAGAGGGATTGCAAGGTCCCCGGTGCCGAGCATCGATCGCGCAGAAACGGTTACCATCCCGCGATTGTATAACTTAGCGATTATCCCCTTCCTAATCCCCTTTGTCTCTTTATCATATTCGTTCAACTCTGCCGCAGAGAAGTTGCTCTTTGGCAGCGCTTCGTATTCATCTACTCCTACAAGGAGTGCAAGGTTGTTCGATACCGCGGCCTCAGCCAAAGTTATCATGTGCTTGGTTATGAAAACCGCGATGAAATCGTACAATGCCACAATCGCCATAAATAGAAGCGAGGCGATGAAGCCAAAGCTTATACCCAGGATCACCCCTACCCCTGCGCTTGCAATTATCGCCGCGGTATTCCTTAGGTACTTCCACCTATTCTTCGCCAATATGAGTATTGCTGCGCCAGCAATCGCCAAAACGAAATTTGCAGTTATCTGTAATCCTGCGATGGAAAACAGAAGCAGGCTCGTCACCTCCCCGCTTATTATAAGGAAAACGAAGAAAGAGGATATGAATATCACCACTCCTTCAAGGATGATTAGCACCTTGCTTCCCTTGTAGATTTTGAGTATGAGGAGAAGCACCGCCGCGAAGATTATTATATAACCGATATAGAAAAGTACGTTTAAGGCCGAGGAAATGACTTCCGTGCTTCTTACCTGTTGGTATGTAGCCCCAGAGAATACAAGGCTCGCAAGCAGCAGGCCGAAGAACTGAACGATGATGAACATAACAATAATCTGCAATGTCTGCCTGGTCTCTATGACTCTAAAGGGTATCGCAACACCTATTCGTTTTCGTGCCTTATTATTTTTATTACTCCGGCTCTAGGTCTGAATACATCGCCACTCCTCTCCAACTCTATCACATATCTGTTTACAGAAGCGGCATCCATCCCAGCCTTTTCGGCTTCCTCGAGAAGCCTCTGCATCTTTGCTACTCCCTCCTCACCCTCCAGCTTCTTGATAAGGGCTAAAACAGTAGTCATCCTCTCCACTTTCTCTTTTGGCATGCCTGTCATTATCGTGTCTATGTCTATTCTGCCGCCTCTGTCTACTGCAAGGGTCTTGAGCATGAATTCGTTGAGCGCTATTGCGGTTTCGGCATCCGGTACCTCCACAGTGCCAGACAGTCTCGCCTTCGCGCTCGCCTCTGCCATTCTGATTAGGCCCTCTATCTGTCTCGGAGTTATCGGCGTAGCTCCTTGTTTTGCTCCTATCTTCCTAAGCTCTATGTAGTAATCCTGTATTCTTTTAGAGGCATCTGCGGAGAGCATGGGCACGACTGTCTTCTTCGCGTAGGCGATATACTTCCTCACCATCTCTCCATCTATCGGGGGCTTTTCTACCTGCTCGTGCTCTTTTATATCAGAAAGCTCTGCTCCAGATGCGACATGCTGCATTAGTATATGCTTTGCTATGCTCCTGTCAAGATCCTCGTCCATGACATCTTTTATAGGGAAAATAAGGTCGAACCTTGACAGAAGAGTCGGAGGAATGTCGAATTGCTCAGCAGGATACTTGTTGGGATCGAACCTTCCGAACTTCGGGTTCGCGGCAGCGAGTACGGCAGTCTTGGCATTGAACGTCGCGATTATCCCGGCCTTTGCCACGCTTATCGTTTGAGATTCCAATGCCTCGTGCAATGCGGCTTTGTCGTCATCATTTACCTTATCGAACTCGTCTATGGCTACAGTTCCGCCACTTCCCAAAACCAGCGCCCCCGCCTTCAAGGTCCAGCCCCCCTCAGAGAAGTCATCCCTCTCTGCAATGGCTGTCATCCCGCCACCAGTTACAGATTTTCCGCTTACATATATCCCTTTCGGCACCAACCTGGCTACCGATTGCAGTATCCTCGTCTTTGCGCTTCCAGGATCCCCTATGAGCAGTATGTGCATATCGCTCCTTATCATTCCTCCATCTATCAGTGTCTTTCCCGGAGTGCCGCCGAAAAGCTGCAACGTAACAGCCTTCTTTATCTCGTCATAGCCGAATATAGACGGCGCGACAGACTTTGCAATCTTTTCGAATATTTTCGGGTCCTTGCCCAACTCCCTTATAATCCTTTCATCATCGGCGCTTATTTGCAGCTCTGCAAACTCCTTCTGCTTCGGCACTATCGACACAGCATCAAGGAACATCGCATATATATCCCTCTCGACTTTTCCTCTGGTGTTTCTTCTGGGCCGTATCCTGAGCACGCCCGTAAGCTCTATCCTGTCTCCCGGTATGACGGTATTAACAAGATCATCTTCAAGCCAAACCTCAAGCTGCCATGTAGGCGCACTGCCCCTGAGCTTCTCAAGGGGGTCTTGCACCGCGATTTTCTGCAAGTTTATGAATTCTGACTCTTCCGCCACCTGCTTCAATGAGCGCCTTTTGCAACTGAGGCAAAATTCTGGAAGCTCGTCCTTACCGGATCTCACCTTGTAGGTCGCGCCGCAGTAGCTGCACTTGTAAGCCCCCATCTTTACCATCGGGCTTATCTCGGATCTCTTTACAATCAGGCTGTCTACCATTATCATTTTGCTTATAAATGAAGAACCGACATCCTGCACCAACGGATTGTTAACGTTCTGTCCTAAGAACCTGA
>JAJYVY010000002.1 GCA_021791775.1 Microcaldota archaeon | reverse complement strand
CTGTGCGCCATCTAGTCAGGCAATGACCTGCTAGGCAGAGGGCCAATGCAGGCAGGCGCTGCTAACCGGGCCTGGCCCGCTAGAAATCAGTGCAATTATTGGACGCGCCCCTCCTCTACAATAGTATAAATATCTTAACTGGCTAATATTATATTGGCGTTTACATGGCGGATAAAGCTGACAGGGTAGTATTGAAAATATTCGACAAAAAGTTCGGCCACGAGAGGAGGGTGCACAATTGCGACCTCTGTCAGGTATACAAGAGAGAAGCTGCAAAAGGCGACATTGACGCGTTAAAGTTTTACAAAGCGCACATCAACCGCGTGGTGAAGAAGTACGGCGGCGTTACGCTCGTATTTGATGCCAAAACGAAATTCCCTTCTATTGCTGGAACAACGATAAAATAAGGTCTTCTTTTGAGGCACATAATAGTGGCCGTAGCGAACGACAGGGAGCTGGCTTCTAGGCTGGGCAAATTGGGCGCAACAAATGGGATAAGTTTCTACAACAGAAAAACAGATAGCTGCACGTACGTTGCCATCGCGCCATCCAGCCCTGCAGAAAAGTTCAACTCAGTTGCAGAGACGATATCGGCAGCCAAAACGGTAATCATAAACGCTGCAAATATAGACAAGCTTTTTGCCGAATCTATAATTGGCGCCAGCCTGATAGACCGGAAAATCATAATTGTCGGCCCTGATCCCTCCGCGATGCTGAAGGAATTTGGCATAGAGTATGAATGCGTAGGCGAGGAGGGGCTGCTCAGCAGGCTTGACGCCCTTGCCGCTTCTGATTCCTGTGGGGCGCCAATAGTTGATATTGACAGGGCATTTAATGTAAAAGGCGTGGGAGTTGTCGTTCTGGGAGTTGTGAGAGAAGGGAACGTCGCAGCACACGATACTCTTTACTCGTCAGACGGGAAGGGGATAGTCATTAGGTCCATACAGGTGCAGGACGATGACGTTGAAAGCGCCGGGGCTGGAAGCAGGGTTGGGCTTGCAGTAAAAGGCGGGGATGCGAACGATTTCAGAAAGGGTGATGTTCTCTCAAAAACTCTGATACCGCATGTCGCCTCTATAGAGGCGAGCATCAGGATGAATACCATGGTGAAAGAGAAGGGTTTTGACTACAAGGAACTTTGGCTTGTAAGCGGATTTAGGTCTAGCATCTGCACAGTCGGCTTGGCAGGCAACGATGTCAGAATTCAACTGCAGTCAAAGCTGGCTCTGAGGGCAGGTGATGCTTTCCTGCTTGTGCGCAGGGGCGAACCAAGGATATTCGCTGGCGGGCTGGTAAAATAGCCGATTCTAGCCGAATATTGACCTGAAGAACGAGTCAATCCTGCTCAGGAAGCCATTTATAGTGCTTGATATTTGCGTTTGCACGTTAGCTCCCGCGCCATTCGGCAATGCGGTTATGGAGGTCGTGACTGATGAGTTTGCCAGGCACACTATATGGCCGGAACACCGATCCGCTGCAGTGGCAGTAGACACCCAGTCGCACCCGGCTGGGATAAGGGGCAGCTTGCATACGGCTGATGATATCACTCCGGTGCTTGGGATCGTCGTGGTTGACAGTGCGGCAGGGATTGTGGTGGTTGGCGCTGTTGTGGTTGCCAGGCTACTGGTCGTGTTGCCTGTAGTGTTTTTGTATATGTTGAAATCGACAGTGTCTAGGATAGGTATGTAATTGACCTTTACTAGCTCCACATATATGTTGTTCTGGCCTGCCACCTTAACCGGCTTGTTGAGATTCAGGTAGTAGGCTCTGCCATTAAGGGACACGCCGGACTCATTTGGCGTTATGTAGTTTTGGACGAGTGTAATGTTCGGCACACCGATGGGAAGGGTGGTTTTTCCGTACACCGATATATTGACTATTTCGTAGCCTGACTGGTTTGCCAGAGCGTATGGATAGACATTGAAACCTGGGGGCTGCTGTACTAACGGATACATTCCCATCATCCCCAGCAGAAGGGCAGCTGTGAAAAACATAATCATATGATGCATGGAAATGTTAAAAACCCTTTTATCTGCGCTGCAGCAAGCGCGGAGCCCATACCCTCATCAAGCGGCATTTCAAAAACTATTTATATCTGAAAGGGCGTTGCCATATCTAAAGCAGCAAAGGTAGTAATGATGTACACAAAAATAGCTATGAGGAGCGGTGCCGCCCAAGAACGAGACGACTTCACTGACACGGAGATTAAGATATTGGGCTATTTCCTTTATCGTGGCCACGGAAGCGAAGTAAGCGCAGACCTGGTTGTGCCGGAACTGGAAAAGAGATATGGCGGCGCCAATAGATGGAGGTTGGGAATTACTAGACTGACAAGAAATGGCTACATAGTACGCAAAGAAATCGAATCTGCAGAAGATGGCGGGCAGGTAAAGAAAGAAATGCTAAGCCTCTCGCCACACATACCGGCATCTGATATGGGCGTCATATCACTATTTGTGACCTCAATGCACGCCCCTGAAACCAGAAAGAAAGCCAGCCAGAATGCCATTGACAGCCAACGAAATAGATTCTACGCCGATGGAAAGAAGGCCGCAAAACTGATTCGCCTGCACGCAGAAAACATTGACAAGAAACGCATAGATGAATTCGTATCTAGGTTTAAAAGCGAGAAATGGTACCTCAGAGGGGCGCTGACTGCGCTTTTCAATGGTAACTGCGGCAGATTGCCAGACAGAGTTTACGAAACCTTGATAGATTATGCTGAGAGGGCGCCCACACATGTTAGGGTATGGGCTATTGCAGATATTGCTGCGAATATCAAAAATCTGCCAAAGGATATCCAAGAGCGCGCATTTGCCGTGGCAGCATCGAGATTGAACTATTCTTTCTCTTGGTCGCTCGCCTGGGGTTCATTGGAAGCATACAGCAATGGCAAATCCGATGCAAGGCTGGAAGAAATGCTCCTTGACCTATTGGAAAGGCATGGCGGGATGCGCAGGCTAATGGGTCAGAACTCAATTTACAGGGATATGTTCGGCCCGTATCTGCCACCGCGCACGGCCGACGCGATCGGCAAGATAATGAGGGAGGCTGGAGATTCAAAGATTGGAAAATGGCTGAATGACAATCATGAACTTTTCGAATGGGCATCGCATAACCTATGGTGGCATGGCAGATTAAGGAGATAATGCGCGCATAACCGGACTGCAATGCTGTGAATGCCCCTCCATGCCCGTACTGCTGCCTGAATGAAACCCACCTGGCAGCCAGCTTCTAAGGGAATGGAGAGCGGAAGTTTGCGATAGATTATTATGTGAGCGGCATAATATCCTGTATGGCTGCATAAGCACGAGTGATTTCATGGACAACGAGTTCACCAGGAGCATAAAGGAGTACATGGACAAGAACCTGGACATAGCCAAGATGATGACTGAGCAGGTGCCGAAGATAGCTGAGATAGCGGAGGCGGTAGATGCTGCAAGGAACAACGGGAAGCTCATCTTCGTGATGGGCAATGGAGGAAGCGCATCGACAGCGTCGCACCTGGCCCAGGACCTTAACAAGGCTGCAACTCGCGAAGGAAAGAAAAGGTTCAAATCTATCGCGCTTAACGACAATGTCCCGATATTGCTCGCTATAGCCAACGATGACGCATACGAGAATGTCTTCGTAGAGCAGCTCAAGAACCTCATGTCAGACGGCGATATCGTGATAGGGCTGAGCGGAAGCGGCAACTCCAAGAACGTGCTTAATGCTATTGAATATGCCAACCAGCATGGCGGCATAACAATAGGATGGACTGGTTTCGGCGGCGGCAGACTTGCCAAAATGGCAAAGTACTCGATAGTTGTGCCAGACAGCAGCGTCAAGGCAGACCCACCAGTACCTGACGGAGGGCTAGATGACCGCATGCAGACATCCGAGAACTTCCACTTGGTGCTCACCCACGCCCTGATAGTCGCTTTCAGGAGGAGTGGCGGCGTCGGCTAACGCATTTTCCTTTTTTTCTGCCAGCCCGGCTTCGCCGAAATAGATTAGATGCACAGCCCCAAAACCCTTCCGGCCAGTATTGGGTTAGCAGCGGTTTTTCTGCAAGACAAACATATATCTAAAAATCTTTTTATTGATAGTACTGATGGATTAGGATGGCAACAGGTACGAAATTGGCTGATGACCTAATTGCGTTCACACTGGCGCTAAGCCTGATTGCGATTGCCTTGAGCGCTGTTGCAATCGTGAGCGTGCGCGGTGCACCCAATATACCTGGCGCATTGAAAGACGCAGGGCTGCAAACTTCCCATTCGGTTTCTGGGAGCGCCGTTGTGCAACTGATTCTTACACTCCCATATGGCAGAGCCATAAACGCGCAGGCAAGCATCTTTGGGCATGGCGTAAATACCTCTGTGCCTATCATGACCTATTATCCTAAAGCCGGAAGCAGCGGTACGGCTGCGATCAACAATAGCCAGACCGGCGCTACGCCGGCGGTATACCCGTATGCGAACGTCTACAGCCAGTATTCTGTGGTGTTTCCAAATCTGGCGCCGAACACATATTATAATGTGACGCTCTATGGCGTGACCTCTCCATACTGCCCGCCAGGCAGCGTATGTGCACTAGGCCTTGCGCTGATAAGCCAGCAGACGGTCATACGCACTGGTGCGAACGGCACTATAGCAAATGTGACGTTCATGCTTGGTTGATGCAGAAGATTCAAGCTTTTTAGATTTTGAATGCCTGGCGTAATTGCAATGCGGGAACTCAACTTCAGTTGCATCGGCCATTTTATTGCCGGTGCATATTGGGCGCGGTTGGCTCTGCAATTGCAGTACTTGGGATGGCTGAGCACCCCAACCCTCTTTTCGCAATTTCCGCAAGTCCATTTGTAGCCATAACCTTCTTATTTGGCGCCGAGGGGCATTATACGGCTAAGAAAACCGGAGATGTGGCGGAAAGCATATCCGCAGAGATACAGGATAAATGAGATATGTGGGAGGATCTGGCCCTACTTCCTATCCTTCTCTACCTGATAGTTCTCTAGCTTTATCGCTCTGTTCAAAAGTTCGGAGAACCGCCTGTCTGCGTCCCTGAAGCTCGCCTTTATGACGTGTTCGCTTCGTTTGTTTATTATGTTGAAGGGCGGCATCTTGTAGGCGTTCCTTTGGTCCATTATGAACCTCTCGTGCTGCTCAACGGCGTCCTTCTCATCCATCAGCCTAACATCCAGTTCTATTCCGGATGCCCCCAGCTCCCTTCTGAGATCTCGCACCTCTTCAGGGAAGCTAGCGCCAAGCATCTCCTTAGAGGTCAATATGGTTATTTTGTTGAAGTTGCTCTCGAACCCGCTAAGCAGCCTGTAGAGATTAACTATCGCTGTGGAGTTGAAGTGCTTGTCCACTATGCGTATAGCCCCAGAAAGGTTATTCATAAGCTCGTTCTGGAGGTTCAGCATGTTCGAGAATGGGGTGGATGGATTCAGCGCCACAGCGCCTCTTCTGGAAGGCGTCCTCTTTGGCTGTTTCATCCTTATCACATACTCTACGTAGGCTACAGACAATACGCAGATTAAGAAGCCGAGGTACGGGAGATACGCGTAGGCGCCAACAAAAGCCGAAGGAATGCCTTCCGACGCCAAATAGTACAGCAGAATGAAGATTATGCTAAGCACGGCAGTCAAAGTTGTGTACTTGCTTGCGGTTTTTGTCGGTACCTCTCTTCTGTTAAGGAGCAGTATGAACGCCCCCGCCCCTATGGCGATGGCTATGAAAAACGAGATGTAGGACTCAAGCACCCCCCTGCCCAGTGTAGCAGATTGAGCGGTGAACGGAACGAGCTGGCTTGCTATTGGAGTGTTGTCAGAAAGGCTCTGCACGGTTGCGCCAACGCCTATGCCATAAACTGTAGACAATAGATTTATCAGATAGACAGAACCGAAGAGCAGGATTATTGCCCCTATGCACAACGCGATGTAGGTGAATCCCACATTCCTCTTCAAGCGGTCTACTTCCTCCATCATAACCACGACTCCTTGCCCATATGCAGAAGATGAAACTTCTGTATGCTTTCACGTTCAAGCTTTTAACTTTTATTGCTTATGGCATCAACGGCTTTGTCTATAAACCCTCCTCAAAGTGCTACTTCTCGGACAAAAAAGCGACTTTCTGGACAAGGATTTTGCGTCCGAAAAGAATATATATATGGAAAAAGAGAGCTAACCGTGACAAAATGGCTGGCAAAACTGCAATGCAAATGCAAAAGGACGACTCTGCAACGCTAATTCCTATTGCAAGTGATGTGATAAGCATTGCCTTGGATATATGCACGCTGCACAATAGAAGCAACTTCAACCGTGACGCAGCAATGCATGACCTTTGGTTAGCGAATTTAGCCAGGCCTGAAGGAATTCAAGTATTGGATCTAATGCGTTCCGACCTGCATAAATTTGAAAAATTACAAAGGAAGGAGGTAATATCCAGAGACACGTGTATATTGGGCGCGATTGGCTCTACACTTGCAGTACTTGAGATAGCTAAGCACCCCAACCCCCTTTTCGCAATTGCCGCAAGCCCATTTGTAGCTATCACCCTCTACTTTGGCGTTGAAGGGCATTATACGGCTAAGAAAACCGGAGATATGGCGGAAAGTATACTCGCAGAGATACAGGATAAAATGGGCACGAAGCTATGGGATCCAGTGCCCGAAGAGATACATGCCAAACTTGGCCCCTATCTCCTGTCCTTTTCTACCAGATAGTTTTCGAGCTTCATAGCCCTGCTCATGAGCTCTGAGAATCTCCTGTCGGCATACCTGTAATTCATCTTTGTGGCATGATTGCCCCTCTTAGGCAGGCTAAACGCCTATAAAAACGGATGGCACGCACCAAGTGGCCAGCTATCTGGCTTTGTCTGAAAGGCTTTGCACGGTGGTCCCAGCCCTATGCCATAAACTGTTGGCAGCAAATTGATTAGGTAAACCGAGCCGAATAGCAGGATCACCTCCCCTATGCACAATGCCATGTAGGCGGATTCCGCATTTTTAAGGTGTCAGTCTATTAATCAACCTGGGGAATGGTATCGCATCCCTTATGTGCTCCAGATTCAGCAGCCATTTTATCAGCCGCTCCATGCCCATTCCGAAGCCAGAGTGCGGCACAGATCCATACCTCCTCAGATCTATCCACCACGCATATTTCTCTTTGTCAAATTTTATTTTCTGTATTTGCTCTACCTCCTCCATCCTCGCTGTCAGCTCATCCAGCTTCCAGGTCCTCTCGCTGCCGCCTATTATCTCTCCATGCCCCTTTGGGGCGAGCATGTCATCGCAAAGCACAGTCCGCGGGTCCTTCGGATTTATGGGCATGTAGAAAGGTTTGATCTCCTTCGGCCAATTGTAGACGAATATCGGGGCGGATTCGTCCTCAGTGAGCAGCCTCTCCTCATCTACTCCGAAATCATCGCCCCATTTCTTTGCAGAGCCTTTCTCGTTAAGGAGCTGCAGCGCCTTCTCGTAGCTGAGCCTCTTGAATGGCGGCCTGATTTTCAGAAGCGCATCCTTGCTTATTTCAAAATACTTGAGCAGCTCCTCATTCTCCTTCGCTAGGCTGGCGGCTATGTGGCTGACCAGCTTCTCCTGCAGCTTCATGTTCTTCTTGCTATCGAAGTATGCCATCTCCGGCTCGAGGTGCCAGTACTCCGCAAGGTGCTTCGTGGTGCGCGACTTCTCCGCCCTGTATGACGGCGCGAGCGAATATACCTTCTCAAGAGCCGGCACCATAGCCTCTGCATAGAGCTGTGATGATTCTGTCAGGAATGCCTTCTGCCCAAAGTAGTCTACTTCGAAAAGGTTCGACCCGGTCTCTCCTCCAGCCACGGTAATAAGCGGCGCGGAAATCTCAAAAAAGCCATTTCTGTCAAGGAAATTTCTCGCGTATCTGAATATGTTGGCCCTGGCCTTCATTACGCTTATCATCCTTTGGCTTCTTAGCCATAGGTGCCTTACATCAAGAAGGAATTCAGGGCTCTGGTATTCAGTTATCGGGAACTGCTCGCCGATGTGCACTACAGAAACCTTCTCGACCTCCAGCTCAATCCCTCCCGGGGCGCGCTCGTCCTTCTTCGGAACCCCCTTGATTATGACACTCGATTCGAGATAGGCCGCATCTATTTCCGTCCACTCCTTTTCTGCTATCTTTGCCTTGTCCACGACACACTGCACGGTTCCAGAAACGTCCCTGACAACTGCGAAGATCTTCCCTCCGCTGCTCCTTTTCCTGTATATCCATCCGCGTATGGTTATGCTCTTGCCTACATTAGAAACGGCCATGCCTATCGGCACTGCCTTCGCATCCGCTTTCATAATACCATACGGATAGCTCAATCAAAGCTTTTATTTATGCCTTTTCAAGATTAAAGCCAGACGCTCCGCGACCTCCTTTGGGTGCAGCCCGTGTGCTTTCGCTATCTTGTCTATAATCAGATTCGCAGTCTTACTCCTTTTCTTGTACTCCGAGAGCACATGCGGATTTGCCTTCAAGAATTCCAGTATGACTCTGTCAATCTCAGGGCCGTTAAGCCGCGCGTATTCGATGCTGACGCTCCTGCCGGCTTTTATGGCGTGAACCGCGTCCCCTGCAAGGAGCTTACCTGCATCGATCAACGAAATCATCTTTTCTATGGTATCCTGCCGCGGTTCATCCTCATTGTACTTCTTATAGCGTTGTATTGCATGTATTATGCTCCTCATCTTGTATTTTCCCTTCAATTTCGTTATCAGCTCCAATGAATTCCTATCAAGCATTGTCATCTCTTTTATCGTCTTCGGGCTCATGTCAGAGCCCTTTGCAAGCTCCTCTGCGATTTTGCTTACGTATACAGGTGGCACATAGCGCATTCCCGATATGTTAAAAACAGTCAAATCCGGCTCATACATATACCCGTATTCGTCCTCGGTTTCCTTCTCCCTAAGGGATTCCGTAATCCTCTTTTTTTCGTTGTATCCTCGCGTCTCCCGCGCTATCTCCTTTCCAGCCTTCACCAGCGCATTCTGCCTTGCAACTTCATACCGCAGCGCGGCTATTAGGCTCTTTATTCCTGTTACGTTTTTCACCTCGACTCTAGTCTCTGCGCACGACACGTTAAGGTCTGCCTTTATTTCCTTGTTGATGTCTACTCCTATGTAGTAAAGAATGCTCCTCAGGTTTGCTATGAAAGCCCTGAGCTCCTCCTCACTTGCTATGTCGGGTTCTGTCACGATTTCCACCAGCGGCGTTCCAGATCTGTTGAAATCCAGAAGCGTCAGAAGCCCCTCTCTCACAATCTGGGCTGGGTCCTCCTCCACCTGCACCCTCCTTATCATTACCTTTTTCTCATCGATGTCCAGATAACCCCCCGAACCTATCGCGCCGTCCATCTGCGTTATCTGATAGCATTTTGGGAGGTCGGGATAGAAGTAGACCTTCCTTACGAACGACATACTGTTGTTTATCCTGCAATGCAATGCATTGGCTATGCTCAATGCAGATTCTACAGCTGCCTCGTTCAGCATTGGCTTAGAGCCGGGGAAACCCATGCATATCGGGCATATGTTGGTATTCGGCTCAGCGTCATCAAGGCTGCACGGGCAGAACAGCTTCGATTTTGTCGGCAATGCAACATGGACCTCAAGCCCGATCTTCATAAGCTCCCTATATTATGTTTATATCTGTAATCGAATTCCCCCTCCCATTCCCCGACGAAATCTATCAATGCATAGTCATTCGCATGCTCCCCAATAATCTGCGCGCCCATAGGCATGCCATCCTGATAGTGGTACGGAAATGTTATGTGAGGGAAGCCGCCCAGGTTCGGCGGCACAGTAAATATGTCCGTTGCATAGGTCTGGACTGGCGTAAGCCTCTCCACCTCCGAGATTTTGGGCGTCTGCATCGGGAAAGCCGGTGACACTATAAACCCCTCCTTCAGGAGCTCGCCCATCCTCTTTATTATAATGGCTCTGATCCTTGCAGCCTTTGTGTAGTACTTCGCCTTCACGCTCTCGCTTCTTATGAATGTGCCGAGTAGTATCCTCCTTTTCGCCTCCTCCCCAAAGTTTGCCCGCGCTTCGGTAAAGAACTCGTTATACCGTGTGGCGAGATCCTTCAGCTGCAAGCCATACTTGTACCCATCGTACCTTGCGAGGTTTGTTGATGCTTCAGCCATAGCCAAAATGTAGTACGCCTCAACTGCAACATCAAGGGCGCCGATGTTCCTCGTCTCTATGTCGTATTTGGCGCTCAATCTGTCCAGAAGCCCGCTGAAATTGGCTCTTACCGTTTTGTCGGCATACCTGTCAAGCTCCTCTATCACGAAAAGTTTCTTCTTCTTTTTGCTGCCTATGTTTCCTACCGCGCAAGTAAGGTCTTTCCCATCTCCGCCTCTCATCGCATCGAAAACAATCCGCGCATCGTCGCTATTCCTTGCCATCACTCCTATTTTGTCAAGCGAATTTGCATAGTCTATCAAGCCGTATCTTGACACAGTGCCATATGTAGGAGTAAAACCGACAACGCCATTGAGCGCTGCTGGTGCGGAGATGGACCCGCCGGTAGAAACTGCAAGGGCGACATGGTATTTCAGCATCGCAGTCGCCACTGCCGCTCCGCTGCTCGAGCCGCCGGCGACGTAATTCTTATCGAATGCGTTTCTTGCTGGCAACGCTGCGTTTACTCCGAACGTGCCGAAGCCGAATTCGTCCATGTTTGTTTCGCCTATGAAGGCGAATCTGCCGCTGTCAAGGAGCCTCTCAACCACAGTGGCATTGAACGGTGGAATGTAGCCCTTCAGCATCTTTGAGCCAGCCGTAGTTTCTACTCCTTTGACGCAGATGTTGCTTTTCGTGCTGAACGGCATGGCGTTTCCCGATTGACCTACATTTTCATCAATTACGTTGAAGGCGTTGTATTCCCTGTTGGCTTTGTGAAGGCTTTCCACCAAGGCTTCATAGTAGCCCTCTGGCTTCTCCGCTTTCAAGAATTCCTTTATATAACTCGGCATAAAACACCTATAGCTTCGGCCCGACAATGTACCCGTTGTGCAACTTAGATCCGCTCTTCAGCATCTCCACATCATCGAATCTGCTAACGCGGTCTTTCCTGAATTTGGTCGGTACGTGTATAGGTTGATAGGCGGGCTCGTCACTCGCATCAAATCTGGTTATTTTGTCGAAGTAGCGTACCACCTCGTCTATGTCCTTCTTTATCCTCGCAGCTTCGCGTTCGCTAAGCTTTAGCCTCGCAATTTTGAGGAGCCGCTCGAATTCCTTCTCTTCCATGCTTTAGCATTGTGACGCAAGTTTATAAAAATCTGGTTGTGCAAATCAAGAGTAAGGATGCGATGAAGAAGATAGACTACATCAGAGACATACCCAGGATGCCAGGAAGCAAAGTGAAGATAGGCGGAAGGGTGAGCAGAATCAATGACCTCAAGAGCGCGAGGTTCATCTGGATGCGTGACATAACGGGCATTGTGCAGCTTACCGTTCTAAAGGGAAAAGCCGACCCAAAGATATTAAAGACCGCGGAAGAACTGATGCCCAACTATTTTGTGATTGTAGAAGGGGTGGTTCCGGCGGAGATAAAGGCCGCCTCCGGAATGGAGATCATACCAGAGAGAATAGAGATTGTGAGCAAACCGCATGGTCCAGCCCCAATCGACATAGAAGGGATATACGAGACAGGTATGGACAAAAGGCTGGACTGGCGGGCGCTAGACCTCAGGAGCCCAAGGCAGATGGCGATATTCCTGGTACAATCGAAGCTGCTCGAGGGCATGCAGAAATACCTCTACTCGAAAAGGTTCATGCAGACGTTCACTCCGAGCGTGTTGGGGGTATCTCAGGAGGGTGGATCAGAGGTGTTCTCGTTCAGCCATTTCGGTAAGAACGCCTATCTAAGGCAAGACCCGCAGCTCCACAGGCAGCTCCTCATGCTTGCCGGCTTTGAAAAAATATACGAGATTGGCCCGAGCTGGAGGGCCGAAGCCAGCAATACGCCAGCTCACTTGACGGAGCACAGGACCTGCGCCGCCGAAATGTCCTTTATAGATGATGAGAGGGACGTGATGGAAGTGGAGGAAAACCTCATCACGCATGCCGTCAAGACGGTTGCGGAAGAATGCAAGGAGGAGCTGAAGACCCTCGGCGTCGATCTAGAGACCCCGAAGCCGCCGTTTCCCGTGCTGGAATTCCCCAAGATATACGACATATTGGAGGAGCTGGGCTTCCATCCGAAAAGGGGGGAGGAGGACTACAACAGGCAGGGAGAGGAGGCTCTCGCCAGATACGTCAAGGAAAAGCACAACTCCGACTTCTTTTTCGTAAACAGGTTCCCGTACGCCATAAAACCCTTCTATGTGATGAGGGTGGATGATGCGCCCCGCTGGGCGAGAAGCACTGATCTAATCTACAAAGGGCTAGAGCTGAGCAGCGGCGGGCAGAGAGAGCACAGGTACGAGAAGATAATCGAGCAGGCAAAGGACAAAGGCATGGATGTTAGCGACCTGAAATGGTTCACCGAATTCTTCAAGTACGGCGCACCTCCGCATGGAGGGTTCAGCATAGGCATAGAAAGGCTCACCGCAAGGCTGCTCAACATACAGAATGTGAGGGAGACTGCGCTGTTCCCGAGAGCTCCAGACAGGCTGGTGCCCTGACATGCAAAGGATAATATTGTTTGGCTTCGTAAAGCAGATATGGCACTTGAAAAACCGTCATGGCTGACAATACGCCCTGCATCTACAGAAAAGTATTCGAAGATAAAGGAGAGGGTCAGAGAGCTCGGCATTCATACGGTTTGTGTAGAGGCGCACTGCCCCAACATAACCGAATGCTGGAGTTCCGGCACGGCCACGTTCATGGTGCTCGGCGATAAATGCACACGCGGGTGCAGGTTCTGCGCCGTATCGAAAGCCCAGCACGGCATATCGATAGACAACGAAGAGCCAGAGAAGCTCGCCACAGCGGTAAAGGAATGGGGATTGGACTACGTTGTTGTGACATCGGTATGCAGGGACGACCTCCCGGACCAGGGGGCATCCCATTTCGCCGAATGCATAACGGCTATAAAGCGGGCATCAGGAGCGATAGTGGAAGTGCTGATACCTGATTTTTCTGGGAACATAGACTGCATAAAAACAATAGTGCAGGCCAAGCCGGATGTAGTAGGCCACAACATAGAGACGGTGGCTAGGCTGAGCCCGGCGGTCAGGGACAGGAGAGCATCATACGAACAGTCCCTTATGGTATTGAAATCCGTTAAGGAGATAGATCCAAAAAGGTATACAAAATCCGCAATGATGCTGGGAATAGGAGAAAGGGAAGATGAGATACTGGCTGCGATGCTGGACCTCAGGGACGCAGGCGTGGATTTTCTTGCCGTAGGTCAGTACCTGCAGCCCGCTTCAAATGGCTTTTATGCAGAGGTGAAGGAGTACGTCCATCCAGATAAGTTTGACTATCTAAAAAAGAGGGGGCTGGAAATGGGGTTCAAGTATGTCGCTGCAGGCCCTTTCGTAAGAAGCTCTTACATGGCAGGGGAGCACTTCATCTCGTCGGTTGTTGGCAGGCACTAACTATCTGCTGAAGTTCCAAGAATCGGTAGAATAGACATCTATGCTGAGCCGGTCTGCTTCGGATGCCTCCTCTTCTGTAAGCGTGTCGAATTCAAAATCCTTGCCTGCCAAGAAGCCTTTCAGCAGGGATTCGTAGAGCTGCTCTATGCCGATATCCGCATAAGCCGACACTCCCGCAACACGCTCCTCCACGCTTTTTATTGCTTTGTCGGATATCTTCTCCTTGCTTACGTTAAGGAGGCTGAACATTTTGCTCACGTCTGTCTTGTACAGCACAGTGCCGTGCTGCAGGAGCACGCCATCCCTCCTCGTTTGTGCATTCCCCGAGACCTTTTTCCCAGATACAACAACGTCGTTTATAGGTGCGAATTCCGCATGCACCCCAACTAAAGAGAGCCCGTCTATTATCCAGCCGCAGATAGTTTTATAGCTCTCTATTATGTTCTTGGGGAAGAGTTTCTCCGGTGCGATGACGCTGTAAGTTATTTCTCCTTCGGTGTCGTGGTAGACCGCGCCGCCTCCTGTAAGCCTTCTGACGCACGACACGCCCAGCTCTTTGCATTTATCTACGTTTACCTCGTCTCGCATGCTCTGGAAGCTTCCTATCGATACGGCGCTGGGCTTCCATCTGTAAAATCTCATTGTGGGGGCCGACATGCCAGACTTTACCGAGTCTATCAGGGCGTTGTCCACTGCCATGTTCTGATAGGCGTCATGCATTTCCAGTTTTATTACTCTCCACTCCATTTTCAATCGCCTTCTTCACCGCGTCCGCCATGGACGCCGCATCAGCGCCGATGACCTCCGCTCCATACTTGATTAATGCGTTTTCTATGGCGTTCCTGAACGTCTCTCGGTCAGAGCCGGCGTCCATTCCCAGCAGGGCGTCCTCTATCCCATATATGGCAGCTTCGGGATGCAGGAAAAAGTCCCCCATGATTTTTATAGAGTTGATTGTCTCTTCATAATCCACCTTCACAGAGACTAGCTTTCCCTGCGCAACCTTCACTCTCGCTTCGCCGTGCAATGCATCGTATGGATATGGTCGGCAAATTATTTATGTGTTGGCGGGTATAGTAATTGGCGGGTGGTAGAATAAACTTCGAAAGATTCTTGCGCAGGGCATTCGGATGGCGGGTGATATTCGAAATCCGGGACAAAAATATCGCAGTGGTGCAGAGGAGGGAAGACCGCATCCTCATATCCGACAATATAATCTACTCAAAACTAAAGAGCGGTAGCATATACACGAAAAGCTATTGGGATTACCTCTCTGCCCTGCCTGCGCTGTTCGAAAGGCCCAAGGTGCTGCTCCTGGGCTTCGGCGGCGGGACGATACCGTATCAGATGAACGAACTCTTCGGAAAGAGAGTAGAGATAGATGCAGTCGAAATAAGCCCTGACATGATAGCTGCATCAAAAGCATTCCTGCCCAAGGAGTCTACGGCCAACATAATCATAGGCGACGGGGCGGCATTCGTATCTAAAGCAAAGTCCAAATACGACATAATAATACTTGATTCTTACAAGAAGTCTACCATACCGGAGCAGTTTTTTGATGAAAAATTTATTGCAGATGCATACGGTGCGCTTAAAGACCGTGGGATACTCGCGATAAACTATATCTTCAATGTAACGGGCAAGACCAAGGAATCGTGGTATAGGAAAAAGTTGAAGAAATATTTCGATCTATATACGCTTTCCATGCTCCCGCCTTTACTCAACGAGATAATAATAGCGTCAAAGAGGTTCACCAGAGACGAGGTAAACCTGCTTTTGGATAAAAATTTCCCCAAGTCGAAAGAGAACCTCTTCATACCAGATGGCTACAAGAGCATGCATTAAGCCCATATTTATACTTTTGTGCAAAATCCCAATCATGGATGCATTGGTCATTGCCCTAGGAGGAAACGCTCTTTTGCAGAATGGCGAAAAGCCAAGTTTTCCCGTGCAGCTGAAGAATGCGCGCAGGACCGCAAAAAGCATAGCCCGAAGGCTTGCCAAAGAGAAGGCCTTTGTGATAACCCACGGCAACGGCCCGCAAGTTGGTTACGAGCTTCTCAGGAACATCTATGCTGGCAGGAAGCTGCCGCAGATGCCGCTTAGAATAATCAATGCCGAAACCCAGGCCATCATAGGGTCTATACTGCAAAGTGCGATCGCGTCTGAGCTCGAGAAAATTGGGTCTAAAAAGAGAATATGCACTGTATTGACGCATGTAGTGGTAGATAGAAAGGACAAAGCCTTCGAGAATCCCACCAAGCCGATCGGCCCTCTTTACTCGAAAAAAGAGCTTCAGAAGCAGCTAAAGATCGAGAAATTCGATTACGTTATGACGGGATTATTATACAGAAGGGTAGTCGCATCGCCTCGCCCGTTAAAGATAATAGAGATTGGGCAGATAAAGGAGCTGGTGGAGGATGGATTCGGGGTAATATGCTGTGGAGGCGGCGGAATCCCAATTTTCGACGACTGGAACGGCGCAAACGCGGTTATAGACAAAGACAGGACCACGCAGCACCTCGCCAACTCTATAAAAGCTAGTCGCATGGCCATATTGACGAATGTAGATTGCGTCTACAAAGATTACCTTGGAAGGCGGGTTCCCATAAAAAAGATAGAGGCGTCCTCGATTGGAGAGTCGCTTGGAGACTTTGATGAAGGTACCATGCGCCCAAAACTCGAGGCGTGCACAGATTTTATAATGAATGGCGGCAAGCGCGCCTATATCGGCAGCCTTTTCTCATTGGATAGCGCCTTGGCAGGCACATCAGGCACACTGATAATGTGAGTCGGTATATGCAATGCAAGCAAACGAATATATTGGTTTGTTGCGCAATATCTTTGTGGTGGTTTTCTGCTTAAGGATATATTCAATGCCACTGTAAAATATATGCAAGTAATGGACGAGAATGGGAATATAGACGAACAGCTCTTTCCAAACGGCCTGACAGACGCCCAGATAACTGATATGTACAAGCAGATGTCCTTCGCCAGGGCTGTGGACGCAAAGGCCCTGAGCCTTCAGCGTCAGGGGAGATTCGTCACATACGCCCCGCTTTTAGGGGAGGAAGCGACGCAGGTGGGAAGCGCATATGCCACCAGCAAAGACGACTTTGTAGTCCCCTCTTTTAGGCAGCACGCCGTTTTTCTCGTCAGGGGTTTTCCGCTATACAAACTTTTCATAGCGCTAAGAGGCTATGAAGACGGTGCGAGCGAAAACGACACTCCGCAAAAAGCGAACATGACCCCAGAGATTGTTCCGGTCGCGACGCAGCTTCCGCATGCGGTTGGCGTAGCATACGCCAAGAAGTACAACAAAGAGAACTCCGCTGTGGTGACTTATGTCGGGGATGGCGGAACCTCAGAGGGCGACTTCTACGAAGCTATGAACTTCGCAGGGGTGTTCAAAGCCCCGCTAGTGCTGATAATAGAGAACAACCAATGGGCGATCTCAATGCCTAGGAAGCAGCAGACCGCGGCAGAGACGCTCGCACAGAAGGCCATAGCGGCAGGCATACCGTCGATACAGGTGGACGGCAACGATGTCATAGGGGTGTACAAAGCGGTAAAGGATGCGCTGACGAACGCGAAGAACGGCCCAACCGTAATAGAATGCCTGACGTACAGGATGGGTCTGCATACGACTGCAGACGACCCTACGAAATATAGGCCTGACGCAGATGTTGAAGCCTGGAAATCGAAAGATCCGATATCCAGAGTGAGGAAATATCTAGAGAAGAAGGGCCTCTGGGACGATGCAAAGGAAAAGCAGATGCAGGATGAGCATTCCAAGACGATAGATGACGCCGTGGCCAAGGCAGAGGCGTTTGTAGTAGACCCAAAAAGTATGTTCGAGAATGTTTACAGCTATGTGCCGCAGGTGCTGAAGGACGAGGAAGACGAAGCGGCTGCAAATTCTTTCTGGCAGGGAAACGTGTGATATTATGCAGATGAATATGGTATCGGCATTGAACAGCGCGCTTGACCTTGCGATGAAGGAGAACGATAAGATGGTGCTGCTTGGAGAGGACATAGGAGAGGACGGCGGCGTATTCAGAGTTACGGACGGGCTTCTAGGCAAATACGGAAAAGATAGAGTGATAGACACGCCCCTTGCAGAATCAGGGATAATGGGAACCGCAGTGGGGATGGCGATAGGCGGACTCTTCCCCGTGCCGGAAATCCAGTTTGCAGGCTTCATGTATCTCTCATTTTCTCAGATTGTCAACCATGTGGCGAGGTACAGGGCGAGGACAAGGTCGTCTATATCATTGCCGATGATAATAAGGACCCCAGTAAGCGGAGGGGTGAGGACTCTTGAGCACCATTCCGAAAGCCCGGAGGTAGAATATGCACATATTGGCGGCCTCATAGTCGTCGAGCCGTCAAATCCTTACGATGCGAAAGGATTGCTTATTAGCGCGGCTCACTCCAAGGATCCCACAGTGTTTCTGGAGCCTACCAAGCTATACAGGCTCTTCAAGCAGGAGGTCCCCGAGGATGCTTACGAGGTGCCCATCGGAAAGGCGAACGTGGTGAAGGAGGGCGACGATATGACAATAATCACCTACGGCACGATGGTCAACGTAGTCAACAATGTGGTGCTGAAAAGGAACCTCTCCGCAACCGTGGTAGACATAAGGACGATAAATCCGCTGGACGAGAAAACAATACTCGATGCGGCGAAGAAGACCGGCAGGGTGCTCATAGTCCACGAAGCCCCGCTCAGCTTCGGTATCGGAGCAGAGATCTCTGCACGGATAGCAGAGAAGGCGATGTTCGAGCTCAATGCCCCGATAATGAGGGTCGCGGCTCCGAGCTTGCCGTATCCCCTGCCCGGCGATGAGCAGTATTATGTCCCAAACGAGGTAAAAGTATCGAAGGCGATAGACAAGCTGCTGTCCGAGTGAGACAATGAAAGAGATAAAATTCGTTGATGTTGGAGAGGGAATAACCGAAGGGAAGATACAGAAGTGGCTGGTGAAGGACGGCGATAGCGTCAAGGAGGACCAGACGGTAGTCCAGGTGGAGACCGACAAGGCTGTAGTCAATGTGCCCGCTCCGATTTCCGGGACAATCAAAATAAACATACAGGAGGGCTCCACGCTGCACATCGGAGACTCTTTGGCCGCAATAGGCACGCAAGAGGAGATAAAGGCGCAGCCCCAGTCCCAGCAACCAAAAGCGCAGCAGCCGCAGCAGCCCAAGAAAGAACAACCGGCAGCAGCGCCGCAGACGAAAGCAGAGAAGGAGATAAT
The DNA here is from genome assembly GCA_021791775.1 of Microcaldota archaeon. GTDB lineage: Archaea > Micrarchaeota > Micrarchaeia > Micrarchaeales > Micrarchaeaceae > JAJZAB01. The sequence goes on along the minus strand of JAJYVY010000002.1, from coordinate 9,894 downwards.
AGCCACACCGTCTGTCAGGAAACTGTCTCACGAATTGGGAATAGATTTGTCTAAGGTAACCGGGACCGGTCCGAACGGCCGCATACTCGAGAATGACGTGAGGGCCTTCGCCTCATCCCAATTGCCCGCTGCCAAGCCGTTGCAGCAAAAATACTCCGAAACGCTGGAAGATGCCCACGGGGAGGAGGTAGAAAGGGTTCCGATGTCGATGACAAGGAAAGCGATAGCAAGGAACATGGAGGAATCATGGAAAACTCCGAGGGCCACGCACATGGACCTGATAAACGCCACGGAGCTGTGGAACCTGGTCGCCAAGGAGAAAACGAAGATGCAGGAGATGGACGTGCATCTCACCTTCCTTCCTTTCATAATAAAGGCGCTGATCGAGGCGCTGAAGGCAAACCCGCACTTCAATGCCAGCTACGATAGGGATGCCCAAGAAATAATTGTGAAGAAGTACTACAACATAGGGCTGGCCGCCGAATCAGAAGACGGACTGAAGGTCGTAGTGGTAAAGGGGGCCGACAAGAAGAGCATAGCAGAGATCGCAAAGGACATACAGGCGCTTGGCAAGAAGGTGAAGGATAGGACCATAGCAATAGAGGAAATGCGCGACACCACGATAACGATAACGAACATCGGCAGCCTGGGCGGCGGTTTCCTTGCGGTACCAATGATAAACCCGCCGGATGTAGCAATAGTTGGGATACTTTCCATAAGGGACTGGCAGTTCTTCGACAACGGGAAGGAATCTGTGGGGAAGGTGTTGCCCTTCACGATAACATTCGATCACAGAGTTGTTGATGGCGCAGAGGCTGTCAAACTCGGCAATGCGCTGAAAAGCTACTTGGAAGACCCGGAATTCCTGGAGATGCTATAGCAGCAATAAAGAGTCAGGGCAAGCAGGCAGACTAGATAGCAAAAAACAGAAACAATTTTATACAGCGCTGAGAAAACTCTTTGATAACATGGTGATGGGAGCCCTGCCAGAGCAGGTTGACGTTGCAGTTATAGGCGGAGGAGTGGGAGGTTATGTCGCCGCTATACGCGCAGCGCAGCTCGGAAAGGGCGTTACGCTTGTAGAGAAGGAAAAGCTGGGAGGGCACTGCCTCAATTATGCTTGCATCCCCTCAAAAACCCTCATACACATATCGGATGTATTCTACGAGGCGCAGCATTCGCAGGAGTTCGGGATAAATGTTGGAAATGCCACCATCGACGCCAAGAAGATGCTCGAATGGAGGCTGGGGGCGTCGAAGAAACTTGAAGACGGAGTCGGGTTTCTCTGCAAGGCAAACGGTGTGGAGGTTCTCAAGGGCTCTGCCACGTTCATCTCGCCAAACAGCATACAGCTCACGGATGGCATAGTCCTGGAATTCAAGAAAGCGATAATAGCGACAGGGTCCGAGCCCACTGTGCTGAAAGGATTCGAATTCGGCAATGGCATAATAGACTACAAGCAGGCACTGATGCTCGACCATATCCCAGCAAGCATGCTGATACTCGGCGCCGGGTATGTATCCGTGGAAATCGGCACTCTGTATGCGAAGTTGGGTACAAAGGTCACAATACTTGCAAGGTCTGATGTATTGTCGCATTTCGACAGGGATGCCGTGGACCTCGTCAAAAAAAGGATGACGGATTTAGGAGTCAGCATAAAAACCGGAGTGACCCCAGTCTCGCGCCAGGCCAATTCGATAACACTTAGTGATGGCAGCAGCGTTGCTGCCGAGATAATAGTCGTGGCGACCGGACTGTCTCCATACACAAAAGGGTTGGGGTTGGAGAATACGAAGGTCCAGCTCGACCAGAAGGGGTTCATAAAGGTCAATGGCAGCCTGCAGACATCAGACCCGAACATATTCGCTGTTGGAGACGTGATAGGCGAACCATTGCTGGCCCACAAGGCCATAAGGCAGGGGGTTGTTGCTGGCGAAGCAGCATCTGGAATGGAGTCTGCATACTCGAACATGGCTGTGCCTGCAGTGATCTTCTCCGACCCGGAGATAGCAATAGCCGGAGAGGTTAAAGAGGGCAATGGGATCAAAGTCACGAAGTTCCCGTTAAGCGGCCTCGGCAGGGCGGTAGCGCTTGGCACTACGAAAGGCTTTGTCAAGATCGCTTATGAGGATGACGGCCTCGTAAAGGGCGTCGAGATAGTTTCTCCTGACGCCAATTCCATGATCGCAGAGGCGGCGCTAGCCATAGAGATGGGGGCCACGCTGGAGGATATAGCAGATACAATACACCCGCATCCCACATACAGCGAAGCAATACAGGAAGCGGCGGAGGGAGCGCTGGGCAGAGGAATACACTTCTTCTACGGCAAGAAGGGAAAGTGAAACTCGCATGAAATACGATTCGGATTTTGAAGATGGCTTCGCGCCGACCTCATTGGGAGACATGCATTTCAGGCACCACTTCGGAAGCGGAGAAAAGCTAATCTTTCTTCACGGATTGGGGGGCAGCGTACTAGTATGGAAGCGCCTTGTAGAGTACCTGCCAGACAGCATGGATGTTTATCTCGTAGATCTTATTGGCCACGGCGGGTCGGATGCGCCAGACATAGACTATACCGTAAGCATGCAGTTCCAGGCGCTTAGGGAATTCATAGCGCTCCAGAATAATGGAGACAGCTTCATATTCGGCCACTCCTATGGAGGGTGGGTCGCGGCATACTATGCATCCCAGCCGTACACCTGCAGGGGCATAATCCTAGAAGACACCGCAGGTGTGAAAGAGCAGTTTGATGACATTGCAGCCGCAGGCGAGACTGAAACCCAGAGAGAGGCGATGTTGCGCAGCGTGCTTATGATAAATGGCAACAAAGAATACGTAATCAGGAGCATCCTGAACTCTGAGCGCGGTCCAGAAGAGCTTTCTGCAGAGCTCCTTTCAAAGATAACGAAGCCGGTAAAGCTCATATGGGGCGGGCAAGACGAGACTGTGCCTCTCAAATACGGCATGCTGCTGAACCGGGAGCTTCCGGGTAGCACAATAGACATAATAGATGCAGCTGGCCACGAACCGCATTATGACCAGCCAGAGAAGGTGAAGGATGCGATAGTCGGCTTTGTAGCTAAGGCAGCTGGCCGTTCTTGATAAAAGCAAGAAGCTCCGCCATCCTGCTTACCCTGCTCAATTCCGGTTTCTTTGCGCCGCGGTTCCCTTTTATCCTCATTCTAATGTACGAAACAATGTTTCGCTTGTCTGCGGCGGTTTCCACCTCGTACATTTCCTTAGATATTTTTTCTGCAAGGACGCCGCAGTAGTCCAACGCCTCTACCATAAGGTTGTCTTTTATTTTCTTTTCCGAATACCCTCTCCTCTTTAGTATCTTCTCCAGCTTGGAGAGTCGCAACCTTGTAACTATCGTTATATCGTATCCCAAGTCCATCTCGCAGGCAAGATGGCCCACCAGTATGACAGTGCCAGCGCCTTTTATCAGCCTCCTAAGCCTGTTTGAGAGCGCGCCCATTTTTACGGTCTTTGATCCATCCGCATCCTTGCCGGAGAAGAGCCCATATCTATCTACCACGTCGTTTATTTCAATTATCCTGCACGCTGTTGCAGTTGCAAGCTGCTTTGCAAGATGAGTTTTGCCGGTGCCAGGTGCGCCGGTAATCCCAATCACCAGCCCAGAGCCTGTAATGCTAACCCCTCAAATAGTCTATTGCAGCTTGGAACAGAGTGGCCATCTCTGCCCTGGACAGCTCCAGGTTCATCGCTGCGTTTACAGGCATATGCACTTTAACAAGATAGTTTTTCTCCCCTCCAAAAATCCACGACCCCACCGACCTATCCTTCAGCCTGTAGCTGAAATCCGCCACAACGTTCGATTTAGTCACCAACTTCTCCATTAGCTTTATCGCCTGGTCGTCCACAGTATCCAGCTCGATTATTTCGTCTTCGGTCTCGTCCCTAGAGAAGCCGAATGGCCTTATCAGCGGCACGTCGTGCTGCTTGCCCTGCATGGATATATTCTGCGCCAGCTGCCTGGTTATCGCGTCCGCTTTTGCCAGGCTGTCCTCAAACGCCTTCACGTCGCCAGGCATGTTTTTCAATAAGCCGTCTATGTACGCGTTTACGTACTCCTTCATGTTTGCTAGCGTGGTGGAGATGTTCGGCTGCGACTTGTACTTGTCGAGGTTGCTGAGCACGTCATAAATGGGCGCGCCGAACTTGCCTTTCGCCTGGTCGTCCATCTCTTTCAGCAGCGAATCCGTATAATCGCTCCACAAGTCTGCCATTTCAGCACAATATTAATAAGAGTGGAGAACAAATAATAATATGGTGGTTGGATGCCAGATGGCGATTCGGCGGTCAAAGCAAGAATAGAAAAGGATATCTCGCTGTTCCGCTCCAACATAAAGTCAATCAAGGCGCATCCAGACAAGAAAGTCTCCTACATGCTGGAAATGGCGAAGAGGTATGCAAGCGATTCCGAGAGCTACCTGTCAAGGAACGACTTCTATACCGCATTCTCGTGCATCTCATACGCTCACGGGATACTAGATTGCATAAAGGAAATTTTCGGTGATTGAGTTTGTACGTTGAAGGCAGCGCCAGAATAAATCCCGGAGGGGCATTCCTGAATCCCAAAGCAAGGTTCATAAGGGATGTCAGCGTTGCATTCGTGGCATCGAACGCGAAGGCGCAATCCAGAATATTGGATGCCACTGGCGGCACTGGCATAAGGGGGATAAGATATGCTCTGGAGTCCGGGGTAAATGACATAACCATACTGGACATAAACGGGGCCGCTTGCACTTCCATAAAGAAAAATACAAAGGCGAACCGCGTAAAGGCAAAGGTGCTAAATAAGAGCATCCAGGAATTCGCAAACTGCGGCGGCGCCACTTACGATTTTATAGATTTAGACCCGTTCGGCGGCGTATCCCCATACATATACGACATAATGAAGCTGGCCAAGGACGGCACGTACCTCATGCTCACAGCTACAGACACGGCAGTCCTTTGCGGTGCCCACAGGGCTGCGTGCATAAGGATATACGGTTCTGTACCAATGCACAACGAGCTGTGTCACGAGGCTGGCATAAGGATACTCATAAACTATGTAGCAACTATAGCCGCGCAATTCAATTTCGGCCTGGAGGTGAAGTTATCCATCTTCAATGCGCACTATTTCAGGCTTTTCTTCAGGCTCGCTCACGGCAGCTCAAAAGCACTCTCGACTATCAGCCAATCCGGATATCTATATTACTGCCAAAAGTGCGGCAACAGGAGCTATGAGAAAGGGATGCTCCAAAAGGATGTTGCGCGCAGGTGCTGCGGGAGCAGAATGTCGGCATCAGGCAGGCTCTGGCTTGGCAATCTTTACGACAAGGAAGAGACCAAGAATATCCTGCAGTATTTTAATAGGCGGATTAAGGACGAGAAGGAGATCTCGATTGTAGAAACAATAGACTCAGAATACGACACCCCATTCTTCTTTTCGTTGCCAGCCGTAACAAAATCAATGTCGCTGCCTGCAGTCAGCCCGAAAGCGATCATCGCGAAGCTGAAGGAGAAAGGATATGCCGCGACCCCGACGCAATTTGACTATAGCTGCATAAAAACAAGCGCAACAATAAAAGAGCTAATGCGCTGTATAAAGAGAATGAAAAATAAGTAGTGAAATTATGCTGCCTGCCTACGGGAGTATATTGCTAATCGCCTTTTTGGGTAGATACATCAATGCATATGCGCCCGTATCTGGCGCAGGTACGGTGTGGACTCTGTATCTGGGCCAGAACATAAGCGGGGGGCCCTGGGCTGCTGTGCTGACAGGAATGGGGCAGCCCAATTCAGCCGGCGTGTCGCCGGCATCCTTCTCGGTGTACTACAACAACAACCTCACAAACACGACTAGCGCATATCCGGGAAATACTGTAATTTTCACTGTTGGGAACGCTTCGCTTCGCCTATCTGTGGTGCAGACCTTCGCCGGCTTGTACGGCCAGGAGAGCTGGGCAAAAATAACCGCCTTGGCGGTAGCTCCAGGCTATCAAAGCAGCAGCACCACCACTACGGTGCAGACTACCACCATCCAGCCTGCACCCATAATCGCCAACGCGGCTACAACATCGTACATCTATACCAGTACCGCTCCGCAAATAAGCATACCCGCAAATATTACGATATCGAGCAATACGATCTCTACCGGGGTGGGGCTTGCAAAGGAGATCTTAGGTTTCATCAGCTCCCTGCTTAGCTGGATACAGGCACATATTCACATATCTGGATTCGCGACCTAAAGCACAACGCGCAACTCCAGCCCGTAATAGCCTTTCGCCATCTCCTCTATCTTCCTCTTCGCGCCATCCCTGGCCTTCGCCAATGCGCCCAGCCTCTCCTCTATCATTCTTGCGTTTTGCTCCACTCTCTTCTTGCTCTCCTCATTGCTCTCCAGCCCCCTAACCTCCTTCTTGAGGTCCTCTATCTCTGATATTATCGGCCCCGCTTTGCCGTGCAACACGCCTATCTCGTTTATAAGCGCAGAGAGGTTCTCTTTGAGTATGAGCGATATCGCCTGAAGCGCCTCCATCCTGTTTTTTATGGATATCCTGTCAGAATCGATTTCCTTCCGTAGGCCTTCCACCTGCCTCAGGAAATCCTGCATAGCATCCGGGTTGCGGGCCAGCCTCCCCACCGGATCGTTTATGTAGTCCAGAAGGTGCATTGATGGCCCTATCCCGTGGACGTATTTTCTTGCAGCCCTCTCTATCGGAGACACAATGTGGGATATCTCGGCTTTTACATCATCGATGGACCTTTCGATTATGTCGAGCTCTGCCGCCTTTTTTGAAAGTTCGGCGCGCAGCGATTCCAGTCCGCCGCCGCCTCCAGCCTCTACTGCCTCATAGCCTTTATTGTCTTTTGCCCGCTCCAGCGCTGCAATCTCGCCAACGAATGCCTTCAGCTTCTCTATCTCTCCCATCAACCTATTATACTCTGAAAAATCGTGCGACCTTGATTCCAATTTCGACTCCAGCTCTCTGGTCCTTTTCTCCATGAGCGAATACGCGGACCTGAATTTACCTAGGCTGTTCGAATACCCTTCAAGCACTAGCCTGAACTTGTTGTTGAGCTTCAGCATCTCGTCCATCATGCGTTTGGCTTCGGCGAGCCTAGACATCTGCGACATGTATGCATTCCTTTTCTCCTCAACTTTGTAATCATTGATTATCCTCTTCAAAGCGGATATGTAGGCGCCCTTCTGCTCCTTCACGTGCTTTGGGTTCGCGACCCTGGCATACTCGAAATCCGGCTCGCTCTCATTATTGCCGAAAACCTCGCAGGCGTCGAGGAATGCCCTCCTCGCCTCGTCAAAACCCTCTATCAAGGAGGACGCCTTGGAATTAAGCCCTGACAGTTTTGAATCGAATGACATGTCGATAAGGCTTTCAAGCTCGTCAAGTCTCACTTCCCTAGAAAACAAAAGTTCACCATTTTAATGTTGGCTCTAAAAGTATATATGTTTTTATGGCAGATGGCGGGAGCCGTCCGTAACCCGCTTGTGCCCTGGCCGCACTTGCTCAATGAAGCCCGAGCTCCGGCATCGGCAACAACAACACCACCGCCAACAGCAGCAGCAACGACGCCCTGAGCTCTAGCTTGAGCGACTACGAAGCGTCGTAGCAGAGCTAGCTTGTGGGCTCGGCGACGATCTCGGTTCCTTCACTCCGCTCGGAACCTCGGCATGGCGCCTCACCCCGAGAAGGTTCAAAAAAGGTTTATATATCTAGCTAGATTAAGTGCTATTGTATCGTTATGGAAGGCCGGACTAAAGATGTGGGTGGAGTCGCCATAGAAAGCAGGCTTACCCAGTTAATAGAGGAAATAGGCGGGAGTGAGGGAGGACGACGTGAGCAATCCATAAATCAGCTTTTTGGTCTAGGGGAAAATCTGCCTATCTTAACGTAGTTGATATATTGTCCGAAAAATGTGCATTTTGTAGATTGCAGGCAGACGGCAAAGTAGTCATACTGGAATCGGAAAGCTTCTTTGGCCATTTTGATAGATTTCCAGTTACTCCGGGGCATTTAGAGGTAATTCCAAAAAGGCATATCGCATCTCTCTTTGACTTGACAAGAAAGGAGGAAATCGAAATTATCGCCGCCCTTCGCAGAGGGGTGGAAGTGACACGCAGCACAGACTTGCGTGTTTTGTATAGGGGTTATATTGAGAACCCATTAAATGAAAGTTCGGTACGTTTCTGCAAAGATGCACTGCGTGATTTAGAGCTGAACAGGCAGAGGGAAGGAGAAAACATTGGAATAAATAATGGCACAGCGGCTGGCAGGACTGTTGACCACTTGCACATACATATCATTCCAAGATATGTTGGTGACGTTCCGGATCCCGCCGGGGGCATAAGGCACATTATCCCAGGGAAAGGTAATTATAAGTAGCGTTCAGTGGGCATTTTGCCTTGATCAGAAGTGGGTATTTCTGGAGCGGTGCACTTCAGCATCTACCCGCCTTAATGTGCCAATTCCCTCCACTACGCTGTTTGGTATTGGATATTGGGTATATTCTGGTAATAGGTTTTTGCCGAATGCCAATCTGGAATAGGCCTCGGCTTCGCCCATCGCACCGATAAGCGCTTTATGCGGTTTTGGTTCGGCAGGCAATCCAACGAACCTGAGAATTTCATCCGTATGGGCATTTAGCTCTCCCCCGGTGACTACGCGGGCCGGGAATTCTCCAGTCCTCCTGCTTTCGGTATAAAAGACAGTAAACAAATCAACCGCTTGATATTTATGCTTCCATGCAATGCCATATCGCTCCATAGTCGCTTCTATGAATTTAAGGTCGAACGAAGCTACGTTTTCGCCGCCAAGAAGTCTGTCAATCACAGGGCCACTTTTTGTCTGCATCGGAATTTTGAACTGTTCGTCAGCCCAATCTACGAACCGGCGGACTGCCTCTTCTACAGTAGGCCCACTGCTTGGTTCATTGAACCATGCAGGATCAGCTCCATTCACTTCAAGGGCTTTGGGTGACACTTCAGCGCCCTCAAATGGTCTGCAGAACTCCACATTAAACCTGTTTGCAGGGGCTTCAAAATTTAGCGCCCCAATGCCTATTATAGAATGCTTATCTGGCTTCAAGCCCGTGGTTTCAACATCCAAGAAGATCATAAAATTCTGTTAGCCCTTACCTCTTACTAATATAAAAGCCTTATCAACCCTGATCTTCTCTGTATCATCCCGAAATAAGATTCTCTCAACAAAAGTGTGCTCACCCACGCACTTCCGCTTGCAAAGCGGACGCTCTAAGCTTTTACTGTCATTTTCTCTAGCCATTCAAGCCACCGTAGATCATATTTCAAAAATGCGAACATCTGTGTTCCGCACACAGATTATAGCCCATTTAGAAATATAAACAGATACAGTGCGAATACCAGCTAAATCAGCACCCGGTGTTTTCGATTAACCTTTCCAAAAAGGTTACGCACACCAGTTTTTTGGCAAAGCTTTTCGTAGAAAGGTTTTGCGTGCTACTCGTTACTATGTAGGGCCCATTCCCAGAATGGCAGGCATAATATCTTTATTCCATCTATAACCTCTCTGCCGCTGTAGTCATAAGTAATTATGGTCCCTTCCTTAAGTTTAAGTGCTTTAGCAGCTTCAACTAGTGCCAGAGTTTCCCTTTCTTTTACATCATTGCTAGAAAATTTATAGCATACTTGTATTAGTTTAGTAGGTTTCCAACCTATAATAAAGTCAATCTCCTTGCCTGATTTCAATTTCAGATAATAGATATTGTCTGATGCCTTTCTCCTTCTAAGCAGCTCAATAAACACCGCATTTTCAAGTGCCCTACCTTTATCTATCTCTGTAAACAATCTTGATAGCCCAATGTCAACAATGTAACTCTTTATCTGTC
>JAJYVY010000034.1 GCA_021791775.1 Microcaldota archaeon | reverse complement strand
GAGCTACTGGGAAGTTCGCGGCCCGATGCCCTTCCTATTGAACCAGGTCGAACAATGGCAGCCCTTTCCTCTTTTGCGATGCTCCGCAGGTTATCTGCGAAGCCGGACTGGAAATGGATGGATAGGATCCCTCTGCCAAGATTTTTGGCTAAAAGCTGGCGGGGCTGAATGCCTTGGTGTACACCGTGACTGCCGAAGGGTACGGGGCATGTAAGCGCATCACACAAACGCCAGTGATAAGTTAAATCGTGGGTTTTCCCGCTCACTTTTATAAGGAAATTGATAAATCTCCCTGCTTCGCCGCAAATCCGACTTCCGCCGCAACGCAAATGATTATAAAGCGCAGGCGCACAAACAATATTGGCGGTAGGATGGCGATAGTAACAGATGCACGCCCATGGGGAAGCTTCAAGCGGTTCAACAGCAACAGGAGCTGCACAGTAAAGTTGGTGCGTATAAAGCCGGGGAAGAGGAACAGCCTGCAATACCATCTGCACAGGAGGGAATTCTGGTACATTGTGGAGGGCACTGCAAAACTGCGCATAGGGGACAGGGAGGTCGTAGCAAGACCAGGCGACTACTTTACCATACCGGCCAGAAAGCTGCACAGGTGGGGGGCGCTGAAAAAGCCAGTTGTAATCCTGGAAATAGCGTATGGAAAGTTCGATGAGAATGACATAGTCAGGATAGAGGACGATTTCGGAAGGGGGTAGAATGCGTTCTCCACATAAAGTAAGATGGCATGGGGCGGTTATCGTGGGGCTGGGAACACCGCCTGGCCAAACGTTCAAAATAGGCAATATATTGCGAATCGCATAGTGCTGAAGTTGAAAGGCAGGCTGTGCACGGTGAAAAAATGCTTTAGCATCTTCAGCCTCTTGCTCCTGATAGGCTATTTGATTCGTAGTAAGTCATGGCCAGAGGGCGATTACGGAGCTTATCAGAAGGTAATAACCAATTATCGCTATGTTGATGGCGACGAAGCCTGGCTGTGCGGCGCCGCAATACTAATTCGCAATAGGAAACGCTGCAGCCAGTGGCAGCATGACCATACCAATAAACCAAGGCAAAAATTGCCTATACATACAGAATCCGAGCAATTCCAACATAGGGTTGACTTTCAGCGCAATACTCCTGCAATTTAGCTGAATTCGTAAAATGCGGCATCATGAGCTTCAAGATTTAGAACTGAGATTGCGCTTCGATTGGCTTATTTTGATTTCGCGGTGTAATGCTCAAGCGTCTTTGCGATCCCTTCGCTGATGCCTGTAAACTTAAAGCCTTCCGCAAGGCTCAATATCCTTGATGTGTCTGCTCTTGTGAAATATTGGTACTGCTCTTTCGGTATCGGATTATTGATGTATTTTATTCCATCCTTATGGATGAGCTCTGCTATTTCCTTGAATGACATGTCAGAGCCGGATCCTATGTTGTATATGCTTTCCGTGCCTTTTTCAAGCGCTTCATAAGTCAAAGCGACAGCATCGTCTATGTAGATGTTGTCGCGCCTCTGACTGCCGTCTCCATATATGACAAGAGGCCTCCCATCAAGCTTGCACTGTATAAATGTGTTTATGAGATTGGCATATTCCCCTTTCTCTGCGCCTAACGGGCCATAGGTATTGAAGTAGCGGAGGCCTATGGCCTTAATGCCGAACATGCTTTCATAGGAGCTGGCGATCATTTCATCCATAAGCTTGCTCTTGGCATAGTGGTTGCCCTGCTTCCTCATGTCTATGATGGCGTCCTCTGAGAACCTGTCAAGATAGACTGCAGAGCTCGACGCATAGATGAATCTCTTGCAGCCTGCCCTTACTGAAGCATCTATGACATTTAGAAATCCGCCCACATTAATGGTGTAGCACTCCTTCATCATCCTGGTAAACTCCACAGATGCTGTAACCGCTGCAAGGTGAATGACAATCTCGGCATCGGTTATCGCCTTTACCACGGCCTCTTTGTCTGTTATATCCGCCTTTGCAACATTTACTCCTTCGATTGATGATGGTTTTATGTCAAGTCCGCTTACCTGATAGCCTCTTTTCAGCCCTTCCAGAGCAAGATGCGTGCCTATGAATCCCGATATGCCAGTTATGAAAAGTTTTTCCCCAGGCATTCAATCGCCCATTGTCCCATTTTACGCTTTTTCGTTGAACTATTTAACTCTTAGGCTCAAGAAATCCCAGCCTTTCAGGGCGGCGGATGAATTGAGCTGCAATGGCAGTGAGCAAATGCGAGCTTTGGAAGCACAGGGCATCTCGAAGCTGGGCAAAGCCTTATAAATTGTATGTGTAATATAGTTACCATTAAATTAAATCTATGGCGTTTATATATGCCTAAAATTGAAGAGATGCTGGTCGAATTCAATCCGTGGTGGAGGGGCAAATACAGCATGAGCTTTAGCCCAAGAACGGTATATTCGCAGTTGAAGAAGTACATGGAAACGCCCCAGATAATAGCGTTGTCAGGCTTGAGGCGTGTTGGGAAAACAACGATAATGCTGAAACTTGTTGTAGATGCCATAGACCACGGCATGAACCCTAAAAACATCGTTTACTTTTCCTTCGATGAGTTCCGCGATGTTGAGATAAGGGATATCCTAAACGAATACCAACGGATGCTGGCAAAAAACATGGATGATGGAAAGTATCTGTTGCTCCTGGATGAAGTCCAAAAGCTGAACGGCTGGGCGGACCAGGTGAAAACGATATACGATCTCCATAAGGGAAGCATCAAGGTCGTTGTTTCCGGCTCAGAATCGCTCTTTTTAAAGAGGAGGGTGCATGAAAGCCTTGCGGGGCGGATTTTCGAATTTGAGGTGCGTCCCCTTTCCTTCAGAGAATTCATAGAGTTCAAAGGAAGGCAGGTAGAAAATCCCCGCCTGCACAGGAAAGAGCTGCTTCAGCTTCTGGACGAACACATCCTTACGCTCGGCTTTCCGGAACTCGTCGGCGTCAGCGACAGGGACGAAATAAGGCGGTACGTCGTAGACGGCATTATAGAAAAGGTGGTCTACAGGGACATACCGCAGCTTTTCAGAATAGATAACATAAGCGCGATGGAATCGCTGGTGAAAATACTGACAGAGGAGCCGGGGCAGATGCTTGAGCTGTCCGGGCTTGCAGCCGAGCTGGGCATAGACAGGCATACCCTTGCGAACTACCTTTCCTATCTGGAGGAGTCGCAGATCGTAAGGAAGCTCTACAACTACTCGAGGAACAAAAGGAAAACAGAGAGAAAGCTCAAGAAGTACTATCCTGCGGTCATATCGCCGGACCTGCTTTTCAGGAGCGACGATTATTCAAAATCAAGAGTGTTCGAATGGTACATGGTGATGCAGCTTGGGGCGGGCTTCTTTTGGCGCGATGCCCTTAAGAACGAGGTAGATATGGTGCTTGATGGGGCGGTACCGGCCGAAGTGAAATACGGCAAGGCAGATGCCGGCGGGCTTATTGCATTCATGAGAAAATTCGGCGTGCAGACCGGTTATGTTATATCGTACGACAGGGAGGAGGAGAAAAAACTCAAGGGCAAGAGGATATCTGTGGTGCCGTCATACCTTTTCCTTTTGAAGCACAGCGAAAGAGAGAGGAGGGCGCATCGATAGCAGGCGCGAATGCGATGTGGGGAAGGCGACATGGGCGCCAATAAATCCTGATATTCCAGTTATGAAAAGTTTTTCCCCAGGCATTCAATCGCCCATTGTCCCATTTATGCCTTTTTGGTGAGATATTTAAAAGCGCATTTGTACCGCAAACGCTGTTCAAGCAGCGAATTTATATATTTATTTCAGTATAATATTATTTACTGAAGTAAAAGATAACGCGCGGGGAAGGTATTTAATATATGTATGTGCATATGTATGCATATGACAAAGATAATATCCATAACGAATTCGGTGTACGAGAAGTTGAAAAGGTTGAAGAAGGGCAGGTCCTTCTCCCAGGAGATAGACGAGCTTGTAGAGAATGCTGCCTCTTCGAAGAAGGGCGATCTTAAAGAACTGTTCAAGTACGCAGGAATTTTGAGCGATGAGGAGGCTGAGGAACTTAGGAAGATTGTGGCGGAGGGCAGGAAAAATGCAAAGGCGAGAGTGTTTAAATCATATTAGATACAAGCGTGCTGGTAGAGGTATTCAACGATAATGCATCCATCAAGAAGAATCTGGAAGCGATAGGAGAACGGGCATCATCAACAGTAGTAAGCGAGTATGAACTTCTGAAGTGGCATGATGAAGAAATGGTCAGGGGGCCATTGAGCATCCTAGACCTATATCAGTTCGATGGAAATGCTCCAGAAAACGCGGCGAGAATATTCAAAGAGCTTAGAAGAGAGGGCAGGATGATAAACGAGTTGGACATCCTGATAGCCTCCATAGCCATGTCTCATGATGAATTGCTGGTGACCAGGGACAAGGACTTCAAGAAGATAAATAATCTCAAGGTGCTGGTCCTCTAATTTATTTGGCGGTTTTGGTATCATAGACTTTGTTTATTTCAGGAAAACGCTCTCGGGCCAGACCTACGCCGAGATGGTAAAAGGCATTGACAGAACGGCGCTTGACCGATATCTTGAGCGCCATAACAAGAAAGTCGCGAAAACAGTGAGAAACATAGTTGAAATTTACGGATAGCGCACTGGCGGTGCTATGGCTGGGATATTCAAAGAGCTTAGAACCTAACCTCGCCAAACAGGCAATTAAGGATATTTTTAGGTTTTGTTCAGCTTGGCATACAAAATACGGCTTTTTTGCCCAGATGGCAGGATAGCAAACCTTTATGTCCCGATACTATCCCTCAGGCCCCGTATAAGATGCTGCAATCAGGTGCGAAGTCGGGAGGCAGACGATATGCCTCTTTGGAGTGTGGCATTCCCCCACCCATGAATGGTGTGGGTTTTCTCGCTGAGAAGTGATAAAGTCCTATCTGCCAGAGTCAAACGGGGTCCCAAAAGTCTCGTTCAAGTAAAGCCTTGAGAGGTATGAGAGGCTGCCAGGAAGGAACTCTGTATGGTTGCCAAGGCTGCTGCTGTACGAGGTGCTTCTTGTAAAGTTGTTTACAGCAATTATTTTGATAAAGCGGAAGTCCGCCTTTATTGAAATGTTGGACGGATCTGATGAAAGGAAGGTTGCGTAGACGCAGGAGCCGGGCATGGACGCATTCAGGCGTGCGGTGCCGTTTATAGTGGCATTCCTAAACGAAAATAATGAAAAGGCGACAGAGTAGTCAGAAAAATTGGATGCGTAAGGAAATTGCGAAATGGCATCGCCATACAATAAGCTGCTGTTCATAAGGAACATTTCTGTAGCGTTCCTTGAATTTATCACCATAGAGATTGTACCATTCGTACTAGGACCACATATGGGGTGCATTATGTAGAACGGTTTGGGGAAGTATACAAAGAAGTTTTCTGTTGTGCTGTTGTTCCTGTATATGGAATAGGGATGGTTTGTGTATATGTAGTTTATCTGAGGCGACGGCCATATGGGCCCAGCAAGTATTATTACTGCGATTATTATGGAAATAGCAGTAATTGCAGGCTTGTTTGCCGAAAGGAGGGAGAAAAGCCTCCTTATGCGCTTGTTCTTATGAAGGTCATTGGTTTCGTAGTATGTGCGTATGAACAATGCAATTACGCTGCTGATAAGGAGATAATAGCCTATTATCGCTATGTTTATTACAAAGTCCGATATCTTTGCAGCCCCGCTTATGTCTAACAGGCCGGGCAGGATAGCCGCAATAAGCACTATAATATCCACTGACACTTTCCTTCCAAATGCAGGCGCATAACGCGCATAAACTGCATATGCGACAAGCGCCGCTACAGTAAAGGGAAGCGCTGGCACTCCGAAATATGATATGGAGCTGCCAAAAATCAAGGCCATTGAAAACCCAAGGCATATTGCGGTGTAGTGGCCGCTCTTTGATAAAAGCATTCCAAGGAAGATGAACGCTATGAACGAATAGAGGATAAATGCGCTGTTGTTCAGAAAAACAAAATAGGCGAGGAATAAAACAAATATAAGAATGTAAAGGCCAAGCGCAATGCTGCCCAGCTTATCGTATTCAAGTAGCTGATGCAGATTAATTTTATCACTCATGCTCT
>JAJYVY010000033.1 GCA_021791775.1 Microcaldota archaeon | reverse complement strand
CGTCAACCAGGCCCTGCTTCATGAAGCTGGAGTTGAGTCCTGCCCCTCCCGCCAGAAAAGCGGAGTCAAACCCCATCCTTTTCAGCATCGATACGATCTGTTTCGGGGACTTGTCTGTTATCACTGCCTGTTTAGGCCATCTATTCCTTATCTTCCTGCTGCTCATTACTACATTTAATGCGTTTGGAAATGGGAAGTTATGCTGGTCATAGACGCAGACCTCGAATGTCCTCCTACCTATTATTATGTTGCCGCATCTCTTTACCATCCTGAGGTATTCCTTCCACGCCTCCCCGGATATAAAATCAGAATCATCATTCTTCCTTGCGATCATGCCGTTGGGCGTTGTTGCCATGTAAAGGATGACTTTCATCACTTCAGCCTTATTGTATCCAAGTTCATTGGCGCTCTTGCATCGACGTGCATCATTCTCGCCAGCGATCTCGCAAGGTCTTCGCACTTCTGCTCCTCACCATGCATCGTATATATGGACTTCGGCTTCGGCCTGAGGTTCTCTGCAAAATTCACAAGCTGCCTCCTGTCGCTGTGGCCTGAGAATCCGTCCACAGTGTGCACATTCAGGTTTACCTTTATAGGGACTAGCTTGCCGTCTTCGTCAGGAAGGACTACCTCTTTAAGCCCGTTCTGCAGCCTTCTTGCCAACGAATTTGCGCTGTTGAATCCAACAAATATCAGCGCGTTCTTCGGGTCTTCAGCCATCATCCTGAAGTAGTCGACGCTTGCGCCTCCGTTCATCATTCCTCCACTGGCAAGTACAACTGCCGGGCCCTTCTCTATGAGACTGGATCTCTCCCCCTTCATCACTTCAAATATCTCGCTTTCGAACGGCGACCTGTTGTTCAGTATCCTGTTCTTTATGCCTTCCTTCAGGTATTCTGGATACGCCGTGTGTATCGCGCTTGCCTCAAGTATCATGCCGTCCAGGTACACCTGCGCCTCCATCTTGTATTGCCCCTCTCCTGCCATCTGGCTCTCTAGGACGAGCTGCATCTCCTGGCTTCTCCCAACTGCAAATACCGGTATGAGTACCTTTCCCCCATTGTCTACTGTCCTTTTTATTATGCCCATGAGCTGGTTTTCGGCGTCTCTCCTGTTAGGGTTTATGTCTCCGCTTCCGCCGTATGTGCTTTCCATGAATAGAGCGTCTATCCTCGGGTACTTGACGCTTGCGGAATCGAACAGCCTGGTGAAGCCGTATTTCATGTCTCCAGTGTGCACTATATTGTACATGCCCTCTCCCACATGCAGGTGCACCATTCCGCTCCCGAGTATGTGGCCTGCATTGTGATACGTGAGCTTTATCTCATCGGTTATGTTTGTGACCTCGCCATAATCCCTGGTTATTGTATGCAGCAGCATCTTCCTTATGTCCTTCTCGTCATACAGCGGCGTGCCGCCGTTCCTCTGCACCAGCCTCACATAATCGCTCAGAAGAAGCGCTGCCAGGTCCCTGGTTGGCGGAGTGCAGTAAACCGGCCCATCATACCCGTACTTGAAAAGATATGGTATGAAGCCTATGTGGTCCATATGCGCGTGCGTTATCATAACGGCGTCGAGCTCGTTTATGGACAAGTTCGCACTGTCAAGATAGGGGAACGCCCTGTTTTCGCCGTTTGCATTTGCCTCGCTGCCCCGTGCAGATGGTTCTGGGCTGACGCCGCAGTCTATTATGACTTTGGATGATGGCGTCTCCAGAAGCAGGCTGCTCCTTCCAACCTCCCTGTAGCCTCCCAGCGCTGTAGCCTTGAGCCACTCGCTCTTCATTATAACTCTGTTTATGTCTTTGCCCACTTTCGTTAGGAATTTCTTCCTGAAATCCTCCTCATTGAACATGAGCTGCCTCACTCTGGATATGACCTCGCTGTTCATCGTCGGCGTCCTCAGCACTTTCGGCGCCCATCCGGTTTCCATGGATATGCTCTTCAGCGTCATCCCTCCCTTTCCTATCACCAGGCCAGGCTTCATGGCCTCTATGTATACCTCGGAAAACTTTGGCATGAACTTTATGGACGCGATAGCAGCCTCCTTGGGAACCAGCCTCTCTATAATTTGCTTTGCTTCCTCAGGCTTTGCCAGCGCAGACTCATCGCCTCTTATGATTAGCTTCTTTTTTATTGATGATGCAATGCTTCTTACTACCATCTCATCGTGGTATACTGCATTTACGTTTTTGACATAGATCACTATGTCTGGGCCTTCAAATTCCGCCTTGACGAAACCCGCCTCTTCTGGCAGCATGCCGGCTATCTTACCAAAAAGCTCATCGAAATGCTCTTTCGATTTAGCTGTATCGCTTCCATTTTCCAAAAAAATCACTGTTAGGTTGGTCTACCTACTTCTCAAATGAACCGTGCAGTCCTTACTCCTTCCTATCCCATTTACTTTGAAGATGTAACCTTCTCAATTTCCTTTCCAGAGTATTCAGTATAGCCCTGTCCGTTTATCACTGCTATAATCATGCTGTCGCCAGACGCAGAGTCCCTTCTCATGGCAACCGACAGAGCTTTTGCAACCATCTTTACAGCATCCTTTGTGGGCATACCTTTCTTGTAAGCCTCCTCTATGTATCCCAAGGCAGATTCCGATCCGCTGCCTACAGATGTGAACCTTGTTTCCTCAATGGCGCCACCCAGAGGGTCTACAGAATAGAGCAGCGGGGACGAACCATCCACACCGCCTACAAGGACCCATGCCAAATAAGGCATCATTTTATTCTGCTGCAATATTATCGACAATAGGGACGCTGCCGATTTCGGGTTTAGCGGCCTTCCCTCATTCATCTTGTAAACCTCGTTCTGCGCTTTGAGCACTCTTACCAGTTCCTGAGCGTCTCCCACAGTTCCGGCTATTGTCATTCCCATATTTGCATCTATCTTGAAAACCTTCCTTGCTTCTGTGCTGGCTATTATGTTGCCCGCAGTGGCTCGTGAGTCCACTCCAAGAACAACGCCATCACCGCATACCACCCCTATCGTAGTGGTACCTTTCATATACTTTCCAATTTCTGGCTCCATATAACAGCCCCGGATGCCAATCATCGGTCATGATGATCGCTCAATCCAGATAATTCGCTTACATACATTAAAACCATAAAGTATAAAAGAGTATGCTCACCCTTTCGGCAATTTCAGAGCTCCAATAGGCTCCCATTTCCTATAAAGTTACCTGTCGGCTTGGAAACCTCAGCATAGGCAAAGGTCCTGTGCACTTTTGTGACTCTGACTTTGTAGTTGTTGCCTATCCTGGTTTTCGCATTGTTTACAAAGACAACGAAGTCGCCTATTCTGCCTATTCCCTCCCCTCTCGTTCCTTTCGCACGCACCTGCATGTCGTATTCCGAACCCTCCTCTACTCTATCTTCTATTTTGGTCATCCAATTACCCTCTCTCATCCACTTCAGGGCATTCCCTGTCAGCCTTTCATGGTCCCTAGTAGTTCTTGAACCAATCATCTTTTAAAGGTGCTCTACAGAAGCTCAAAAATTTGACAGATGTCTAACGCTACCGAAAAAACGTGCAAAAATGCCGGAATTGGCCTCCAACCGAGCCAGCTCAGAGGTTCACGTCTATGTTGAGCTGCTCCTTGAGTTCTCTGTACCTGTTCCTTATGGTCACTTCAGTGACCCCTGCAACATCAGCCACCTCCTTCTGCGTCCTCCTCTCTCCGCAGAGCGCGCCGGCTATGTATACTGCAGCAGCGCTAACCCCTGTCGGGCTCCTTCCAGACACCAGCCCTTTCTTCATCGCCTGTTTAAGAAGTTCGACAGACTTTTCCTGTGCCTCTCCGCTGAGCTTAAGCGAGTTGACATATCTGGGAACGTAGCTTATAGGATCAGTCAAAGGGATCTTCAGGCCCAATTCGTGCGATATTACTCTGTATGCCCTGCCTATCTCTTTCTTAGGCAGTCCCGATATGCTTGATATCTCATCAAGTGTTCTTGGCATGCCTGCACTTCTGCATGCTGCGTATATGACCGCTTGGACCACGGTTTCTATAGGCCGCCCTCTTATCATGTTGCTCTGCACGCACTTCCTGTACAATAGTGCCGCGTTTTCCCTTATATTCTCCGGCAATCCCAGATAGCTTGAGACCCTGGTTAGCTCCGGAAGGGCTATGAGATAGTTCCTTTCGCTGGAGTTGGATATGCTGGCGCGCTTGTGCCATTTCCTCATCCTGTAAAGCTGCGCCTGTCTCTTTGATGGGATTCTCACCCCCCGTATATCCTTATTATAGAGGTCTATTTCTGTTACAAGCCCCCTGTTTGGTTTTGTATACTTTATAGGAGCGCCTGTTCTCGCCCTGGAGTTCCTCTGATCCGAATCAAAGGCGCGCCATTCTGGGCCGGAATCTGTGGCGTTTTCCTCTATGACGAGGCCGCAATTGTTGCATACCTTTTCTCCCCTTTCGCTGTCAAATATTATCTCTGATGAGCCGCAGCTCGGGCACCTCCTTTTCTCCAGCATGTCCTGCTGTGCAGATGACGGCCCTATCATCTCGTTTGTGCCGAACATCGCCTCTCCCATGCCACTTCTAGGCCTGCCTCTCCTCCTTTTGACTGAAGTATCCTCTATACTGAGTCTTTTATTGTCCACTACAATCTTCTTTGTGCTTTCTGGAGCTGCCTTTTTGGATGTGCTCTTTCTAGTCGCAGAATTTTTCTCTGACATTTCAAAACACCGTTTAATGCGAACGCCCTCCTGCTGGTTGGATGGCAATAAGCTTTTTAAATTTATCTAAAATAAGCAGATATATTATAAATACGAAGATATTTAAACCTTTCTATGCCCCTCTCGTCGTCTAGCGTCAACTTGTCGCTGCGGGATAATGGTGCAAAGTTGGTCGGTCTGGCGGTTTTACAAAACTTCCAGTCACATTCCTGATGCACAAAATATTTAAACCTATTATCAGAGAGTTAAGTAGGCGATTAGGTGAAAATGAGCGAAATCTACAGCATGGATATATACAGCGACGGAGGCCAGTATCTGGGAGAGGTTAGGGATGCTATAATAGACCTCGAACGCGGGGAGGTAAGCAGACTTCTTATGCAGGAATGGAGGAATGCCGACAAGACCGAGGTCAGGAAGATACTTCAGCAGAAGAGCGTCCTCTTCAGGAACGTGAAGAACATAGGGGATGTTGTCCTTGTGGCAGGAGGGCCTGCGGCCGCAAAGCAGAGCGAGACGTCTGCCAGCGCAGAAGTCACTGACCTGGCAATGAGATAGCCTTCCATGCGGCACCACGAACCGTTTAGACTCAGCTTGCGAGCTCGGCAAGCTAAAATATAAATACAACACGGATAGAAGGTGTAAGCGGTGTGGGAGTGCCACTTGATGCACAGAAGAAGTCGATTGAAGCAGATGAGACAGCAGCATCAGTTTTTCTTTCTTATGGCAAGGGAGATGCAGGCAGGGTCGTAGAGAGCTTTACCAGAGATGAAGTCGAGAACCTGGCCGGAGTGGTGACAAATACAACATCCAATGTTTATGCGTGGATGATCGGGGATAGGCTATCATTGGAGCAGGCGGGTGCGCTCATGTCAAGGATAAGCAGAAGCTCTTTGACGGGAAGGAGGCTCTTCCTCAGGGAATTCCTTCCAAACAAGGAAAGGGGAAGGGAGTTCTTCGAGTCGTGGCTGGTAAGCTATGGGGACGACTCCATACAGGAGATGGCTGGAGGGCTTCCTGTAACGTTCGAGTATGTTTCAAATCTGATGGCGAAGGCCATAGAGGAGCCTAGGATAGGTGCATCCTTCATAGAGAAATCAAGCAGGTATGTGCCGTTCGACAAGAAACTGCCTAACGGCGAATATATGTATTATAGGGATCCGGACATAATGGCATCGAAGCACGGCGACAGGTTTGTAGGGCTTATGGACTCCCTCTTTGAGCTGTATTCCAAAAACATACCGGTGATGCAGAAGTATGTAGCTGAGAAGAATCCGATATCTGAACGAAGATTTCTTGTAGGCGGGGCGCCGGTAAGTATAGGCGAATTGAAACGGGAGGATGAAGAAAGGCTTGGTGTAACAGAGAGCGACCTTGTGAAAGCATATGACAACTCTGTAAAGGCCCAGGCCTTGGATATACTTAGGGACTACCTGCCCCTAGCCACGCTTACGCATGTCGGGGC
>JAJYVY010000032.1 GCA_021791775.1 Microcaldota archaeon | reverse complement strand
TAGACCCCCTGTTCTACTCTATAGACGGCATGAGAGGCGCGCTGGTGCATTTTTCTACATATCCGATGTGGATAGATGCAATAGCGACAATAATCGGCATGGTTATATTCGTTGGCGCCGCCACTCTACTTTTCAAAAGGATAGAAGGAAAATAACAAAAAACGCTTAAATATCTGAAACTCCCTGCATATGTGGCATGCTTTTATGGTCGAAGAAGAATCTAGGGAGGACGAGGAGGCGAGAAGGCTCGTGTTGGCGTCGCTCATAGATGACGATGATGTTTTCAGCCTGGAATGCCTAAAGAAGGGAAGGGCATTGACCGCTGAGGGCGCTGCGCAGATGGATAAGGAGGCTGTGCTCGAAGTAAGAGAGGAGGCAGCCAAGAAGGTGTGGGAGGATGGCATTGGACGCGGCCTGTCTCCCGGAAAGGTAGCTGAGCTTTTGGAGCTTGTAAGAACCGCCGAGATAGAATTCGATTTCCATAGAAAAAGGTTCGCAGAGGAACAGGGAAGAGCAGCATTGAATCGGGATAGAAAGTGATTACGACACTTTCAGAACCCCGGAAAGCATATTAATATCTATTTATACGAATGCCCTCTGTTGGGAGCGAAGACTTCCAACCAATGGCGATCGAATGCCAAAGATGATCAGGGTATCGGATTTGTGGAGAGATACGCCAGCAGAGAACAACATTCTCCTTAACTCTACAAGCGAAGATGTTCCTGACGTGGTGCACGGGGAAATTAGCCAAATCAGAAATTTCTTGCGCATAGAGTACGCCACGATATCCGCCATGTCAATCTGGGAAACAAACAACATGATACGTGAGTATGTAGCCGAAGAAAAGATGTCGCGGCGCCTGGAGGCGAAATTTTTGGAGATGGCGCGCGCGCTGCACCCCGAGCTAAGGAAAGAAGCGGAAGATAGTGGCGGGCCGTAGCCCTCCTTCTGTTTTAGGCAGCATTAGACTGAGCGGCGTAAAGCCTTGCATACTCATCTGCGCATTTCCCCGGCCGTTTCATCCGCTTGTATGCGCTCGTAGTGTCATAGCTTTATGCACATTCGCGGTATCGTTTCTGTTCCGGTTATGGCCTTAAGCCGTATGCGCTCTGTATGGGAGGAGCTTCCTCCTTTCGGTAAGCTGCCCGCCCGCCACCAGTAGCTTTGATTTGTTTTGCAGAATTATTATGCTTTTCGCTCACTCCAACGATAGGAAGTTGAATTTTATATCGCTGCCCATGCACAACGAGCAAAGGCAGCGAAGCAATTGCAAGGTATTTTATCCTTTCTGATTCAACAAAATAAGGGAAAGAACATGGTATTGGGATTGGGAAGCACACTGACCAGCGAGATAGTGCTTGCTGTGCTGATAGCTCTGGTATTATTCATAATCTTTAAGATCGGGAAGTTCATTTTGAAGATCATCTTCGGGATAATAATAAACAGCGTGGTGGGCATAATCGCAATACTCGCCCTGGATTATATTTTCGGCCTGGGGATACCCATCGAGATCGCAACAATGGTCCCTACCGCCCTTTTCGGCCTGCCGGCGGTCGGGACAATAATAATATTGAAGTTCTTAGGCGTTCCTATCTAATTATGAATAAGCGAGCTTTATATCGGAATCTGTCACGGTCTTCCTTTTTGCGTGCGCTGCCAGCTTAGCGGCCTTCTGCGCGATGACAAATGCCTGCCTGTTCAGCCTCTTCTGCAGCTCGGATGCGGCCTCATCGCTCACTCGTGATGCTCCAGCCTCCTTCAGTATCTTTTTCACAGTTCCTTTTGAGATGTACATTCTGTCACAAGTGGCGTTCTCCCGCCCGTTAATGGTGCGGGCTCCCCAACTGAAAAACCAATAATAATATGGGACAAAAAGGCATATATATATGTTGCACTGCGCTGCAAGCCTAAACCTACGCTCGGCGGAATGGCGTAAGACCTTAGTTTTTCCAGTGAGGCGGCTGTCCGCGGGCTGAGAACGCACCAAGGGATAAAGGGGGGAAGCCAGGCCTTTAGACCGAGGAGGATGTCACATTAACTGTGATAGCACCGCCTCTGCCACCTCCTTCCCGAGTATGCCTGCTATCCTCGATTTGTTGCTTCGTATGTCGGCTATGCTCTTTATGCCGTTGGCGTAGAGCATGCGCGCCCTGACCCTCCCTATCTGCCTTAACCTTATCAGATCTAGAAGTTCCTCTTTTACCCCGTATCTAAGCCTGACTCTTATGTCTATGAGCCTTCTCGGCGACACCCTCAAGATCCTGGAAAGCTCGATAGCAGAGTATATAAGCCAATCGGCATTGGTTATTTTCGTGTAGAGCGCTCCAGGTGTTGTCGAGTGCTTTGCAACTATCTCAGGTTCCTTTATCTCATCTATCCAATCCTGCAGCATCAGTGCAGTAGCGAAGGCGCCATCCGGGTCGTAATTGCCGTAATCTGACGGGCTGAACTCCTTCATCATGCTTCCAGAGTGGGAATGCATGTATGCTGCAAATTCTTCCTCAGACTTTGACGTCACCCTGATATACGGGCGCAGCTCTATAGTATTGCTTATCATGAACAGCGCGTCCAGGGCGTCCTTTACATTGGCGACAGAATCTATCATCCATTTTGCAGACAGAGGGTCTATGTAGAGTTCACTCACGCGTTTTCCCATCTTCGTCGCCTCATATTTTCCTCTGAATCCTTCCACCATCTCCCATTTCTCAAGGTCCTGCACCACCTCTCTTATCAGCCTTTTAAGATGGTGCATGCTTCCGTACTGCAGGGCATAGAAGCTCCTTTGGAAGAATTTTTCGAGATCTTCGATACTATTCATCATATCTATGGCGATTATGGAAAGTATGTGCGACCTGAGCACAGGCACCATACCAAGGCCCGATTCTATGGGCTCTGGCTTCGCTTTTATGTAAGTCCTGTAGAGCTCCTCCATCCGCTCTTTGCTCTGTGCGATTACGAGCGCCCTTCCCTCTACGTCATATTTTGGCCTTCCCGCCCTTCCAAAAAGCTGCATGACCTCATTGACCCCCAGCATCCCGCTGCCCGAGTTCTCATATCTGTATAGGTCTCTTACAAGCACGGTATGGGCAGGCAGGTTCAAACCGTATGCAAGGGTGGTTGTCGAGCACATGACTTTTATTAGGTTTTCTCTGAAAGCGTTCTCTATGGCTTCTCTTTGAGGGTTTAGTAGTCCGGCATGATGAAATGCCACGCCCGACTTTATCAAATTCGATAGCTTTATGCATTGGTCGGTAGGCCTTTCGAGGACGTTGAGGACCTGGTTGCTGAGCTTGGCAAGCGCCACCCCGTTCTCCTTTGCCAGCGCGCCGCCCAACTCTGCAGCCATTCTTTTCGCCCCGGCTTCCGCATTTTTCCTTGTAGAGTAGAAGATAAGTATCTGCTTCTTCTGCAATAATGTATCCTGCGCCAGCCTCACCTCCGGTATTGAATTGCTGCCGTTTAGTATGGCGCTCTCTTCGGGTGCATCCTCCCCATAGTACACCTTCGAGTTGAGTATGATCCCTTTAGCCAGCTTAACTGGGCGGTAGTCGCTTTCTACGAGCTCTGCGCCCATCCATTTCGCTATTTCCTTTGAGTTGCCTATCGTCGCGCTAAGGGCTATTATCTGCGCATTGCACGATGTCATTATCTTTGTGATCAGGATTTCAAGAGTGGGGCCTCTCGAGGGGTCGCCAAGCATGTGTATTTCATCGAAGACGAAGCAGCCCACCCCGTCCAGCCAGCTTATCTGATGGCGCATCAGGCTGTCGAACT
The DNA here is from genome assembly GCA_021791775.1 of Microcaldota archaeon. GTDB lineage: Archaea > Micrarchaeota > Micrarchaeia > Micrarchaeales > Micrarchaeaceae > JAJZAB01. The sequence goes on along the minus strand of JAJYVY010000032.1, from coordinate 2,389 downwards.
TCTCAGTAGAAACGAAGATCATGTCATACTCGGAAAGCCACTTGTCATCAGCGTCCAAGTCCCCTATCGACATTGCGCTCTTTATGTAAGGGTACGCTCCCTTGAACTCGTTGAATTTTTCAGATACCAGTGCCCTCAATGGCGCCACATATATCGCCTTCTTCCTGTGAGAGAGAATCGCATTAACGCATGCGATCTCGGCTATGAGCGTTTTACCGCTTGCAGTGGGCGCCGCAACCACCATATTACTTCCAGATAGCAGCCCCTTCCTCACCGCCGCTTCTTGTGGCGGGGTCAAGTTCTCTATGCCACGCTGCGAGAGCGACTCGATAATTTCAAATGGGGCATCCCCTTTGAGGGATAGGATTTCCATGATTGCATTACGGAATCAAACTATTTATTGCTGAGCATGCCTCTGTTTTTATAGATTACCATAGATAAATAATTGGTCTAATGGGGGAAGAGTCAGGCCGCAGAAAAATCAGGGGCCAGATAGCACTGGAATTCATGATAGTATACACTGTTGTCCTGGTAGTGTTTGTCATAATGTTTGCACTAATAGTAAACGAAAGATCGGTAACTTTGGGGTCTCAGGACTCGTCGCTGATGCAGCTCATTGCCGAAAACGTGGCAGGAGGCATAAACCAGGCACTGCAAGCCGGCAGCGGTTTTGCAATTTCGGTACCGCTCAGCGCGGGAATCGGCTTCATACCGTATAAACTTTATATCTCATCTACAGGGTTGGTCATGGCGCAGACGACTGTGGGAAAAGAGGTAGTAAGCGGGATAGCTGCAAGCTCGGCCAGAAGCCTTGTCGTGAATGGTAGCGTGGTGAATAGCTCCAGTGGGGTATACCTCTACAGCCTGCCGACATACGTAGGGTTTGCAACCCTGTCCAACATAAAAGGCACGATATACGTAGACCAACACCTGCCGTCGCTATCGGCTCTCGCAGGGCCGATACTCTTCAATGAGCCATCCAGATTAAAGCTTCCGTATTTCACAGGAGCGAACAGCATGATAACGGCATTTAAATCGGCTAACCTTGCGATAAGCAAAAATTTCACTGTTGATACGTGGGTTTACATGGAGCCCGGCCAGGGATTCACGCCAGTAGCAGGAGAATCCAGCACCACTGCGCAGCCGTTCGAGCTTGTAATAAACAACGACCTGCCTATAATAGAGATTGATGGGTCTGCTGCTGCATCCTCTACATACGCCATCTCTCCTGGAGGATGGTACAACATAGCAGGAACCTACAACGGCACAGCTGCCAGCGTATATATAGACGGCGCGCTGGCGGGCAATTCCCTCACCTCGAATGTCCCGACAGGCTCTGCCAACTTCACGATCGGAGGCGCAGGCCACTATCCTGGGAATTATCTGAACGGCTATGAGGCCGATGTGCAGCTCTATAATGCGCCACTGACTGCCAACCAGATTTCGCAGCTATACACCGCGGGGCCAGCGTCCAACCCAAAGAGCGACCTTGGCCATCTTGTAGGATGGTGGCCGCTGAATGGAAATTCGAACGACTACAGCGGGTATTCCACGCCAACAATGCAGCAGAACGTGATTTACACGTCAGCACTGGGGGTGAACATAGAATCATTGAGCCTTGGTGGAAAGCCAATCGGAAAACTCCCCCTTGCCATATCGTCAACAAATAACATACTTGGAGGCAGTAACTCGCTGGCCATTAGCACCGATGCCGACGGATACATTGGCACATTGCTTTCATCGAATACATTCTCAGGCAATGCAAGGCTCAATGTGCTGCCATATCAAGGAAACATTTCTGCTTCTGCGAATCTTGAGGGGTGGTGGCCTCTGGATATGGGAAACGGCACAGCTGCCCCAGACTTCAGCGGAAATGGAAATTCAGGAAATTTCATTGATGGGAGTTATTTCAAACCAAATTCTACAACTAACTTTTTGGTTTCGCAGTTCAATGGACAAACTAGCTATATAAACGGCACGGGAATATACGCCTTCCCAATATCAAATTTTGAATGGATCTATCCTGTAAATTATGGTACTAGCAATTTCCAGGTGATATCAGAATGGATAGGTCAAATTTATCAGCTTGCTCTTTCAACAAGCGGAAACATAATTATTTGGAATGGGGCGAACAACTACTATGGTCCTGTTGTGCCTCTGGATAAATGGAGCCTTGTAGGATTTTATCTTAATGATACTGTAGCAATACTTTATGTAAATGGAAAACAACAAAGCTTCTCAATCACCGGAACAACAAGCCTTCCAACTTCTGCCACTAGTTGGATAGTAGGATGGCAAAATTGCTGTGGCAATAGGCATTTTAACGGATCTATGGCAAATATAGAAGTGTACAATGGATTGCTTTCCAATAATGCATATCAACAATTAT
>JAJYVY010000031.1 GCA_021791775.1 Microcaldota archaeon | reverse complement strand
ACAAGACTATTTGCTCACTATTGTTCTTTAATCTTTCATTTCCAACAATTTAAGCAATTCAGATGCTTCCTTCCTGGAAAGTTCTCGTTGAACAGGTACAATGCCCTTATCATCCTTCCATCTTGTACTTCTCTGTACGCCGATCTCGGCGGCGTAGGGGTCACTGCTCTTGCCGTATACCGGTATTATGTGGACATGCATGTGGAATACCTCCTGCCCTGCCGCTTCCCTTATATTTGAAACCACCTTTATGCCGTCAGGCTTTAATGCAATGTCTACTTTCCGCGTAATCCTCTTTAGGGTTGTGCCGAGCTCTTTGGCTGCTTCATCTGACATCATTGTGAGATTGTCGGCATGCTCTTTCGGCATTAGCAATACATGGCCCCTAGATACTGGAAACTTGTCTAATATCGCCAAGTATTCCCTGTCTTCGTATACTTTGAAGGCAGGCAGTTTCCCTCCGACTATTTTGCAGAAGATGCACCCTCTCATGATATCACAAATCCCGTTGGAGCGAGTCGAACGCCCAACCTGCCGGTATCTAACAGCATAGCTGTACTGCGGACTACAGCCGGCCGCTCTGCCATTGAGCTACAACGGGTATTAGCTTTAATAAACGTTAAAATATTAATATAGTTGTGCGAGTCTATAGAGAACCCTCCTAAGGTATAAATACCCAAAAAGCATAAATTTATCGGGAGGCAAGGGCAGACTGGTAAAATGGCACAATCTTACAATAATAAGGTTAAAGCCGAGAAAGCAGAGAGAGTAAAAGAAATAATCAAAAGAGGTCGCAGGACTCCGATTTTTCTCTACAATCTTAATGAACGCATATCCAACATAACCAAATCGCCAACATTCCCCGATGCAATATTGGTCTTGATAGCGTTTTTCAGCGCAGCAGCAGGCCTGCTCTTCTATCCTCTCATAATAATGGTGCTCATCGCCATAGTCCTTTTCTTTGTAACGCTGAGGAAGCCTTTCATAGGCCTGATACTCCTGCTTATTGCGGTACTGCCAATGGTGATATACCAGCTCCCAGGCGTTTCCTGGCTATTCCTCCTGGCAATGGCTGCTTCTCTAATCTACGGATACATGTACTACAGGACGATGTTCTTCCTTTATGCCATGCTATCGATATCATTTTCTCCGGCGGGATACCTTTTCGCGATACCTTTATTCCTTATTTCCATACTGATGGTCGGATACAAAAGGGCATTTATGATATCTGTCGTATTCGTCCTGCTGCTTGTCATGCTCTCTGGCGTTTCCGGCGTGCCGAATACTGCATACATAATCTACAATTCTGTGGCTGCGCATGCTAAAGTGGGCCAGCAGATTGCTCCTCTGTTAGAGCCCTATAGGCATGGCTTAAACATATTCAATTTTAAGGATGGGCTCGGCAATGCCCTGGCGGCATTTACGAGTGGCAATGTAATAGGAACATCGGACGTTGCCATATACGCAATGCTCGCGGTGGCGGGAGTTGACGTCGAGTACTATCTTGCCCAGCTGATAGTAATGCTCATACTTGTTTTCGGCATAGAGGCAGTTGCCGCGGGCAGCAGGTCAAAGTACAAGGGAACTTATGCAACCATAATAGGTGTCGGATATGCGCTGTTTGCCTATGCCCTGTCGTTCGTGTCAAAAATACCCATACCCGTATTGCCCCTGGCAATAAGTATGGTGATCGCGGTCGGCGTAGTGTTTATTTTGGAGTTCTTCAACGTAAAAATCGTATATGCCCTGGACATAAGGAAGCAGGATTTGAGAATGAAATTCGGCGAGGCGTTCGAGGACCTGGAAGCCAGCAACGTGACAGAGGATTTCAATGACATAGGAAACTACGAGTCCGTAAAGAAGGAACTGAAGGACTCGGTGCTCGCCCCAATTGAAGAGAAAGGGATATCAAAGGCCTACAATGTCAAACCAGCCAAGGGGATTCTGCTTTTTGGGCCTCCTGGCACAGGAAAGACTGTAATGATGAGGGCGCTCGCCAATGAGATACGGGCAGGTTTCTTCTATGTAAAAGCATCAGATCTCATTTCCGCATTTCCTGGGGAGACGGAGAAATTGATATCAAACATATTCAAGATCGCGAAGAAGAATGCGCCATGCATACTTTTCTTCGACGAAGTCGATTCCATAACTGGGTCCAGGCAGACCTCTCTGAATGAGACAACCAGGCAGGCTTTGTCGCAGCTTCTCATAGAGATGGATGGTTTCCAGCAGATAAACAACGTCACCATAGTCGGCGCCACAAACGCGCCCGAGCTAATGGATCCTGCCATAATGAGGCCTGGCAGATTCGACAAGATAATATACATGCCACCTCCAGACTTGAAGGGCAGGAAAAAGATATTCGAGATATACCTAAAGAAGCTGCCGGTATCGGAAGGTGTAGACCTGGCGGAATTGGCGGACAAGACGGAAAGGTTCACAGGCGCAGATATAAAGGCACTTTGCGAAAATGTCGCGCAGAAGATTGCGCAAGAGGCAGCAAGCAAGCATAAGGTTCTAGAGATAACTCAGGATGACATACTCGATACGATAAAGTCGACAAAGCCATCCGTCTCCATAGCGCAGATAGAGATGTACCACAAATTCAGGCTTGACTTCGAGAGGAGCGTATACGGCCAGACCGGACAGGAAGAGGGGCAGGAACCGGAAGAGATAAATCTGAACCAGGTAATAGGCCTTGACGATGCAAAGAAGGTCGTATCAGAGGCGATAGAGCTGCCGCTGATGCATCCAGAGCTATTGAAGAAATACAAGATAAAAACCATAAACGGGGTGCTGCTCTTCGGCCCTCCCGGTACGGGGAAGACGATGATGTTGAGGGCGATAAAGAACGAGATGAAGGGCGCAACGCTCCTGGAGCTAGATGGAGCTGACATAGCAGAGCAGGGGATGGAAAGGATGAATGCCACGATAAAAGAGGCATTCGACAGGGCGAGGGAGAACTCGCCCGCAATAATACTGTTGGATGAGGTTGAGGAGCTGCTGCTGAAGCGCAGCGATGCGACCGAGTATTCCGCCCAGGTGACAAGCGAGATGCTAAGGCAGATAGATGGAATAAGCAAGCTCGAGGACGTAATTGTTGTCGGGGCTACGAATAGACCCGATGCGATAGATCCGGCGGCACTAAGGCCTGGCAGGTTCGACAAGCTGGTATTCATCAAACCGCCAAATAAGACGCAGAGAGCCGATATGTTCAAATCGAACCTGACTGAAATACCGCTGTCCGATGATGTCAGCTTCAACAGCCTCGCGGACGCTACGCCCGGCTACACAGGCGCGGACATCTACCATGTATGCAGGGAGGCAAAGACCGCAGCATTGGAAAAGGCGATAAAAAGCGGTGATGAGGAGAAAATAACTGCGGACATGCTGAAGGAGATAATAGACAAAACTAGGGCATCTGCGCCTGAGCAGGTAGTCGCCCAATATCTCGCGTTCTACGCGAAATATGGAGAGAGATGATCATTTCCTTATCACATACACGACCTTGCCGAATATGTCATGCCTATCTACATAGCCGAAGTCCCTGCTATCATAGCTTTCAGCAGCATTGTCTCCCAGCACATAAAATTTTTTGCCGCGCACCTTGGATATCCTTTTTACTATCAGGATGCCCTTTTCAGGATGCTTAAGGACAATGATGTCGCTTATCTTCGGCGCTGAGAACAGGTAAGAGAGCCGGCTTACTATCACATAATCGCCGTCTCCGAGAGCTGGAAGCATGCTCCTGTCCTTGACCCTGAATATGGAGATTGGCATTCGCGTCTTCTCTCAAGCCTTCGGTACTACCATTTCCCTCTCTGTCGGATAAGGGGCTTTCACTCTAGTATAGGGAATATTCTTGGTCTTCCAGAATATCTCGGCGAAACGATTCACCTTCTCGAGCAGTGCCTCTGCGTCAGCCATGTTTGTGCTCTGCTTTGCTTTCGATGCCGCTTTCATGATGTCCCACACAAGAGTGTGCAGCTCAGGATTTGCCTGTGCGTGTTCCGGCTTGAAGTAGTCGCCCCAGATTACCCTGATCTCGTGCTTGCATAACTCTGCGTGCTGCTCCTTAACTGCGGTGTACCTTATCATTTTGTTTCTCCCATCCGGAGTCATGTCATTGTTCTTCACAAGATCGGCAATCAGCATGTCCATCCTGATAACAGTGTGCGCAGCCACTTCGGCCAGATGCGGGTCGTATATCCCGCAGGGTATGTCGCAGTGCGCGCTGACTGTCCCGAAGCGCACCAACTTGTCAATTGCCCTTACTATTCCATACATTTTCATTTCACCACCAAAAGCAATACTACGTTTTTGTTTATAAGCTTTTGTCTATGTTCGGTGTAAATCAATATCAATGGGCCTGTGGAGAGTCGAACTCCAGTCTCAAGCGTGTAAGGCTAGCGTCTTGACCGTTGGACGACAGGCCCCTTACAGCATCTCTTTATGCATAACAATATAAGATTTTATGCGTGCTTCCTGATGAGCCATCCATCTAGATAAAGAGCATCCAACCCGCTAGCGGAGAAGCTTCTGATGGCCTGCATCGGCGTTTCTACCAACGGCTCTCCCGCCATGTTGAAACTCGTATTTACGATAAGATTCTCTGATGTGGAATCGCCAAAACATTTTATCAGGTCGTGCCAAATCGCATTTTTCTCCCTTCTGACTGTCTGGGGCCTGGCTGTCCCATCGACGTGTATGACGGCAGGCACCCTGGCAGCGACCCCTTTGTTAGCCCTATACATCATAACCATGAATTCATGCTCTTCAGGCTCTATGAAATAATCATTCATGCTCTTCGCAAGGAGGGATGGTGCAAGTGGCCTCCACCAGGCTCTTCCCTTTATTCTGTTAATGCGCGGCCATGTGCTCTTTTCCATAGGATTGCCTATAATGCTCCTATTTCCAAGCGCCCTGGGCCCGAATTCGGCTCTGCCATGGTAAAATCCGATTACCTTTGAGGATTCCAACAAGCCGGACAATGGATTCATATCGCTGTCTATCCGTTCATACTTAAGTTTCGAGGATATTACTGCAGTCTTTACTTCCTGGCCGCTGTACTCGTCTCCCAGATAAAGGTCCTTCAGTTCTCCATTCCGCATCCTTCCTCCAAGTCCATTAGCATATACATACGCTGCAGCTCCAATAGAGGTTCCCGCATCGCCGGCTGCAGGGAAGACAAACACCCTGTTAAATTTCTTAGAATAATACAATTCCATATTCGCCTTCGCATTTAATGCAGATCCTCCAGATAGCATAATCCTGTCCATCCCGGAAGCGTCCTTCGACCATTCTGCAGTTTTGGTCAGAAGGGTTTCAAAGAAGCTCTGTAGCGTATAGGCGTAGTCGCAGGCTTTCTTGTTGAGCCTCGCCCTGCCTCCTATGTCAATTGGGGCATCTATGCCCATTGTCCGCCTAGCTATAACGTTGTACATCTCCCCCTGGATTCCGGCACTCAATCTTTTCTTCATCAGGTATGGCCCATCTTTAGCATTCAAGTCGAACAGGGCCTCAAGCCGCGCAAGCATTTTTTTGTCGATTTTGCCGTATGGCGCCAAACCCATAACCTTCCCAGGGCCTTCCAGGCGGCCAAAGCCTAGATACTTCGAGACAAATTCGTACAGGTAACCGAGTGAGCCCTCATACCATTTCACGCTGAGCAGCTCTTCGAAATTCCCGTCGCTTATTCTCCACGCGGTGGTGGCGTCGGTTTCGCCTTGGCCATCAACTACAAGGCCGATCCCGGAAGACATTCCGGAGAAATAATACGCGGAGGCGGCATGCGCCAGGTGGTGCCTTACAGGTATTATCTTTACATCCTCTACATTATAGCCTAAGCTACGTACCATGCTTCTTACGAACACCTTTGCTGACCAGGTGAAGTCCAGCCTCGAAGTTATGGAGCGTGTAATGCTCTTTAGGAGAAGGGAATAAGCCTCTGCAGCAGAGTCAGCCTTAAGCAGGTAGTCCTTTACCATCGACATCTGCGAAAAATTGTGCCAGGCTTTGGATTTTGCACTGTAGAATTTCGGATCGAAATTTATCGCATATGCGTCCACGTCATTTGGTTTTATCCCATAACGTTCCTGCAGGAAAAGCAGGCAATGCCGCAGCGAATTCTCCGGAAGTTCGTATGGCGCATGCTTGTGCAGAGTGTAGCGCTCTTCTTCAGCAGCATAAACCAGCTTGCCGTCGAGTACAGCTGCAGCAGAATTGTCATGGAAATTCGGCCAATTGAAACCTACCACGAGCATCTAATCATCCTCAATCCTTGTCAATCAACACCGCATCGTCTATTATGTACTCCCCCGCTGTACCCTCCCATGTAGTATGGGATTTTGTTATTTTTACTCTTTTCGAAAACAGAGGCGCATCAAGCACGAACGATTCCGCCTCGCCACCCTCGAATGACAGGTTGATATGGCGTTTCTGGTTTATCTTCTTTAAAAGCTCTATCGCCTCTGCGTCTATTTGCCTCCCAAGCAGGCTGGCGTCCAACCCCTCTGCTGCCACTCTAGTTATTATGGCATCGAATTTGTCAGCAATCTCCATTAATTCGGACATTGGGTCAATGCCCCAGAGCGGCGCATGGTGTACGATTCCAAGTTTTTCGCATATCCTGTTTATTCTGTCACGCTGATAGGAGCTCGCCACAGCTCCGGTAACCAGTTCTGTCACGCCATTTTCCTTAAGCGCATGCTCTATGTCAATAAGCTCCTTCTCCTTCTCGCCTCCGGTATCCCAAAACACCTGCCGGATACCCATCGATTCCGCCTGTAGCCTTGACCATTCAACATTAACGCGCTGCAACATATAGCTGAAGCTGTTCTTAGGTATTAGAGATATGAGCAACTCAACCCTCTTCCCAATATCGTGCATCCTGTGGATTGCAAGAGTTGAGTCTTTGCCACCGCTGTACAGTGCTGCCAGCATATAATCACATAGTTATAATCAGACTTGTAGCTCTTCATTTAGCTGTAGAGGTTTGAAACGAATCCCCTCTTTTTCTAGCAACCCTCCAAATATCTCATATGTCGCTTTAAGTTGAAAGTCCTTTAGCGGAGCGTCGTGGGTTGGTATAACAATCTTTGGCTTGATTTTCTTAGCGAAATTTAGCATATCCACTAACCTAGCCCACGGCACGAAAACTGGCAGGCATAGTATCTCGACATTCCCAAAGCTCTTGTCTTCGAAAGAGTCGCCAGCGTGCAGCAGCCTCCCATTTATCAGATAAGCAAGGTTCATCGGCGGCGGGAAAGGTATTTCTCCATGTTTTGGATCAAATACATGCACATTAAATCCAGCAATCTGCTTTTTGTCGCCGGAATTCAACACCTCATAATCGAGTCCTTCGTTCTTGAGCATCTCGCCTATCTCGCTGTTTGAATAGATTTTTACTTGTTTTAAGGAGT
>JAJYVY010000030.1 GCA_021791775.1 Microcaldota archaeon | reverse complement strand
AGCGGTGGGATGAAAGCGAACCGCAGAGAAGCAGGATGCCCCTTATACCATTGGAGGCTATGACTTCATATCGCTGTTTAGTTCGGGAAGCCCCCACGATTTATCGGCGAAGGATGTCACATCTATAAACATTCTTACTAAATGTTTACCATGTCATCGTGGGAGGAGCTGGGGGAGGCGGCGAAGCTCGTAAATATTCAGAACATAGAGCCGCGTGCCTATCAGATAAGCATTGCGAAGAGCGTATCTAGAGGGTACAACAGCCTTGTGGTGCTCCCTACAGGGCTGGGAAAAACGATGATTGCGGTATTCGCGATTGCGCATGCGGTATCAAAAGGGAAGAAGGCGATAATGCTTGCCCCGACAAAGCCCCTAAGCGAACAGCATTACCAATCTCTATGCAAACTGCTCAACATAGAGGCCAGCAAGATACTGCTTCTCACCGGATCGATAAGCAGAAAGAAGCGCGCAGCGATTGAAACCGACGCAAAAGTCATCGCCGCTACGCCCCAGACAATAGCGAACGACCTGAAAGCGAACAGGATATCGCTGGAGGAGTTCGGCGTAGTTGTGTTTGACGAATGCCACAGAGCGGTAGGGAGGTATGCATATACCTACATAGCAGACGAGTGCAAGCTTCGCGGCGTACAGCTGCTGGGCCTCACAGCATCGCCTGGCAGCAACAAGAAGAAGATAGACTCATTGCTATCGGCGCTTGACATAGAGAACATTGAGATACGCATTTCGACTGATGCCGACGTGGCGCCCTTCGTGATGGACAAGTCCAGCAGAGCGATATTCGTAGAAAAGGGGAGGCCGATGGACGACATACTTATAAGACTGAGGTCTTTGATGGATGAGCACCTCACGAAACTCTACAAGTACGGGCTCAGCCCATTCAGCAGGTACGAGAACATCCCTAAAGGCAAGATACTCCAGATAGGGACAAGCATAGACAGGCTGCAGCCCTCGAGCTACAAGTTCATGGCGATGTACAATTATGTGTTTCTTCTCAACCTTTCTCATGCGTACGACCTGCTGAGCACAGAGGGCTTCTATCCATTTATGAGCTACATGGATTCGCTTGTGTCGAGAGAGAAGAAGAGCAGGGCACTGCAGAGCCTCCTGAACAACAAAGAGGTTATAGACTCGATGAACGCCGCGAAGAAAGCCCTCGATTTAGGAATAGAGCACCCGAAGATATTCAAAATAATAGAGCTGATCACCTCCACCCTCAAGGGAAAGACTGTGATAATATTCGCCCAGTACAGGTCTACAATAAAGAGGATCGTTGAGCTTCTCAGTGAGTACAACATAGACAGTAGGGCATTCGTAGGCAAGAAGGAGGGCATAACCCAGATTGGGCAGAAGCAGGTCATAGAGGATTTCAGGAACGGGAAATTCAAGGTGCTTGTAGCCACATCTATAGGGGAGGAAGGGTTGGACATACCTGGAGTAGACGCCGTGGTGTTCTACGAACCCATCCCAAACGAGATAAGGAACATACAGAGAAGAGGGAGGGCGGGTAGGATAAAATACGGTGAGATAATAATACTTGTCACAAGAGGCACTAAGGATGAGATATACTTCATGATTTCAAAGGTAAGGGAGAAGAGAATGTACGAGCTCGTGAACAGAGCCATGCAGGACCTAGGAGAGAAAACCGCAGCAAGGCAGCAGAGGCTCTATAGCCACGGGCAATAAATAATTCCGTATATTCAAGTTAACCTTTTGCGCAAGCAGTGAACTCTACAGGTATCGAATTGCTGCATCGCGCGCGCTCTTAGCCCGCTATTTGATTATGTGCCTGAGGAATGCGCCTAATGTGCCCTTTGACTTCGGTTGCGACGTAGCAGGCCCTGTGATAAATTCCCGGTATAGCGCTTCTGTTTTCTTATTACTAATCTCCCCCTTCCTAAGTTTCTGCACTGTTTTCTCCCACATTTTATCACTGGTAGGTCTCTATTTATGAAGATATTTATACGTTGCCTACAGGTTTACGGTGCATTAAATCTGACTGCCCGCAGTATCTCCCTGGAATGTTCAGACCTCCCTTTATAGAGTTCTATCTTTGCGGCGCTGTGCGATATCAGATAATCCTTGATGAAGCGCGGTATACGTGACGCTGCCAGTTCTTCTATGTGCCTTTCGTACAAGTCTGAGAGCTTTTCTGATATGCTTATCTGCGTGCGCAGCAACCTCGCCCTGTTTTTGGGATCCTCTGCAACTTGGATTGCCTTTCTCAGCAGCACCGATGCCCTTCTGGAATGGTACCGCTCTCTCATATCATCCAAAAACGAATAGGTGTGCAGCTGGCCGGTCTGGATAAGGCTCAGATGATATGCTGCTTTGTCGCTGTATATGTCGGACCTCATCTGCCTTATCAGCCCCCTTCTATCGCGGTAGGTCATTCTAATCGATTTGTATAAACTTTGAAAATATTTATTAGTTTCCTACAGCCAGTTATCCGTAAGAGAAGGTAGCGGTGACGGTCTCTGTAACGTATGCTGTGCCAGAGTACACCTTCATGTTGGGCACTGCCGCTGCGCTGTATACATTGGGATAGATTATGCCCCCTGAGCCGACCACAACATTCGTGAGCCTTACAGGGCCGTAGACCCCGGCTATAGCCTGCGCCTGGTCGGTTGCATTCTGCATTGCTATGGCTAATGCTGTAGCCCTGAGCGCCGATGCCTGCTGGCTCGACAGCTCTATGTTTATTCCGCTTATTCCTATCCCTGGGACGGATGAGAGCGCTGACAGCACAGTGCCGGTAACGTTTAGCGGCAGGGTGAGCTGCACCCCTTCTGAAGCGGCGTACGCCGATGAATTGTGCACCCTATACAGGTAATAAGATATGGTATTTATTGTGGTGGCATTGAGTGATACGTATTTAGAAAGAGTCGAGTTGAGTTCCGATAGGCTGCCGGATAGATTTGCAGTTGCAATTGCAGCACTGCTGCCAGTCGAATTGACAACTGCATACACTACCGCCTGGGTGGGGTTCGCAGATACCGACCCGGATGCTGTAAGCGTTATGTTGCCCTTCGCTATGGCTGCCGGCTGCATGGTAGTGGTACTCCTGTAGTAGACCACATTGAGCACAAGTACGATTCCTATAACCACTATCGCCGCGATCGCGACAATTGCTGTAAGCCTCTCGCTTCCTTTTGTCATCAACTCCCCAATCCAATTCTCAGCGATAATTTATATTACTATCATGTGACGTTGACAAGAGGCCCTGGCAGCGCCGTCACCTCCGACTCGCTAGTCGCCTGGGTTATGTTCCTGACGTATAAGTTTACGGCAAACTGGTTTGTACTTGTGGTTATGTTTGCATTCAGCACAAGCGGTATGTAGTATGTAGGAGAAATGCAGGTATTGTAGCTGACAAACGCGGTTCCGTTGAATATCCCTTTTGTGCTATACAGCGTAAGGTTGCCAGCAGCCTTCCAGCATGGCATGCCGTTGTATATGCTCGGCGTTGGAATCCCGAGATGGAAGCCTGAAAGGGCCGAAAGGTTCAGCGCATTAGTTATGTTGTTGAATATCTGGGTGGGGCTTCCTGTTGCTGCGAAGCAGCTGTACGGCCCGGAAGCATGCCTGTAGCATGCGTAGACCGTGCTGCCGTTATCTATGGATATGCCGACTGCAGAGATATTGGAATACGCGCCAAATCCGCCGACTGGCAGGGCGCCTACTGAAAACGAAACCCTTTCATCGTTCATATACTTGAGGAAGCTGACATTTATCGGGACCGCGATGACCGGATCCGCGCCGCCTAAGTTGACATTGTAGCCTATGCTTCCGATGTAGTTTATGCCGAGCTGCGGATAGGAGTCTATTTTCTGGAGGAGGGCGGTTTTCAGCGATGACGAGTTTGTTGCGGCGTGGTATGCGAGAGTGCCTATGCCCCCTGACAGATAAGCAAAGTAGAACGCGATGCCGCCAAGTATTATTATCAAAAGGACGGCGAGCCCTATCTTCCTTCCCGTGTGCCTTTTGCCGTCTCGTGCCATTTCAATCAATCATTTTAGGGGCTATTATTTTTTATATGTTGCTTCTGCGGTGCGCTGGCTCGAAAGTTTAGCCTCTTTACAAGCTCTGCTCGGATAGCAGCTTCAGGAGACCCTTCTTTGTCGAGAAGGATTTGTTTGAGGACGCCTTCCGAAGCCTATTCATTATTGCAAGGCCTATGCCACTCTCGTCGAATGCCTCAACTATCCCAAATTTCACCTTTAGCGAATCCAGAAGTATTATGGCGCTGTAAAGGTTCTTTGCTATGCCATATATGTCCTTCCTGCTGCCCAACGATATTGTAGAATAACCAAGCCGTTCTGACCTGGAGCACAGCTCTGATGATCCGATTATGGCGAATGCAGCGTTTATCCCTTCGACTATGTTTTTTAGCTGCCGCTCTTCACCTTCAAATATGAACATGGGGGTTTCTGGTGCATAATGCCTGTACTTCGTACCTGGGCTTATCACCGCCCCGCGGGCGGATGCGGTTCCTGAAGCGACCCTGCCCACTCTAGGCTTTATCGAGAATGCCTTTTCTATCTCTTCTGGGGTGAAAGGCCCAGGCCTGAGCACCGTGAAGGTTCTCAGGTCTATTATTGTCGACTCTATGCCGAAGAAGCTGCTGCCGGAGTCTATTATGCAATCTGCCTTTCCATCAAAATACCTTATGCTCTGCAATCCTGTTGTCGCTGTGGGCTTTTGGGAAGGGTTTGCGCTTGGAGCTGCTATCGGCACCCCGGCTGACTTGATCAAGGCCAGCGCAACCGGGTGAGCCGGCATCCTTATTGCAACAGTTCCTAGCCCAGCAGTCACGCTTGCAGGAAACTTGGCTTTTGCTTTGGCTATGAATGTGATTGGCGATGGCCATATCCTCCTTATCTTTTTAAGGTATTTGCCGTCTATATGGGCCAGCTCGGACGCCTGCTCTACAGAATGCACATGCACTATGAGGGGGTTGTCCGCAGGCCTGCCCTTTATTTCGAATATCCTTCTGCATGCTGCATCATCGAATGCATTCGCACCGATGCCGTAGACGGTATCTGTGGGGAAGACGACTACACCGCCGCGGCGTATGAAGTTTGCCGCTTCCGATATCCGCCCGGTGTCCGGCTTGGTCGCATCCACTCTCATTATTGATGTCTCTATTTCTCTCATCAAAAGCACATGCGTGCATCTTTCCAGAATGCGTTTAATGAAATGGCGGCATTGTCACGGCTTTTTCTTCTTGATCTGCTTTTGGCTGTCGGGGCCTTCCTGATCCTTCTGCTTAATAAACTCTTCAAGCCCGCGTATCCCAAATGGCATGGGTATGCTGAAACCCTTGGTCTCTGTAGGTATAAACACCATAACATTCTTGCCCGTCAGGCTTATCTCGTACATCATATTGAGGGCGCGCAACTGCATAGCATAGGGGTCTGTCTCGTACTTCTTGGCGGCCTCTAGCATCTTGTCCGCAGCCAGAGATTCGCTCTCGGCCAGTATGACCCTGGCCTGCTTCTCCCTGTCTGAGGTGGCAACGCGCGCCATGGCGTTCTGCAGCTCTGGGGGTATTGTGACGTCGCGTATCTCTACCGATATCGCGGTTATGCCCCAGTTCTCTATCCTCTGCTCTATTAGATTCTGGATCCCTTTCCCTATTATATCCCTGCCTGCAAGCATGGATGACAGTTCAGTTTTACCTATTATATCCCTCATCGCGGTCTGCGATGCCAGCAGCACAGAGTCGTAATATGATTGCACATTGAGTACCGTTTGTTCGGGGTTCTTGACCTGCCAGAATAGGATGGCGTCAACATCAACCGGCACGTTATCCTTAGTGAGAGTTTTCTCGGCTTTGAATGCTGTGCTTATGATTCTCGTATCTATCGTAGGGGTCGTGGTATCTATGAATGGGATTATAAGGAAAAATCCTGGCCCTATTATACCTACATATTTGCCGAGGCGGAGCACGGCTTTCCTGTTCCACTGGCTGAGGACCCTTATTGAAAGGGCGAACGTCAGGAGCAGGGCGAAAAGGAAGCCCACTATCGCACCGACTACGTTGCCGATATAGTACCCGCCGCCTGCCAGGATTATGAACATTACGATGTCGGCTCCCAACGCCGCACCTGGACGGTAGTGCCTTGTTGAAGAGGCGTTAGTTTGAGCGTCTGCCATTTCATTCCCCTCATCAATATTGCATCGCACGCTTATAAATGTGCGGGGTTTACCCCCATACATCCCTGTAAATCTTTTCGGCGGGTATGCCGCATTCTATCAATGCCGCTTCGATGCTGTTCCCGAATTCCAGCGAGCCGCAGACATACGGGACTCGTTCGGTGACATCTGGCACATTCCTTCTCAGCATATCCGCGTTTATCCTGCCCTTCTCGCCATTCCATAGCCCAGATGAGTCGGGCTTGTCTTCGTCCGTAGCTCTAGTCACAGTGACCGTGACGCTGAGCCCCCTCATCATTCCCTTCAATTCCGCCAGCTCCTTCCCTCTTGGAATTTCGGATAGGCGCTGGACGCTAAGCATCAGCGCGATATCTGTGCATGTTGCACCCCTCATCCGCTGCTCCATGATGCTGGATCTGAGAGGCGCATATCCCGTGCCACCTCCGACCATCAGGACTTTCGATGGCAAAGGGTCCAGAATGAACTCTTTTTTGAACTTGTCCTTTGACACATGGGGGCCTTCTATCATGAACTGGTCGCCTATTTTGGCTTCGATGAAATGCGAGGGCTTGTTGTGGGGCACTTTTATCGCTATTATCTCGAGGTTCTCTGCGGATGGGGCTGATGCGACGGAGAATGCCCTTTTTGGAAAAAGGGTAGCGTAGGGATCCTGGCTGATCCCCCTTACCATCACGAACATCCCGGGGAGGAATTTGATTCCTACGTCATTTGGCTTGAATGCGAGGAATAGATCCCTATCCGTTTCGCTTACATTTTCAACGAGAGTGTACTTTCGGCTCTCGATATTCAGCGTTGGCATGGTCCCATATGTGATTAAGGTATTTTATAGTTGTGGTATCAAATCAAGAAGGAAGTAGGCGGATATTTCCTAAAGTAGATTTTATGATAGAGGCAACGAAGCTCACCAAGCGGTACAAAGATGGTACTGTGGCGTTGAACGGGATCAGCTTCCGCCTTGACAAAAAGATAACAGCGATAATAGGCAGGAATGGGGCTGGCAAGACCACGCTGATCAGGATATTATCTACGCAGCTCGCGCCGACGTCGGGCGGCGCCTTGATAGACGGCATCGACGTGGTCAAGAACCCGCAGGCCATACGGAACATTGCCGTGAGCATACCGCAAGAGTCCAAGCCTATAGAATACCTCACGGCCATGGACGATATCAGAGTCTATCTGTCTGCAAGGGGATTTGGTTTTAGGGAGTCGAAAAAGGCTGCGGAGAGGGCGCTTAAAAAGGTTGGGCTCTGGGAAGCCAGGAATAAAGTTTCGTATGAATTATCAGGAGGCATGAAAAGGAAGATCTTCGTCGCAATGGCCGTAGCCGCAGATGCGGACCTGGTCTTCCTTGACGAGCCTACGACTGGGCTGGACCCATTCTCGAGGGTGGAGGTGTGGTCCGCCATCAAGGCGATAAGGGGCCAGGTCGTGCTCACCACCCACTACATGGAAGAGGCACAGGCACTCTCGGAAGATGTCCTAATGATAGATTCTGGTAGGATATTCGCGCATGGGACTGTTGACAGGCTGCTCAAGCCTTTCGCCGGCCTTGTGAGGGTCGAAAGCCAGAAAAGTGGCAGGGCTTCATACAGGGTAGG
>JAJYVY010000029.1 GCA_021791775.1 Microcaldota archaeon | reverse complement strand
CCCTACAATAGAGTCGACCAAAATAGGGACTACCGACATTCAATTCAGATTCGCAGCAGAAATTGACGAGAAGCGGCTATTGGAGCTCGGTGCCAAAAAGGTAAAGACCGTTTGGCAGCATGATGAGTATTACATATTCGATACCCTAGATACACATGCAAAAGGTGAACTATTGCGCGTCAGATTGGAAAACGGCAAAGCGATCTTCTATTATAAAGGGCCGGAGCATGCAGATGGCTCTAACGGCCAGGCGAAGATAGAATTTGAGATCGGGCCGGATTACGGAGAGATAATGGAGTTTCTGAATGCACACTCTTACGGCAGAGCCATTGTAGAGAAGGAGAGGACCGCGTACGAGCTGGACGGCGTCGTTATAAACATAGACAGGAATGTCAGCAGAAAACAGTACCATGCGCTGCCGAGGAGAATTGGCAATTTCGTTGAGGTTGTGGTGCCGATTCCAGAGGCGACGGGGAATGCGATGGGGCTTATAGGACGACTTGGCCTCGAGAACAGGACGAGCCTGCACTATGCAAACATGTAAGTATGGATTACCTGTCGAACGGTTTCAATACATCTATATATTTTATTGATGAAAAGAGTTTGGTAAAATGGGAGTAGACGCGGACGAGGTAAACGCGGTAAAAAATTTACTTTGGCCAGACGAGCGGGTAATACTCACTGCGAAGCAGCGGAGAATCGGACCGGGGGGATCTGTAACTGTGCCGACATCAGTATTGGCAACCGACAAACGCATCATAATAGTGAATAAGGCTAATTTAGGGATAAGGAAGGACTACGAGAGCATACCCTACAAGCAGATAACCAGCGTGCGGCTCGAGAAAGGAATGATATCATCAACGGTTTTCGTTAGGGTGCAAGGCTATGACAAGGACAAGGGGCTGCTCAAGAACGGTAAGGAAGAGGGGGAGATAGATGGACTTCATGGAAAGGACGCCAAGGCTCTTGCAGATTATCTCAATTCTGTATTAGATGTAGAAACACAATCGATAGAGCCCAATGCGCCGGCCTCAGCATCGAGTGATCAAATCTTCTGCTCCAAATGTGGAGCCAGAAACTCGGCCGGTTCAGCATACTGCTCCAAGTGCGGCAATAAGATGGCCTGAACCTAGGCACTCTTGATAAATTCGTTCAACAGTACTGTAGCATAGGAACCTGATGGCAGCGAAAACGAAAGCAGCGCATCGTTATCATCCACTTTATACGAGAAATCGCTATACGGGGCGAACAGCACCCTTTTGCTGCCCTTGCAGTTCAATTCCGGCATGCGCTCTATCCTGAAATCATCTTTGCTTATCCCTAGCTCCTCCATGATCCTCTTTTCGGTATCGTTTATTGCATTGCTTTCATAACCTACTATATTGCCCAATATGAATTTTCCTTCTGGCCCTTCTTTGGACAGGTCAGGAAAGCCGAGTGCGCCTTCGGGACAAAACGTGTCTCCGCCTTGCCGCTCATTAAAAGCCCCAATCCTGCTTTCTACCTCCTTGTTGAATATTTGCGCTTCAACTGAGTGAACAAACATAAGGGATATCGCCCTCGGCAGCCTTCTAAGAGCATTCGCATAGTCTGTCGGGTATTTCGATAGGTATTCGACCATAGACCTCTCATATTTGAGGTATTTCGGGAAATACTCCAAGGCGGATGGGAAGTCCTTCTCGTTCGACAGTCTCTCCCTGGCTTCTATAGAGTCAAGGTTGCGTTCATTTTTCGTATCAGTAAGAAACTGCATCGCAGCCTCCTCGAATTCCCCTTTCATTATATGCATTCCTATCTCCACGTTGTTTGATCGGGACCCAAACCGCTGCTCGCCGAAGAAGTTTGGAAACATTCCGTTTAGGCTTTGTGCTATCGAATTGATTCTCTCTTCCGCGGCATCCGTGTCGCTTATTTTTATAGTAAACCTGTTTCCGAGGAGGTCGCCCATTCTTACCCCCTCTGAACTCTGCCATGCCCCGTTTATTCTTATGTCTTTCACATGAATCCCGAGCAGCCTCTCGCCTTTTGCGCCGAATATGCTGCAGAGCTGCGTAGATACCGACACCTTATCCTTTGTACCGGCAAAGCCCACGGATTTTATCCCCCTGCCAGCCTTCTTGGCGATTACCTTAAGGGCTTGAAGCGTATTCCAATTGGTTTTCTCCATTACGAATATTGTGAACTTTCCATTGGGGTCTTCGGTCACATCCAAATCAGAGGCTTTAACATGGATTCCGGCCTGCAGAACCCTGCCGGACTTAGTTATCTCCTCCACCCTGAAGTCTTCGGGCTCTTTCTTTATTTTCCCCTTAAATCCCTCTATCTTCGACATTCTCATCATAGCAGATCAACGCCGCCTATCCATTTTTTCGAGCCCTTTCTCCACTCTTACAAAGTCCCCCTCTATAGTGTAAACTGCCTTCTCGAGGAAGTATCTGACGGCCAGCATTATTATAACACCAGCAATGACAACTATTATGCCTTCCCATCCGACTCTGTAGAGCAGGAATGCAAAAGCTATGCCAGCTCCAGGGGGGTGCTGCGCGTCCAGAAGTACAAGCATCAGCACCAGCGCAAAGATGATTATGAAAATTGATAGGTAAAGGCCGATTATGCCGGTCAGGAGGAAGCCGATGTAACCTAGAATTGCCCCTATTATGTAGCTCTTGACGAACCTGGACGGTTTTGCGGCTCCTATGTGCGGCATCATGAAAAGTATGAAAGCGCTTGCAGCGAACGAGGCGAATATGACCGCAGAGGAGCCCAGGCCGGTCTCGAGGCCTATGCTGAAGATGTGGAGGAGATAAACCAGGACTACAAGGCTGAGGGCGGTGAGGAGGCCAGGCACTATCTTTCTTTGTATGACCCGTTCTGAGTCGAATCTGCGCTTCCTTTTGTTGCCTGCCATGCAATCAGTAGATAAAGCAAAGGAAATTATTTAAAACGTATGAGATAATTATCAGTTGATAGGAGGCAGATTCTTGTTTTTGGAGATAGTATCGCATATGGTGCATGGGATTGGGAAGTAGAATGGGCCCGCGGAGAATCGAACTCCGTATCTTCACGTTGTCAACGTGACGTCTTACCAATCGACTACGAGCCCCTAAATCGTTATGCGCATTCCGTCATATGCTGCATCTGTTTTTTTGAACACGCCTCTGGCTTCCTTCAGCAGCGCGTCCGGTTTATCGTATCTGGCGCTCATGTGGAATATTATCAACCTTTTGGCACCTGCCATTTTCGCTACCCGCGCGCCCTCCTTTGCAGTAGAATGCAATCTTTCCTTAGCGAAATCCTTTAGCTCTTCTGTATAGGTCGCTTCGTGGATTATCAAGTCAGCCCCTCTGGCTGCCGTTATTGTGCTTTCTATGGGCCTTGTATCAGTTGCGTAGACAATCTTCCTCCCTGCAATTTTCGTTGCTACATCGTTCAGCTTTATCTTCTTCTTCCCTATCTGCACCGCGCCTTTTTTAAGTATCTCGGAGTGCCTTTCGCCTTCCAAGCCCAATCTCTTGCACCTTGCCTCATTGAAACGGTATCTATCTCCCTCCCTGAAAATAAAACCCAATGTCGGAACAGAGTGCCTCAGCTTAAAAGCGTCTATCGAGAATCCCTTCCCCTCCAGGAGTTTTCCGGGTTTTGATGGAACTACAACAATCTTGTAGCCTATCAGCGCTCTGTCAAATGTAAGAAGCTGCACGATCTTGTCCTCTTCGCCATGCGGTACGTATATGTAAAGCGGTGCAGTCCTCTTGTTGAGGGCCATCGTCCTCACCAATCCTGCTACTCCTATGACGTGGTCGCCATGTATGTGCGTTATGAATACCGCTTTTATCCTGTTTGGGCTTATCGAGTACTTAATCAACTGCATTTGTGTGCCTTCTCCGCAATCGAATAGATATGCATTGCCTTCGTATTCCACCGCCACGCTTGGCAGGCTCCTATCTTTTGTGGGAGTAGAGCCGGATGTTCCTAAAAACGTTATTTTTATTGGAGCAGGCAAGAGTCACACCTCTATAATAAAACTTTTCTTCTTCAGGTCTACCTCCAGTACCTTCACACCAGCAAAGCGCTTTTGCAGCTCCTCTTTGGTCAGCCTTTTCTCTTGTTGTAGCATTGTTATCATATTGTTTATAAGCTGCATATTTTTGAATATTGCCTCTGCCGCTTCCCTTTCCGCAGCCATTCTGCTGTCCATGCCTTCCATTATCTTCCGCTGCTTCTTTATGCTCTCCTCCAGCTCTTTAGCCTTCTCGTCTATTGCCGCCTCCGGCCTGAACAGCTCTGTTGAATAAAATTTGTCCAGCAGCTGCTGCATGTTTCTGTACTCCTCCTTTTCCAATCCTTCATATTTCCTTATTCTGCATACAGAATAATCTACATTCCTGCCTTCCTTTTTGTAGATAATGTAGTTGCCTGCGCCTGCCTCCTTCAATATCTCACCTATGCTGCCAGAGATGTCCTGCAGAGTCCCTTCAGAAATCTCCTCTGCTCTCCTTTTCGGGCTTATGCCCAGCCTGGCTAGGGCCTCTTCGATGTAGAGCGGCCCCATGTTGACCATCTTTCCCAGCGCAGATATTATGGGGGCCTGCCCGTCCTCATTTATCTTTATGGATTTTCCAATTGACAAATAATCTACAGATTTATTTTTTGGAAGCGTATACGCATCACCTATCCTCATGCTCCTCTCTTTGAAGCTTCCTTGCTTGTATACCAGCCCTATTTTAAGGCTGTCATCAAGAATGAGTAGATTTCCTTTTGCAACCATCTCAAAAAGCATGATGATCCTGCTATCGCCCTTTTTCAGATCGATCGCAAGTATCCTGTCGTTGTTCATCTGTCTTATGTTTTCTATGAAATATCCAGATACCCTTTTCCTGACTGCCGCTACGAAAGGCGTAGGGCGTTCCTGCACAGGCGCCTCCGATGCCCTCCACATTCCTGACTTGATGGTGCATATCAGGTCTGCCTTCTCGCCCTTCTTGCTCGCCCTGATCCTAAATGCGCCTTCGCGCAGCTCGTAGAATTTGTCTATGTAGAACCCTTCGAATGCCTTCAGCTCTTTAACAAGCAGGGACAGCTCGAGGGCGTATATCTCCCTCATTGCATTCATTTTTTTATCTTCTTCCTGCCTTCCTCCTTAGCGACCTTGGCGAACGACATCGCCTTCTTTTTTGCACTCCCTGGGCTTCCATCCTGAAATGCCGTCCCGATCTGTAGGACGTCCGCCCCGCTGGAGTACGCATTGTGCGCATCGTTTGCGGTCATTATGCCGCCGGCGACTATGTACGGCACGGTTATGGCCTCCCTCACCGCTCTGATCATTTCTTGAGGGATTGGGCCGCATCCCTGGGCGCGCGGGTTTGAGCCGGTATCCGTCAATATATATCTCTGCCCCATATGCTCTCCTGTCTGTGCTAGCATGGCCGCGACAGTTGGCTTCTCCTGCGGAATAAGGTTCGCATCGCCCACCCATCCGACTGTGCCACCAGGTGCCACTACAATGTATCCTACCGGAAGAGTCTCTATGTTCATCTCCTTTATCATCGAAACTGCAAGCATCTGCGCCTGCGTGTGCCAATAGGGATTTCTAGAGTTTAGAAGCGACATGAAGTAGAGCGCATCAGCATGTTTCGTTACTGTGGTGGTGTTGCCGGGGAAAAGCACCAGCGGCACATCTATAACCTCCTTTATCCCCTTTGCCACTGTGTCTAGAAGGGTGCCCGCCGCTCCTATACTGCCTCCCAGCAGTATGACGTCCGCACCGCCATCTCCAACCTCCTTCGCTGTCCTTACGACCGCATCTGTGCTGTCGTAATCTACCGGATCTATTAGGCTGAAGAGCAGCGCCCCTTTCGTCTGCAGCATCTCATTTATGTACAAATCAACTTTTCCTCCTTTCATAAAACCACTAGCGTTTATCCTCTTCCTTGTTGGGCTTTACATGATGCAGGCTCTGCATGAAGTTTTGAACCATGTACAGACCATCTACCTCCAGCTTCCTTGTCGGAACGAAGTCGAGGTAATCCTTTATCTTAGAGATGTCGATAAGCCTGTCGCTGGTTAGGAATTCATACTCGTCATTATTTATATTGGCGCTCTTTGATAGCAATCTCGCTATGGCTTTCGGCACGTGTTTGCTCGGAGGCGGCACGTTCATATAGTTGGCTGCAAGCGTGAACGTGATCTTCGGGGTATGTGGTTTGCCGTCCGTAAGGTTGAATACCTGGTTCTTTGCACGGTCAGGGTTGTCAGCAGCGGCAATGAATCCTGCAGTTGCGTCTGCAACGTGGACAAGCGTAAGGTTGTTATCCCCGTTCCCCACGTATTTCATCTTCCCTTCCTTTATGAGCCTGAAGACCTTGAAAAAATATGGCTCCTCGTAGCCCGGGCCGTACATGGTGCCGAGCCTGAATATGGTATATTGTATGTTCGGATGTGCATCGCAGAATGTCTCTATGAGGCGCTCCGCCATTACTTTGCTCTCTGAATAGTGGCTTCCCGGCTTTGCGGTTGTTGTTTCACGGAGAGCTTCGCCTTTTCTTCTGTAGCCGTAAACTGTTACGCTGCTTGCATACAAGAATTGTATTTTTTTGCTATCCGGATTCGAGTCCACGATTGAGGTCAGGAGATTCTGCGTGCCTATCACGTTGATATCTATGAGCTGGTCGTATGTGTATCTGGAGTTGTATGTAGCTCCGCCAATGTGGAATACCCTGTCTACTCCTTTTGCGGCTTCTTTAAGATTTGCCTCATCCGACCTTTTTGCAAAAGTGAGGTCCGATACATACGGTATGGTGCCAGGAGGCAGCTTTTTCCAGTCAGGCAACGCAGTCGGATTATCCCTGATTATAACCCTGACTTCGTCCCCCCGCCCTATCAGGGTGGTTGCTATGGCCCTGCCGAGGCTTGATGTCCCGCCCGTAATCAGGTTTACCTTTTTTCCTGTTTTTGTTGCCATTCCTCTTCACTTTTTTGCTTGCCGTCGAGCAGCGCAGTTGCTATCCTCCTCAGCTTGCCTCCAGCCAGTCCGTATATTGCATAAGGCGTCCAGTCCTTTCCATATGGGACATAGATATCAACGCTCATCTTGGACTTAAGCATGCCGTTTAGCCTTTTACCGCTATAACCCAATGGCAAGCCAAATATTAAATTCCCTCTGTTGCCCTTTGTGCTAGATGCGATTTTTGATATTATCTTGTCGTTTGATTCCTGCACGTATATCTTCGTTTTTTTCTTTGACAGCAGCTTTATTACATTTATGTAGCCATCGGCATGCCCCTTCCATGCTTTTTTCTCTTTTTCCTCCTCTGCAAACATGTAGGGGTGCCTTATTATCCTGACTCTGCTGCTGGACTTGAGCTCAGGCAAGAGTTTCCTTATGGACCCATAGTGCGATATGGGAAGCTCTATCCCAATGTTCGGGTAATCTGACATGCGTTTCATGTAAACCTCTGCAAGCGAATCGTATGGGACACCCTCCCCCGGCTCCAACCAAACAACAGTAGAATACGGACGCGCCGCCGCCAGTACGGCATCCAGGCACCTGTCCATGCAGCCATTATCCAATGAGTAGCCAAGCTGCGCCAGTCTCACTGACACAGACGCCTTCAGGTGCAGCCTCGAAATCTGCTTTATTATCTGGATGTATGTATTGGAGTTGTATTTTGCTTTGAGAGGATCGTCGGCATGCTCGTTGAGGAACGTTATGGTGGCGTTTATCTTCCTCCCGTTGAGCCTGCTGACCTCCTCCAAGGCAGTTTTCATGGTTGCCCCGGCAATGTGGCTCCTCACTACCCTGAAGACTATCTTTTTGATTAGCCTATGCTCTCTAGGCAATATTATCACGAAAGAAATTACAGATGTCAGCTATTTAAACGTATTCCCGTTAATTAATAAGATACAAATGCCAATAGATATCAAGGGCATGTCTCTGGGGCAATTGCTCAACAGGCTTCACGAAGCCATAGTGGATTTCATAGAGACCCTTGACAATACCATAGAGAGCAACAGGAAGGTAAACACCAATGAGATAAGGGAGCTTAGGGGCCACATCTTGGAAAGGCTGCAGAAGAATGAGGATGTATCAGATAACAAGAAGCTCATTGAGGTTCTTGACCTTTTCTCTACGGAGAGTGTGATAATGGAGCTCATAAGGGAAGACTCCGAGGAATGGCTCGATTTTATAGAGACCATAGAGGAGAGGATGAGAGAGAGGGGGGAGTCGTCAGA
>JAJYVY010000028.1 GCA_021791775.1 Microcaldota archaeon | reverse complement strand
TAAGTTGAGGAACGGGGCAATACTATCAGGAGCCACGCTGCTCGGCGCTGTCGGCCAGCTCCTTTTTAAATACTCTTTCTCGCAGGGCGGCCTTTTCATTGCGTGGCTTGCTGCTGGACTGGGGGCATACGGATTGGCTACGCTGATATACTTTTACGTACTCAGCAGGGTCCATCTTAGCTGGGCATACGGCATAGGGGGGCTGAGCTACATCTTCGCTACAATATTCGCTTACTTCATACTGGCGGAAAGCGTACCATTGGTTAGATGGATAGGAGTTATAGTGATAACTGCAGGCGTGCTGTTCATAGGCCTTAGCTAGGTTATCCGACCTCCAGTTTCTTTATCTCCACCTTGCTCATCGGAGTTACGCTGCTCGCTTTTGAGTATATGTCAGCCTGCAGCTTGCCGTCTATTACCGATTTGATTATAGAATTCGCATCGTTCTCTGCGGTAAACCCTTTCAGTGTGTCTTCCATTCGTTTCCTTATCTCCTTCAGCCTGGATGCTGTTACCCTGCTCCTTGTTATCGCTATGGCCTTCAGCACAACTGGTACTCTGTCCTTGGCGATGGCAGGCACTACGGCGGAGGATATGCTTCTATACCTCCTGACCAGCGACCTGATGTAGCTGTAGACCTCTTCCATCATGACGAGTTCGGTGTGCGCCGCATCGCCATTTACATCGGTTATTTTTACCGTGACGTTGGTTGCGGAGTGCTGCACGTTGTGGGTAAGATGGTCGAGGCTCACTTTTATTTTTCTTCCCATCACCGACTTCTCATCCGCAGCAGGTATCTCGCATATTTTCTGCTCATCGAATGCTTTCGGAGCGTATACGATAAACCATCTTTTTGTTTTCCATTTGTCTATTCCTTTTTGCAGCGCCATACCATCATGCCTTTCCTTTTATCAGCAGCTCTGCCTCTTTGGGGTCGTACCTCCATCCCTTTTGCAGCTTCCCTGTCCGCATATAGTACTTCCCGAGCCTCCAGATTTTGGATTCTATTCTGCCGAGCCGTATTCTGTTGTGCACATCCCTGCTGTTCGATGCCAGGTGCTCTCTGACATTGACCGCTTCGCGCACAAGCTGGAGCATGTCAGGAGGGAGAGGCCCCTCGAGCTTGTTTTCCTTGAGTATGTCCATGAGCCTCCTGCCGGTGTCCTTCCTTATGTACATTACCTTGTGCTTCTTTTTGAGCGTTTCGCCTATTAGTTCAGGCGGCATGCCGCCCTTGGCATATGACACTATAAGCCTCTCTATCTCTTCTTTTGGCATGCCGCTTGGCGTTGCCGCATCCAGCATGGGCTTCCTTGAACTAGATTTTCCTTTTTTCTTTGTGTGCATTCTTGCCATTAAAGCCCTCGTATTTAATTTTACATCCTCTCCTATTTAAAGGATAGGTAGCTCACTGATACAAAAGCGGCATCAGATTATCTCTCCGATTGCAAATCTCGCCTTGACCTCGGTTATCCTTATTTTGACCTTGTCTCCTTCCTTGGCGTTCTTTACAAAGATGACGAAACCGTCCTTCTTTACGAGCCCGTCCCCTTTGGAGCCTCCTGTTTCCACAGTCACATCAATTTCATCTCCGACCTTTACGGGTTTCGGGAGGAAATAGTTGGACTTTATGTTCATTCCTTCTCTTCTTTCTCTTCTTTCTGCTCTGTCATCTCTTTCTCCAAATTCGTCTTCCATTCTATCTGTCTCTCATACGCAGAATTAGCGCATTACGCCTTACTCCGTATATTTAGTGTGTATAGGATGCTTGCAATTTAAAAGCCTTTCTATCGGCGTCTAAGCACAATAATGTAGACTCAGCCCTTTGTGACCCCTAGCGGCACCAACCTTGCAACGATATTTGAGATCTTTGCACCCTCCACGCTCTTCACCACATCATCTACATTCTTGTATGCCCATTCCGCCTCTTCGCTTACGAGCTTCTTGCTCCTTACCCTTATCTCTATTTTTTTACTCTTCATGGTGCTGAGCGTCTTCGATGAAGGTATATCGCGGAGCGCCTGGTGCCTGGACATCACCCTGCCGGCGCCGTGGCACGATGACCCGAATGTCTCAAGCATGCTCTCTTCCCTGCCTGCAAGTACATAGCTTGCTGTGCCCATGCTTCCTGGTATAAGCACAGGCTGGCCGCGCTCTCTGTACATGGAGGGTATTTCGCTCCTGCCTGGGCCGAACGCCCTGGTGGCGCCCTTCCTGTGCACATACAATTTCATTCTTTTGCCATCTACCTCGTGCTCTTCGAGCTTGGCGGTGTTGTGGCAGAGGTCATAGACAAGCTGCATGTCGAGCTCTTCCGCACTCCTCTTGAACGTATCTGCAAAGCTCTTCCTTATGAAATGGGTCATGATCTGCCTATTCACAAACGCGAAGTTTATGGCTGCGCACATGGCCGCCCAGTAGTTCTCTGCCTCTTTGCTGCCTATGTGGGCGTAGGCGAGCTCCGGATCCGGCAGGCTTAGTTTGTGCCGCTTCTGGTAGTCCATCAGAATTCTTATGTAATCGCTGCATATCTGGTGGCCGAATCCCCTTGAGCCGCTATGGAGCATTATCACCACCATATCCTTGTCTAGTCCGTAAAGTTTTGCTATTTTCTCGTCAAATATGCTGTCAACCTTCTGCACCTCTGCGAAGTGATTGCCAGCTCCCAGAGTGCCAAGCTGGGGGGCCCCTCTCTGCTTGGCAAGGTCGCTCACTATGCCATAATCTGCCCCTTTCATGTGGCTGCCCTCCTCGACACGTTCCTGGTCTTCGGGGAATCCATACCCTTCTTTCACTATGTAGCCCACCCCTTCTGTCGCGATCATCTCCATCTGCTTTGCGGTGAACCCAAGATTCATCTTGCTCCCTACGCCGCTAGGCACATTCCTGAACATTGCATCCATCAATGCACCCAATTTTGGCCGCAATTCCTTCTCGGTTATATTGGTCTTGATGAGCCTTACGCCGCAGCCGATATCGAAGCCTATGGCACCTGGTGAGATTATACCATCGTCAGCACCGAACGCCGCCACCCCGCCTATAGGGAAGGAGTACCCTTCATGGCCATCAGGCATCACGAGCATGTTCTTCACTATCGAAGGGAGGCATGCGTCGTTCTTCGCCTGCACCAATGTCCTATCCCTTTTCATATTCTCTGCTATCGCGGAGTTGGCGTATATCCTCACAGGGACATTCATGTCGCCTTCCTTCTCAATCTCCCAAAGGAACTCGTTTATCTTTCTCATTATATTCTGCCTTGTGTTTGTATGCAAGCCTCTTTATGCTTCAGTTAGGTTTGCAGGATAGCATGTGGCATTTTTCGGTAAGTATATCTGTATATAACCGCTGTTATATTTGAGTGTGGAGTTTTTAAGCCCTATTATGAACTGCTCTGGCACGCCAGCGTTCTGTATCACTATTATAGGGTACTTTGCGAAATTGTTTGAAAAGTTTGCATAGCCTATCCCTGACGCATTTGAAAGATGCGCTACGATTGGCGTTATCACACTGCTGGAATATCTGACAAAGGGTGAATATGCGCTCATCTGCTGATAGAGCATTGGCACCCATGCGTTGGTTATAAACCTGCAATTCTCGAATCCCAGATTCGACAGCTGCCCGTATGCTGCTTGATATATGTTATCCGGGTTATTTGGATTGTAGTATTTGACTATTGCGGTGTTGGATGTTATGTATGTGTATGCAAGCCCAACGCACAGTATTGCTATTGCTATAATGGCTATGTTTCTTTTTGCTGCTGCTTTGTGCATTGTCTCTTTGCTCAAGAATGAGACAGATAACAGCACAAGGGCGGTAAAGAAAAGATATCCGAACCGTTCTTGCGTGAAGAAATCGTTGTGCGGCAGCACAAATGCATATCCTACAAGCGCGAGGGCCGCAAATGCCAGGAGTACCTTGCCCCGATAGCCTATTCTAACGTTGAGCCTCCCGTGGCGGCGATGCCAGAGCACGAACGCGGCTGCTGCAAACGCGGCAGGATACGCCACTACTGCAAGCACGGCCAGAGGGTGCACTGCAGCGTACCCCCCAGAGGTAATGACATTGGATACAGCCGCTAGATAGCTGTATATGGGGTTCCCATATACGATATAATTGAACAGGAGCCACGGCAGGAGCATCAGGAATTCGAATGTTGCTGCGAATGTTATTTTTTTCCTATCCCACAATAGTATGATGAGCGGAAGGAATATGATGGCCGGATACTTTGCAAGGCTTGCCAGGCCAAAGAAGATGCCGGAGGTGCTGCTTCTCTTGGCAAGTGCGGTTATGCCCAGAAGCACAAATATTATAGAAAGGCCTTCCATGCCATTGGGCACAAAGAAGAAGTAAAGGGCATATGGGTTTAGGAATGCAGCAAATAGGATTAGAGTATCGATGCGCAGCGCCCGCCCGGTTTTGTAAAGCGCGAGCACAGCTGCGGCATATACGATAACCATGTATGGCAGTACCGTTTCGCTGAAAAATACGGACAATGTTGCGAAAATCGGCGTAGCCAGAGGCGCCCTGTACGGCTCGTTGTAATATACGAGATTGTTCAGATATTCCCCTATGAATGCGGGATGTATGTTGACATTGTGAAGCGCAATGTAGTTTAGAGCCGTCCTACCAAGCAGGGAATGCGCGATAAGATCCCATTGGGGGCCCCTGAAATGGAAGATCACGTATATTGTTATTAAAGGCAATGCCACCAAAATTATTGAAAGGAGGGCATGCAGGCGTCTTTCTATTTTCGGATTTCTTTCCATTGAAGCACACACATCAGGCCATGCCTAAGGCCCTGAGCAGCCTTTTGAAATCCCTCTCTCCCACCCAGTCTACCTTAAGGTATTCTATTATTTCTTTATCTGACATCCCTATTCGCTTCGCCTCTGCGACTCCCTCTCTATAGGCTTCTAGCTCTGTAGGGCTGTCAACATACTCAAAATTATCATTAAAAAGTTTCCTTCCCTCCATGCCCTGCTTTATGTGCATCAATTCATGTATTACATCCAAATACACATGACGCTTGTCTGCCTCTTTTATGTAGTCATAATTGCACCCTATTGACATGTTCCTGTCATCCACCCATAGATAACCCCATTTGCTTGAGAAGAGCATGACTTTGAGCTTTGACAGTATTCTTTTGGTATCTTTTCCGAATAATTTTTTAACGGCGTCGACATTTTCGAAGCCTTTGAATACATCCGTGAATTTGTAATACCGGAGCTTTATCCCTTTGTTTATGACCACTCCGTCTAGTTGGCTCTGCTGCATTTCATCAGTAGGCATTCTGTACTTTACTTTATATCTTTTTCTGCCTGAGTGCCTTCCATGCCAACGGCCTGGCAGGGTAGGCATTGGCACTTCCTGCGATGCACACATGGAAAGCCTTTTAAGCATTTTTATTGATGTATGGATGGGGCGGGCATATGACTGCGATACTGGATGAATTCAAGAAGGGCTGGGGCATAATGTTGCATCCAAGTCAAGCGACTTCGTGGCCCTCGGTCGGGGGTGCGCTGGGTTTCTACTATAAAGCAGCGGTAATACCTTTCATTCTGTTTGTAGTGCTGTGGGGCACCCTTTCAGGTTTCCTGCTTGGGTTTCTTGGTTTCTTCTTGGGCGGCCTAGTGGGCACTGCGGGATTGGGAACGCTGCTCGGAGTAGGAGGAGGATACGTGCTGTTCCTGATATTAGGAATTCTCAGCTACTTCATACTCGGGCCGATAGGTTTACTGGTAGAAAGTGGGGTAATGCAGGGAATAGGCCGCGGAGTGAAAAAGTTCAATAATGCATATTCCGCTACGCTGAGTGGTAATGTATGGGGCACAATGCCTTCAATTATGCTTTCGTGGATTCCTTTTGTGTCGCTGATAGGGGGGATATGGGCTGCTGTTGTAGACATAATAGCAATATCGAAAGTGCAGAACACAAGTGGCAAAGCGGCATTTGGAGTCTGGATCCTCACTATTATTGTTTTTGCGCTGATATACCTCGCCGTAATTTTAGCTGTGACAATCGGCATCGCGCACTGACGTAATCTGCTATGGGGAGGTAATTCAGCCAGGAAGGGGAGTTGAACCCCTCTTTGCCGCTCTGCAGGCGGCTGCATAGCCGATCTGCCATCCTGGCATACATACCCTTTTTATTTCTGATTATTTATAGTTTTAGTACAATCTTTATTCAAGGTTATTTGATGGACTCCTCGATTATAAACATACCGACCGAGTTAGTGTCAAAAACAAAGTTCTTTGACGCCGCAACGCCTATCTCAAAATTGCTGAAAGATATAGGAAAGCATGGTGCTGTGGTGGTTACAAGGAGCGGCAAATACCATGGCATTATAGACAACCGTGCGCTTTACAGGGCAGATCTGATGTCGAAGTCGGGAAGGACGGCGGCGCTCAAATTCGCCCAAAACGTTCCGAGCATAACAGACGATACGAGCGTTGACGACGCGCTTCTTTACTTCTACAAAAGCAGGGCGAAAGCCCTTCCCTACACCAAGAACGGCAGGGTGGCAGGCATCATAAAAAGGTTCACCCTATTGAAGATGCTGCTCTCATTAGGCATGCTTAATGGCGTACCTGTGAACGAGACCATGACCTCGCCGGTGATTGCTATAAATGCCGATTCGATGATATCGCAGGCAAAAGCGGCTATGAGGGACAACAGGGTCAGCCGATTGGTTGTCATGCAAAGCGGCAAGCTTTACGGGATAGTGACAAACCACGACATAATCCATGGAAGGTCGAAAGAGGAGGAGAGACTTCCAGAAAGGGCCGCAGAGAAGCGCAGCGAATCGGATTCAGAAGTATCCGGAATAGCGAACAGGAATCTTATAATTGTGGGGCACAGCAAAGACCTTGCTGCTGCAGCCAGGGAGATGGTAGAGAACAATGTCTCTTCGGTTGTGGTGCTGAGATCCGGCAATCCTGTTGGAATCCTCACCATATTTGACATATTCGGGGGGGTAATAGCTAGAAGGAACGTGGAGGAGTGGAACATATTCATATCTGGCATAGACGGCAGAACAAAAGAGTACGAGAACGACATAAAAGAGACGCTAAGGGCCTTTATGGCCAGAGCCGAAGCGCTGGGCAGGGCAAAGCCGCTGAGCATACTCCTCAACTTGAAATTATCTGGCAGAAGGTGCGAGATGCACGCCAGACTCACAATGGAAAAGGGAGGTACGCTCAACGTGCATGCTACCGATTACACCATAGAAAAGACTATGGATGGCCTTCTAGACAAGCTAATGAGGGAGCTACGAAGGAAAAAAGAAAGGAATATAACGGTGAGCAGAACAAAGAGATCCAAGAGAGGGATGGACTTGGTTGAGGATTATGAGCTTTAATATCGGAAAGGCGGGAAGCAGAAGGGCCCAGTCCAGCTTCGAGCTTCTCATAACCGTATCGTTCGGGCTAATAATACTTATTCCTGTAGTTGTGCTTGCTTTCATACAGATATCCGCGTCGAATTCGAACCTTGCAGCGACAGAAGCGCAGGCGGCTGCGAGCAAGCTGGCCAGCATAGCGACCAGTATAGGGGCGCAGGGCTATCCCGCAAAGCAGCTGGCGCTCATACAGGTCCCACCCGACGTCCAAGGCGTCTATGTAGGAACGCAGAGCAACGGGGTAGGCCATTCTATAATATTCGTGATCACCACCAGCGGCGGTACTAGCGACATCACATCATACACCCCAGTAAATGTGAGCGGCCTGCTCAGCTCCATATCTGTCCAGGGTACCTATCTGATAAACGTGAGTGCGCAGAACACCTGCCCTTCGAACCCGTCCCTGCCGTGTGTCTATATGCAGCCGGCTTAATCCACCCCTTCCAGTCTGAGTATGTAGGTGTTCCTGTAAAGCTTCTTCCCGTGTTTTACTCCATGCAAAGTGTAAGACCTTCCAGGCTTTAACTCGTAGTACTCGAAGAATGCATTGGCTATTGTCTTGTCGCTGACGTATATGTCATAGCCATTGTCGAGCTCGTCCACCCTTGACACAAATGCGTTCCTCGCTTCGATGAACTTCAGGAGTTTCCCCATAACCCTTTCGACTTTTTCAGGCTTGCCGCGCAGCTGCACTGTTGCTTCGAAGTATCCCGAAGTCCTTCTGTAGCAGTCGGTGCACATTGTCTTCTTTATTTTTATGCTGATGTCCTTCGGAATCGCCACCTCTTCGCCTTCGTATTCCTTCCTGAACGTCAAATTCGCCTTCTTCCAGTCAAAATCATTTACAGATATGTTCCACTTTACCCCCAACGACAGGGAAAGCGCATCCTTTATGGCGAGCCTGCTGGCTTGCACATATCCTTCATGCGTCCTTATCCTCCCGCAGGACTTGCATACTTCCAAGGTTGCACAATCCGGAATCCCCTTGCTTATCTTTTCCTTTACGCAATTCTCGCAAAATTCGCCTATGAAGCGGACATCGTCGCTTGAAGCATTGCATGTCGGACAATATCTTAACATCTTACCACTAGGAATA
>JAJYVY010000027.1 GCA_021791775.1 Microcaldota archaeon | reverse complement strand
GAACAGGGGAAAAGTGGTAACAGTCTTGATACAACCATCATTGATGGAACAGCAGAGGAAATACGAGAAGCAGGCTGGGTCGGAGTTCTTATGGGAGGCGGTCCCGCGCTATCGTATAGCCAACTGATCGAAGATGCCATAGTCGATTTCGGCCCCAAATAGGCTGAAGCTCCGCTCATCCTCGCATATAGTTGATGAGCATTGCAGCATACCGTCAGGGCAGCTGCATCATCGATTCAGCCTCCGATCCTGAACATCTTCGTGCCGCATACGGGGCAGGACCCGGTAGTTGCCTTTTTGCCGTTCTTCATTGTTACCTGCTTCGCGTCCTTCATCTCCCTCTTCTGCTTGCACTTAACGCAATACGCTTCTACCATGCTATCGCCTTCCAATACATATAAAACTAGGGGTATAAAAACCTGTGCTTTGCTTTCACATTCTATTCGAGGGTAATGTTCGATATCCTTCTTATGCCGAAGGGATGGAGCTCGGCTATGATGTTGCATTCGGTGCAGCCTTTGCATGCCATGCCAACAACAAACCTCCCCTCATCGGTTACCTCGCAGCTGCAGTCTAAAACTACCATAATACCACAGAATCAGTACTGCATTAACAATTAAAAACCAAAAGGAAAGGGGCGGCAAGCGCTGCTAAGAGGTCAATTGCCCTTCTGCAATGCCTTTATCCTCTCATCTATGCCTTTTGCTTCCTTTTCAAGGGATTCTTTATACCCTTTTAGGACATCTATCTTCTCCTCTTTGGTCAGAAAGCTTCTTACGCCTTCATATGCTCCGCCTTCTCTGCTGCAGCCGCATCCGCATCCTTCGCTGCCGCCACATCCGCACATTCTAT
The DNA here is from genome assembly GCA_021791775.1 of Microcaldota archaeon. Taxonomy (GTDB): domain Archaea; phylum Micrarchaeota; class Micrarchaeia; order Micrarchaeales; family Micrarchaeaceae; genus JAJZAB01. Next base: position 8,052 of record JAJYVY010000027.1, on the reverse strand, counting down.
GTTCGTACATTTTTTCACCTGTCCTTATATAGGACATCATATATTACACCAAGCAAATATTTAAAGATATCGGTCATCCTATATATAAAGTTAAAATGGGATACAAATATGGATGCGACATGCGGGGAATGCTCTCGTTCCAGATAATGTGGCTGCTTTCCAAGAAATCCATGCACGGCGAAGCGATAGCAAAGGAAATAGAGAAAAGGAGGGGGGATAAGCCGAAGGCCGGCACGCTGTATCCTGCGCTCAAGGAGTTGAAAGGCGCAAATCTCATAAAAGGGGAACAAGAAGGAAAGACAATAGTCTACTCTTTGACACCCTCAGGAAGGGAGGCTCTGAAGCACGCAGTTATGTACTTCTGCAGGTCTTTTGGTGATGTATTCGAGGAGGCAAAGTAGACAGTACAAAAAAGAAAAGGCATTCCAGTGAAAACAAACAAACTATTTAAATATTCCCCTATTATAAAATTTCAATAGCAGAAGTAAACCTAATCAGCAATTGCAATCGGAACGGTGTGTTTGAATGGCAAAATACGTATTAGTGGCAGACTCAACGCTGGTAGCGCATTACAGGCATTTCCCGCTTTTGACCTTCCTGCCGTGCGCGCCGTCAGAGCTTGTCCCGAACAAGGTGTACTATTTCCTGAAAGGGCCTCAGGACAAGCCCATGCCAAATGGCGAAGCGCTAACCGCGCCGTATTCGATAAGGAAGTTAGAGGCAGCACTGATAAAGGCAGGCGTGAGGAGGGAGGACATAGCAGTCCCGCACGAGGATCATCTGGCAGATTTCATAACCAATGACACGGAAATAATAGCCGTATCGACAATGGATCCGCTGGGGCTTGGCCCATTGACCATGTCATACAACGTGCTATTCGGTGTCAATCATACCCCATGGGTGAAGGTCGAGTGGGACAGGCTGATGGCGAAGCTGAATGCCCTGAGGGCGGGTAAGAAGGCGAAGCTCATAGTCGGCGGCCCGGGGGTATGGGAATTCACGATAGAGCCCGAAGCGTTAAAAAGATACAATATCGACTATGCCGTGCAGGGAGAATGCGACGATGTTGCGAGGCAGATATTTGAACAGCTATCAACGGGAAACATCGACACTAACCTCTTCTCGAACGGCTATACCACCTATGACATGCACTTCCACAAGAGCTATAATGAGCACAGCAACTTCCTGTCAAGGAAGATAGGGCTGGCAAAGGGGGCACCTACCCTCGACGAGCTGCCCACTATAGTCAGGCCAGCCATGATGGGATTAGCGGAGACGATGAGGGGCTGCGGCATAGGATGCGATTTCTGTGAGGTCACGCTAAGGCCGTTGAGGTATTACCCTCCAGAGAGAATAGGAGAGGAGGTGAAGGTTAACCTCCAATCAGGCATAACAAATGCGTGGCTGCAGACTGATGAGATATTCGCATACAAGCACCTTAATGCGAAGTTCGAACCAAACCAGGAAGCACTGGTGGAGCTTTTCAATCATATAATGTCGATACCGGGAGTAAAGAACGCAAACCCAACCCACGGAAGGATATCCATACCGGCGGCATATCCGGAGCTGATAAGCAAACTGTCGGCAATTGCAAGGGCATCGCCGTCAAACTGGATAGGCGTGCAGGTGGGCGTAGAAACAGGCAGCAACAAGCTGGCGCAGAAGCACATGCCTAACAAGACGCTGCCGCTGAAAGTGGGAGTGGACGGAACCTGGCCTGAGATCGTATGGAAGGGGACGAGCAACTTTAATAAGTATTATTGGAGGCCGGCTTTCACGGTCCAAGTGGGGCAGATGGTAGAGACACCAGAGGACAACTGGGACACGGTGGCGCTGATAAACTGGATGAGCAATTCAACTATAGAGGGCACGACGAGGCCATTTGAATTCACCGTTACACCTATGCAGAACGTTCCCTTGGGGCTCATAAAGAACAGGGAATTCTCAGCGATAACGCTTGACGAGGCGCAGATGTCAGTTTACTACGCCAGCTATAGGCACCTTGCGAAGATGGCGATGCGGGACGCAAGGAGGGACAGCAAGGGCAACGCACTCGTGAAGAATGCCACGGCAGGGATAATTTACCTGGGCGGATGGTCCATGATGAAAGTTGTGGAAAGGATAGCGAAGAAACACAAAATCGACATAGAGAAGGTTAAAAGATGGGGCCTTGATAGGGAGAAGAACAAGCAGACAATGGTCATGGCAAGCAAGGTCTAAAGCTTTATATCCTTCATAGAGAATATCATCACATCAGCCATGGGTCTGTAACTCAGTTTGGCTAGAGTGGCAGGCTTTTAACCTGTAAGTCGGGGGTTCAAATCCCCCCAGACCCGAGTAAAATTTACGACGACAAAATGCTAGAGAGTGGCAGGCTTTTAACCTGTAGGTCGATAAATACTGCGATTGGCCAACTTTGGTAGCTGCAATTGTAGAATTAGCCTCCGATCCTGAACATCTTCGTACCGCATACCGGGCATGCGCCAGTCCTGGCCTTCTTCCCGTTCTTCATCGTGACCTCCTTCACGTCCTTCATCTCCCTCTTCTGCTTGCACTTAACGCAATACGCTTCTACCATGCTATCGCCTTCCAATACATATAAAACTGTGGGTATAAAAACCTGTGCCTTGCGGTAAGCGATAGGAACCCGGATTAATAATAAACAGAACCTGCAATAATTAAATGCAAGGCATTACTCCGCCTTATGCATCAACCTTTAAATAAATGACATCCAATAATTATCGATTTCTGAATGGGGGTAGATTGATACACATAAGGGACGCAGTCATTGGAGATATACTTGTCTCTGAATCACAGCAGGCGATACTCGACGATCCGGCAATGCAGCGCCTCAGGCAGATAAAACAGCTAGGCTTTGCATATCTTGTTTATCCTGGCGCCAACCATACAAGGTTCGAACACTCTTTGGGCGCAATGAGCATCACAAGGGAGATATTGCAGAATGCGCTAAACGAGCGCATAGAGGAGCTAGAATGCGCAGCGCTTCTCCATGATATTGGCCATGCCGCGTACTCCCACATCAGCGACGCGCTGCTAAGGCGCTATCTCCATACCACACACGAGAAACTGGGACTCAAGAAGATTGCAAATGGGACGGTGCGAGACAAAATAAAGGACTCTGGGCTATCATACAGCAAAGTTGTCAGCTATATGAAAGGGAAAGGCAAAGGCGAGATAATAACAGGATCCCTCGGAGCCGACAGGTTCGATTACCTCGCAAGAGATGCCCATTATACCGGAGTGGGATATGGTATAGTGGATTATGGGCACATGAGGAACAAGATAACGATATCGAACAACCGCCCAGCAATATACGATTCTGCTGTGAGCAATGCCGAGTACATGCTCATAGCCCGGTACCTGATGTTCTCTTCCATATACCACCACCATACAATACTGATAGCGCAGGGAATGTACGAGAAGGCGGTCGATTTCGCAGTGGAATCAGGGAAGATGCTCCCTGAAGACCTCGAAACTCTGAACGATTGGCAAATGCTCTCCTCCCTGTACAGCACAAAGGAATCACAAAGACTTGTCAAACGCCTGTCCGAAAGAACGCTGTTCAAAAGGGCGTTCTTCGACAAGATAGGAAAAAACGTGGATGAAAATGAAGTGCGCGCCGCCATAGAAAAGGAGGGCTTCGGCAGCGATGAATACATATGCAACATCCACCAGTACAAGGGGCACAATGACGATGCAGTTGTTGTTTTTAAGGACGGCAGCAGGGAAGTGAAGCTCACGGAACTTTCGCCTATCGTAGGTGCGCTTGTAAAGATGATAAAGGAATCAAGAAGGCTGCTTGTTGCATGCGACCAAGGCAAGGTCCCAAAGATGAAAAAGATAGTTGAGCGTTTTGTGCGCTGAATATTTAAAGTAGAGCTAAGTGTTCACTTTACCGCACCACAATAGATATCTTTTTAAACGTTAAACCCAGAATAGGAAGTAAAGGACGGCTTTTGGACATCACAAACTCTAAATAGCAGTCTGGTTCAATATATAGAGATGCCAAGGTGGCGGAAACCGGTAACGCGTGCGCCTGGAAATCCTTCCAGGAAGCGCATGGCCTTCGGGCCTTCTGGGTTCAAATGCTGCAAAGCTGAATATCCCAGCCTTGGCGTCGTGATTTCATGGCAGAGGAAACGGCGAATGCCGAACCGAAGAAGGAGCAGGGCACAGCAGCGAAGCAGCAGCCTCCGCAGCAGCCGAGGCATCACCCGCAGCACGAGCAGCGGAGGGAGGCAAAGAAGGCAACTTCGATAATAAGGATGGGGGGCGCTGACATAGACGGGTCATTAAACATAGAAAGGGCACTGTCGAAAATAAAAGGAATAGGAAGCAATTTCTCGCATTCGCTATCTTATACAATTGAAACAAAGCTCGGAATATCAAAGTCAACCGCACTGGGAGATCTCTCAGAGGAGCAGGTGGAATCGATAAACAACATAATAAAGGAGCCTCTCAAGTACGGCATCCCCAACTACCTCCTAAACAGGAGGAAGGACATGGAAACTGGCAAGGAATCGCACGTCGTAGGCAACGACCTTGCCTTTGCAGTGCGCCAGGATGTCAGCAGGGACGTTTCATTAAGATTATGGAGAGGGTATAGACACCAGCACGGCCAGAAAGTAAGAGGGCAGCACACCAAATCTACAGGAAGGACCGGCGCGACTGTCGGAGTAATGAAGAAAGCCGCAAAAGCGCAGTTGGCAGCAGCACAGCAGGAAAAGGGCAAAGAAGCGCCTAAGAAGTGATAAAGCATGGGAGCCCCAAAAAGGAACAGAGCGAAACATAATAGGCCAAAGGAGGTATGGAGCACAGAGAGAATTACATCCGACAATCAGCTCTTGGAGGAATACGGGTTAAAGAATATGAAGGAATTGTGGATCGCGCAGACAAGAACCGAAAGGATAAGAAGGAACGCAAGACTCTTCTTATCAGGAGCATCGAGCACAAACAAGGAAGAAGTAAGCATGATCGCAAGGCTTTCAAAATACGGTATAACAAAGCAGGACGCCACTCTAGATAACCTTCTGGATCTCAATGAAAGGGCGCTTCTGGAAAGAAGGCTGCAGTCTGTAGTGTTTAGAAAAGGGCTGGCGCGGACGATGAAGCAGGCCAGGCAGTTCATAACGCACGGCTTCATATCAGTAAACGGAAAAAGGGTCAATAGGCCCGGCTACCTTGTAAGCCTTTCCGATGAAAAATTTATAGGGTACTACAAACCAATAAAGATAGAGCCGGTGGCGCAAAGCGCATCAGAACCGCAGCCAGCAGCCCAGCAGGAAGAGACGCAAAGCACATGATGATCGTATGGCAAAAAAACCGGATGTCAAGAAACAGCCAGCCGCTGCGCCTGCGGAGCAGAAGAAGGAAAAGGAGATTTCATACGAGGCCAAGGCGATGGAGGAGGCCAAGGCAAAGCCGAAGGCCGACAGGATCGCTGTCGCGCACGTATTCTCCTCAAAGAACGACACGATAATAACCCTTACCGATATGAGCGGCGCGGAAACCATCGCGGTTGGCAGCGGCGGCATGGTGGTCAATGCGGATTCGCAGGAAGGGTCGCCGTACGCCGCAATGCAGGCTGCATATAAGGTTGCAGCAGCAGCAAAAGAGAAGGGCATAAAGAATATCAACATAGAGATAAGGGCTCCAGGAGGGCATAACTCCAAGACCCCAGGGCCAGGCGCCCAGGCGGTCGTAAGGGTGCTTGCCAGATCAGGGCTCATAATAAACAGGATAGAGGACGTCACCCCGATACCCACAGACACTACAAAGAGGCCTGGCGGCAGAAGGGGAAGGAGAGTATGAGCGCAAGTGAGCCGAAAACAGGCCAAAACGCCAAGCTGCCTGTTATAGCGCAACTTTCTACAGGCGCGGTGCTCTGCGTTTTTATGAACGGCAAAGCGAACATAGTGCTGCTCACCCAGAATGCGGAATTCTACCATAAATCCACCAATGATATGGATGTAGGCCCATCAGGCATGATGGAGGGCAGCGACCCTGTCGCGTCTGCAAAAAGGGAGATAAAGGAGGAAACCGGCCTGGAGCCCGAAGTGGATACGGGCTTCTGCGAAGGCATAAGCTACGAATTTGACGCGGCTGCAAGAAGCGGTCCGCACAAAGGAAGCATGGCGCATATAAAGAAGACCCGCAGGTACTATCTTGCAAGAATAAGCGAGGATGATCTCAAAAGGATAAGGTTGTCCGAGGAACATATCTCATGGCAGGTGCTGCCGATCGACGAGGCGCTGAAGCTGAGCGAATTGAAAGAGGATCAAAAAAAGCTGCTGTTAAAATTAAAAGCGTATTTAGGTGCACCATGACTACGATAATATTCGTAAGGCACGGTCAGAGCAAAGCAAACGTTCTTGATAGGCTCAACAGCAACCCGAAATACAAATACGGACTGACAGAGCTTGGCAAAAAACAGGCAGAGTCAGCAGCAAAAGAAATCAGGAAGATTAATGTGTCAAGGATCGTAGCTAGCCCGTTAGAGCGGGCGAAGCAAACTGCTGAGATACTGAATGCCGGATTAGGATTGAATATTGAAGTAGACGATAGGATAATAGAGATCAAAATGGGCGGTATGGAAGGGAAGTCATGCAAAGAAGGAAGATGGTACTTTGAATTGGGAGAAAGGAAGCTGAAGAAACTGAAGGTTGAAAGTTGGGCCCATCTCGAACACAGAGTCAATGATTTCATGGACTCGCTATCGGATTACAAAGGGGCCGTGGTGGCGGTCAGCCACGAAGACACAATAAGGGCGGCAATATCGTCAATTTTAGGGCTGGGGCGCTATGAGCTGCTTGGCATGGCAATAAAGAACGGCAGTCTCACGGCCATATCGCACAGCGAGGAAGGATACAAGCTATGGGGGGCTTCCATGCCATGCATACCAAAGAATATGCTCGCCAAGATCAAGATGCCATAATCAAGTGGTATCCCCATTCCCCCGGGCTTCAGTCCGAGGCCTCTTCCAGAAGTCCTGGAGCACCTCCTCCATGCCTACGTACTCAATGCCTGCTTTTTCTGGCATTTCCTACAACCCCCAGAGCAGAGCTGTGCCTTTTTATGAGCTCTACAAGACGGTTCTCATTCATCACATATGCTTTGCTGCCTTGCGCTTTCAAATGTATGCCTATGTTCTCCATCAGCATCCAGTCGGCCGCGTCCAAATCCCTTATGAACATGCCTTTCTTGTCGAAACCTCCCAAACAATCAAATATGCCCGCTATGTAGCTGCCAGAATAATCATTGCTGTATTTAAATGTCTTTGCCCGCCGTTCAAGCGCCCTGTCAAAAAGCCTCTTTATCTTCGAGTTGTAGAAAGAGGCGTCCATCCCCTCCAGCAATATCTTGTTAGGCTCTATGCCAAGTTCGCTTATCGCTATCTTGATGAATCTCTCAAGCATCTCGCTGTTGGCGGCACGCACTCTTATTGGCTGCTCCGGCTCTCCGCGCGCGCTGTATATGCCGAGCATGTAGCTTATGTCCGGCGATAGTTTTAGCTTAGTTGCCATAGTATTGCTATGCGCTCAGAATTAATAAGCATATTCATGGCTTACGCCGTGTGGGTAAAAAAAACAGTCTTGAGGTTTAATGGGAGGCCCAACGCTTCCTTTTGCACATCATTAGAAAACAAAAGTTTTCCGAGGTGATCTATCCGCAGGTTCCCCTACGGATACCTTGTTACGCCTTCGCCCTCCTCACAAAGCCCTAACTCGAAAGTATCCGAAGATACTGCCTCACTAGAACCTCACTTGGGTGACGTGGCGGGCGGTGTGTGCAAGGAGCTGGGACAGATTCACCGCCTAATTTCACATCGATGAGCCCGTAAGCGCCAGAGCGGCAAGTCTTGAATGATACCTGCGCCTTGCCTTCATTGCCCTATATGCAAGCATTATTGCACTTGCTCTTTTTATGCATAAATATCAGGGCTCAATCGATTTAGTGATGGGCGATTACTAGGGATTCCATTTTCATGAGGGCGAGTTTCAGCCCTCAATCCAAACTAAGGATGGTTTTAGG